>JAADGN010000146.1 GCA_013152325.1 Chloroflexota bacterium
TGCGAGGGGCCGCCATTGACGGCGTCGCGGCAATCCCAAGTTTGCAAATTACACAAGATTGCCATGACCGCTTCGCGGTCTCGCAATGACACTTGAGAGTGGGGGGGGCTTGACAGGCGGGCCTTCCCGGCGTATACTGCGAATGCTTTCGATAAGTATTATTATAAAAAGCATAAGGACGGCAACGAATGAACGAGCAAACCATCTCCCAGGCCATTTCCGCGTATCTGGACAACGTTGCGCTGGCCCGCAGCCAGAACACCGCCAGAACGTACCGCAACGCGCTGCAAATGTTCAGCCGTGTGCTCGATGAGTACTGGATCCCCCCGGAGACGTCTCCCACCACGAAGTTAAATGAAGACGCGATCGCCTGGATGGCCGCCTATCTGAAAAATTTCTCGCCGGCCACCGAGCGCCTCTATCTGACGGCTGTGACCGGTTTCTACGAATACCTGGCCGCCGAGCGTCTGGCCGAGATCAACCTGCCCCGCCTGCGGCTGCTGATCCGCCAGCGCGCCCGCCGGCCGGGACAGCGCCTGCCCCAGTTCCCGCGCGAGGCCATCGAAAAAGTGCTCGCATTCGTGAACGGCTTTCTAGAACAGACGTTCGAAGACAAAAAGCTACGGTTACGCGCACTACGCGACCGCGCTTTCATCGTCACGCTGGCGGATACCGGCCTGCGCGTCCACGAGGCCTGTGCGCTGCGGCGCGGCGACCTGGACTGGAACGAGGGCCGCGCGGTCATCATCGGCAAGGGCGACAAGCAGGCCGTGGTCCGCTTTTCGGCGCGTTCGATGGCCGCCCTGCGCGATTATCTCGCCGCCCGCGCCGCGCTGGACGGATCATCCGGCCGGCCGCTGGCCTCCCTGCCCCTCTTCGCCCGTCACGACAAGGGCGCGGGGGAAAAGGTCAAACCCATCACCACCACAACGGGACGCAATATCGTCAAGGCGCGCGTCCGGCAGGCGCTGGGCGATGAAGCCCGGGGCGAGATAACCCCCCACTCCTTCCGGCACTATTTCGTGACGACGGTGCTGCGCGCCACGGGCAACCTGAAAATGGCGCAGGCGCTGGCCCGCCACAGCAATATCGCCGTCACGCAGCGCTACGCGCACCTGTCCGACGACGAGCTGGATCGCGGCTATTACGAGATTTTCGACGAGGGAAACTGACCGCCGGGCGCTGATTCCCGGTCAGCATTTCCTTGACAGCCCTCCGCCCCGATGATAGACTCTCTTCGCTCTTGCAAGAGGGCAAATTCTACGAAAGGAGCGCACGAACCCATGTTCAAAGCCCAGGTTCTGATCCCGGCAGATGTTGTACTTTTGCCTGTTCGCAGTGCGCCCCCCGGCCATTAGGCCCGGTTTGTGTCGTTTTCAGCCACGGTGCGCTCTGCATCGTGGTTTTTTTGTTAAACGGACGGCGTTGCAAGCGGCCGGCGGAGTTCGCCCCGGCTGCGCCCCGCAATGTCATACAGGGAGATCGAGGCACACCCCATGACCCAGCCAACCACCTTCGACTTTCGCCGCGCCATCTCGGACAACCGTCTGAGGGGCCTGTGGCGCATGATGAGCGATTACCGCCTGCCCTACCTCGGCGCGGCGCTCGCGCTGGCCATCTCGGCCCTCTCCAAGACGCTCACCTACCTGCTGCTGCGCTATTTTGCGGATACGCTGACCGGCGACGCGACGCCCATCGGCGGGGACATGTCCCGTTCGCTGGCGCTGATCGCGCTCGGCTTCGTCGGCCTGGCCCTCTTCGAAGGCGGGTTCTCGTTCATCTCCGGACGATGGGCCGCCTACACCGCCGAGGGCATCACCCGCCGCCTGCGCGACTTCCTCTTCGACCACATCCAGCGGCTGAGCTTCTCCTATCACGGCAGCACGCCCACCGGCGATCTGATCGAGCGCGTCACCTCCGACGTCGACGCGCTGCGCCGCTTTTTCAACGAACAGGCCATCGGCGTGGGACGCATCGTGCTGATCTTCGTCATCAATTTCATCGCCCTGCTCAGGCTGAACGCCAAGCTGGCCTGGGTCTCGGTCATCGTCATCCCGTTCATGCTGTTCGTTTCGCTGTGGTTCTTCGGCAAAGTGATCAAACGCTACGAAAAATACCAGGAACAGGAGGCCGTGCTCTCCACCACCCTGCAGGAGAACCTGAGCGGCGTGCGCGTGGTCAAGGCTTTCGCCCGGCAGCCCTATGAGCGCGACAAATTCGAGCGGGAAAATTGGGGCAAATTCGAGCGCGGCCGCGAGCTGCTGAAAATGCACTCGCTCTTCTGGCCGCTCTCGGATATCGTGCTGGGCGCGCAGATGCTGGGCGGCTTCATCTTCGCGGCCATGATGGCCATCAACGGCGAGATCACCGTCGGGACGTACCTGGCCTACGTCGGGCTGGTGGCCTGGCTGATCTGGCCGATCCGCAACCTGGGCCGGCTGATCGTGCAGACCTCCACCGGGCTGGTCTCGTACAGCCGCCTGATGGAGATCGTCAAGCAGGCGCGCGAGCCGCTGACCGACGGCAAGGTCCATCCCGCCGGGCCGGTGCGCGGCGAAATCGTCTTCGAGGACGTCTCTTTCGCCTACGACGACGTCAAATCGGACGGAACGCCGGTGCTGAAACACGTCTCCTTCCGCTGCGAGCCGGGACAGGCCATCGCCCTGCTGGGCTCGACCGGCTCCGGCAAGACCTCGCTGGTCAACCTGCTGCCGCGTTTCTACGAGTACACCGGCGGACGCCTGACGCTGGACGGGCGCGACCTGAGGGATTATCCGCGCGCATACCTGCGCCGGCAGATCGGCATCGTCGAGCAGGAACCCTTCCTGTTCTCGCGTTCGCTCCGGGAGAATATCACCTACGGCGTCGGGCGGGACGTCTCGCAGGCCGAGATCGAGAAAGCCGCCCGCGCCGCGGCCGTCCACGACGTCATCATGAGCTTCCCGGACGGCTACGATACGCTGGTCGGCGAGAAGGGCGTCACGCTCTCCGGCGGGCAGAAGCAGCGCGTGGCGATCGCCCGCACGCTGCTCAAGAACCCGCGCATCCTGATCCTGGACGATTCGACCTCCAGCGTAGACACCGAAACCGAGGCCGAGATCCGCGCCGCGCTGCACGCGCTGATGCAAAACCGGACCACGTTCATCATCGCCCACCGCATCCAGTCCGTGATGGCCGCGGACCTGATCCTGGTGCTCGACAAGGGCGAAGTCGTGCAGATGGGCACGCACAAGGCGCTCCTGGCCGAGGGCGGGATGTACCGTCAGATTTACGACATCCAGACGCGCATCGACGAGGCGCTTGAGCAGGAGATAGCCAGCGCTGCGTAATGTCTATCCGTGTACCGCGAAGAGAGAATCATCATGCCTGAAATCGAACTTGAAGAAGAAGAGTACACCAGTCAACTGACCGCGCCGGTGATGAAGCGCATCCTCGGCCTGTTAAGGCCGCACTGGCGCTGGGTGACCGGCTTTTTCACCGCCATCGCCATCACCTCCGCGCTGGACGGTCTGTTCACCTATCTCAACAAAATGATCATCGACGAGGGGATCAGCGCCCACGACCCTGCGCGGATGCTGCACCTGGCCGCCATCTACGGCGGGTTCATCGTGCTGCAGGCCGGGATGGTCTTCAGTTTCGTCTACCTGGCCGGCGTGCTGGGCGAGCGCGTCCAGTATGACCTGCGCAAGATGATGTTCGAGCGGCTGCAAGACCTGTCGCTCTCCTACTACAGTCAGATGTCCGTCGGGCGGCTGATGGCGCGCGTCACCTCCGACTCCGGCCGCGTCGCCAACCTGATGACCTGGGGGCTGCTCGACACGACCTGGGCCATCACCAACATCGCCACCTCGGTGATCTTCATGATGGTCATCAACTGGCGGCTGGCGCTGATCGTCTTTGCCATCATCCCGGTGCTGGTCGTGATCGCGGTCCGCTTTCGCAAGCGCATCCTGGTCGAGTTCCGCAGGTCGCGGCGGGTCAACTCGAAGATCACCGGCGCCTACAACGAGAATATCAGCGGCGTGCGCGTCGTCAAGGCGCTGGGACGCGAGGACGAGAACCTGAACGAGTTCAGGACCCTGACCGGCGAGATGTACGAAGCCTCCTACCGCGCCGCCTGGCTTTCGGCGCTCTTCCTGCCGGTGGTGCAGATCGTCTCGGCCGTCGCGCTGGGCGCGATCGTCTGGTACGGCGGCATCCAGAGTCAGGCCGGGCTGCTGACGATCGGCGGCATCCACGCCTTTGTCTCGTATCTGACCTTCATGCTCTGGCCGATCCGGGACATCGCGCGCGTCTATGCGGAGATGCAGCACGCCATCGCCTCGGCGGAGCGCATCTTCAAATTGCTGGACACCACGCCGGAGGTCCATGACCGGCCCGACGCGGTGCCCGCCGGAACGCTGCTGGGCGAGATCGAATTCGACCACGTGGACTTCTACTACGAAGACCGCAAACCGGTGCTGACCGATTTCTCGTTGAAAGTCAAACCGGGCGAGACGATCGCCCTGGTCGGGCCGACCGGCGGCGGCAAGTCCACCATTGTCAACCTGCTGTGCCGGTTTTACGAGCCAAAGAAAGGCGTCGTCCGCATCAACGGCCGCGACTACACGGAATATACGCTGAAGAGCATCCACTCGCGGCTGGGCATCGTGCTGCAAACGCCGCACCTGTTCTCCGGCACTATCCGCGAGAATATCCGCTACGGGCGGCTCGAGGCGACGGACGAGGAGATCGAGGCCGCCGCCAAACTGGCCGGCGCGCACGACTTCATCACCACCCTGCCCAAGAGCTACGAGGAGAACGTCGGCGAGGGCGGCAACCTGCTCTCGACCGGGCAAAAACAACTGATCAGCCTGGCGCGCGCGGTGCTGGCCAAGCCGGAGCTCTTCATCATGGACGAGGCCACCTCCAGCGTGGACACGCTGACCGAAGCCCTGATCCAGCGCGGCATGGGGCATTTGATGGCCGGGCGGACGAGCTTCGTGGTCGCCCACCGCCTTTCGACCATCCGCCGCGCAGACCGTATCCTGGTCATCGAGGACGGACGCATCGCCGAGATGGGCAGCCACGCCGAGCTGCTGCGGCAGCGCGGGCATTATTACCGGCTGTACACACAACAGTTCCGCCAGGAGCTGGAGCAGCAATACGGATCAGGAGCGCTGGCGTCAGCCGCAGCCGACTGACCCCCCTGCCCTGCCGGCCCCAAGCCCGACCGACGCGGACGCCCTTTCCAGTGGGTGTCCGCGTTTTTTCACACATTTTTTTGGGGGCAGACCAAATCTGCAAGGTTGCTGTTATGGAGGGACTAGTAGTCGTAGGTACAATAAGGGGCAACCGGAGGATCGTTTTTATGACACAAAACAAAGTAACGGTTCTTTACGTTGAAGATAATGCCGAAAACCGAACGCTGGTCCGGCGTGTACTCGAGGCGGAGGGCTACCGGATGATCGAAGCTGACAGCGCCGTACAGGCGTTCCAGCAGATCAAGGCCCATCACCCGCAGCTCATCCTGATGGACATCAATATGCCCGATGTGGACGGCTATACGTTGACGTCACAGATCAAATCCCTGCCGGATTCAAGAAATATCCCCATTATCGCGGTAACGGCCAACGTCATGCGCGGCGACCGGGAGCGCTCACTGGAAGCCGGATGCGACGGCTATATCCAGAAACCCATCGACATCGATATTCTGACACAGCAGATGGAACGCTACCTGACAGGTAACAAGACAAATGTCTGAATCGTATGTGAGTGCCCTGCGTCTCGAGCAATTCCTGTTCTCAACCCTATACCCTATGGACACTGAAACCCAACCCATTCGTAAACCAAGCATTCCGAAAGACGCCACCGTCCTGGTGGTCGAGGATAATGTCGCCAACTTCGTTTTGATCGCCCGCATGTTAGGTTATCTGGGCATTCACTGCGAGTGGAAGACCTCTGGCTATGAAGTTGTCGAATATGCCGACACGCTGCCCCGCCTCGACCTGATCCTGATGGACATTCGCCTGCCCTATGAGGACGGCTACGGAGCCTTGCAAAAGATTCGCGCCTCCGAGCGATTGAGCAGCATTCCCATCGTCGCCGTCACCGCTGAAGCCGCCCCCGAACAGATGAAGAGGGCGCGCGACTCAGGCTTTGATGGCTTTCTGGGCAAACCGCTTGACCCCGATCGCTTCCCGGATCAAATCCGCCGCATCCTGAGCGGTGAACCGGTTTGGGAATTCAACTAAAAAGGTGAAAAGATGACGGTTCAGACGCCGGCCGCGGCGCCCGCGCATCAAACCGGCTCGAGCGTGCCACAATTCAAGCAGCACTTGGCGCGCTCGATGATGCTGGCGCTGCTAACATTTGCCGCGATCCCCGTGTTCATTATGGGCATTGCGGGGTATTCCCGCTCCCGCAATCTGTTGCGCGAGCAAGTTACGAACCAATTGCAAAGCGTTGCCCAAAATCACGTTACCCACATGAACGCGACCATGACGACGAGGGCCATTCGTCTGGACCGCATTGCCCGGCGCCCTGCCTTTCTTGATATTGTCGAGAAAATCGCAAATGTCTCCCATGACAATCCGTCCTTCCCGACATACCGTCAGCAGCTGATCACCGAATTCGACGTCGTCAATCGCCCGGACAGCAAGCCGCTTTTCGAAGACTTCATGCTTGTGAAACCCGATGGTGTAATTTACGTCGCATCCCGCTCAGACTGGGAGGGTCTCTCGCTCGCTGGATCGAAGGACTATCGCGAATTTACCGAAGGGGCGCATTCGATAGGTATATTCGACCTGGCCCCCATTCTGTCCAACCAGTTCGCGCTATTAACGATCAGGCCATTTGGCACAGCCGGCGGCCAGCCATTGGGCTTTCTGGTCGGGATTACGGAAAGCGCGAGCGCACAAAATGTCCTGGAAGAACTGACCTCTTTTGATGCGACCGCATCGGCGTATTACGTTACCAAAGAAGGGGCGTATATCGGGATCGACGCATACACGAACCAGTTAAGGGAGTTTGTGCCTTCCGCCGAACAGGATCAGGCTGTCGCCGCTGCCCTTCCAACGGAAGAGGTCGGTTCCGACGAGATATTCTCTCCCCTGCTCGAATTCGTGAACGCCGAAGGCGTGCCGGTTGCCGCCCAGGCGCATTGGATGCCCGCCATCGGAGCGGGGATGGTGCTTGAACTCCCCCAGGAAATAGCGTTTGGCCAACTGAACAATCTGGTCCCGTTTACGATCACCCTTTTCATTCTGACGATCATTGTCATGGGTCTCGTCATTTGGGTGGCGACCAACCGCGTCGTCAAACCCGTGCTCAGCCTGGCAGACATGGCTCGCCGCTTCTCCGAGGGCGATTGGCAAATGCGCTCCACCGTCAAGCGTGACGACGAACTCGGCTTGCTGGCCTATTCATTCAACCATATGGCCGATGAGCTGAGCACCCTTTACCGTTCACTCGAGTTCCAGGTCGAAGAGCGCACTGAACAGATCCGCACCGCCGCCGAAGTGGCGCAAAGCATTGTGTCCACCTTCGATCTGGACGAGCTGTTGAACAAAACGGTCTCGTTAATTGTCGAGCGTTTTGGTTATTATCACACCGGTATCTTCATGGTCGATCGTGCGGGGAAGATGGCCACGCTGAGGGCAGCCTATGGCCCCGCCGCGGAACAGATGCTCGCACGCGGCCACAAATTGGCAGTCGGATCCCCGTCCATCATTGGTTGGGTGACGGCCAATAACCAACCGCGCGTCGCTTCGGATGTTGCGGATGACCCCGTCTATTTCAAAAACGAGTTGCTTCCGAAGACTCGTGCGGAAGTAGGTATTCCGATTTCATCCGGCAACCTCGTGCTCGGCGCGCTGGACGTGCAAAGCACCCGGTCGGAAGCCTTTGACCCCGAAACGATCATCGTACTGCAAACGCTGGCCAACCAGATTGCAACGGCCATTCAAAACGTCAGCCTGATCGAATCTACGCAGGTCAACCTTCAGGAGCTTGAGCGGCTCTACCGCTCAAGCCGACAGATCGCACAAGCGCAAACCGAGGACGAAGTGCTGGAAGTCACTGGCCGCGTGCTCAAGGATGCACCTTTCGTCTCGGCCGTTTTCACGGTGCATGAGGATGGCCTGGAGCTGGTTTCTTTGTCCGACCCCGATGGCGAGACTGCGCCGCTGGATTCCTTCAGGCGCATCAACGTCTCGCCATCCGAGATTGCCGGGCAACTGGCGAGCGGACTGGCGATCATTGATTTGGATGCGCCCACTGCCCTGCCCAGGGCGCTGACCCGGATTCCGCGTCAGATGAACTGTCAAACGATCGCTCTCCTGCCGGTAACCCGCGAGGGTGAACTGTATGCCCTGGTTATGCTGGGCGCTCACCAAAAAACACAACTCAGCGCACCTGTCACGCAGCCTTACGCCAGCATGGTCGAAATGGTTGCGGCGACGCTCGACAAGGTGAAAGCCTCGGAAACCACGGAACGGCGTCTGACCGAACTGGAGGCCATCTCTTCTGCCAGTCAGGCGATTTCTACAGCCAGCAACCTGCCGACGCTTTACAGTGCTTTGCACGAGCAGATCCGCCAAACAATGGGCGATTTCAGTTTCGTGCTCGCGCTGTACGATATGTCATCCGATACGATCCGCATCCCGTATATGTATGAAGACGGACAGATTTCCAGCCTGGACCCCTTCCCACTCGGCGAGGGGCTGTCATCCATTTTGATCCGCACAAGACAGCCGCTCATGCTGGTGGAGGATACGGAAAGGCGCGCCGTCGCCCTGGGTGCAAAAATCGTTGGCCGGCCGGCCAAATCCTGGCTCGGCGTACCTTTGCAGGTTGGCGGCGAGGTGATCGGAGCGCTCATCGTCCAGGACCTGGAACACGAGAGAAGCTTCGACGAAAATGACTTGCGCTTCATCACGGCCCTGGCCGGACAAGTTGCCGGAGCAATTTATAACGCGCGCTTGTTGGATGAGAGTCGCCAACGGACCGTACAACTGCAAACAGCAGCCGAAATCGCTCGCGACATCAGCGGTTCGCTCCACCTGGACGAATTGCTGTCCAACGCGGTTACGCTGATCCGTGAGCGGTTCGACTTCTATCATGCCTCTGTTTTTTTGATCGATCCGCTCGGCGAATACGCCATAGTCCGCGAGGCCACGGGAGAGGCAGGCGCGCAAATGAAGCGCACCGGGCACAAACTTGGCGTGGGCTCCAAATCGATTGTGGGTTATGTCTCCGGGCGCGGTGAGCCCCTGGTCGTGAACGACACCAACAAGGACGTAACCTATTACGCCAACCCCCTGCTGCCAGAGACGCGGGCCGAGGCGGCTATTCCGCTCAAGGTGGGCGAGAGAATTTTGGGCGTGATCGATGTGCAAAGTACACACCCGTATGCCTTCTCTGACGAAAACCTGCAAACTTTGCAAATCTTGGCGGACCAGCTGGCCGTGGCGGTTGTCAACACCGAGTTGTTTGCCGAAACGCAGGAGCATCTATCCCAGCACAGGCTGCTTCATCACATTACCACGTCAGCGGCCTCGGGGACGACCCTGGAAGAGGCCCTGGACAGCGCCGTGCAAGGCTTGCAGGTGACACTGGGCGGCGACCGGGTTGCCATTCTGATGGTGAACAAGGAACGGGAAGGGCTTGAGGTCAGGGCGGCAGTTGGCTATTCGGAAGAGGACGTCAACAAGATACACATCCCAATTGGCACGGGGGTGACTGGGTGGGCAGCCGCTCATCAGAAAACCTTGCGCATCGACAATACGGCTGATGACCCGCGCTATATCCAGGTCAGCGCAAATACGCGCTCCGAATTGGCGATTCCGCTGGTTTTCCGCAACGAACTTCTGGGCGTGCTGAATGTTGAGAGCGAACAGGTTGCTGCCTATGACGAGCATGACGAAGAAATGTTGGGGACGCTCGGCGGGAGTCTGGCCGCCATTATTGCCAACGCCCGTCTGCTGGAGCAGGTTCGTCGTCAAGCGGAGCGCGAGCGCATGCTTTATGAGGTCACCAGCAAAATCCGCCGTTCGACTGATATTCAAACGATCCTGGCGACCACAGCCAACGAACTGAGCAAGGCGATTGGTGCGCGGCGCGCCCACATTAAAGTGGCCCTCGACGAAGGCGACGGGAAAATCCCTGACGGCGAGAGTACTTCGAAAAGCCAACAGAAGGATGTGAACAAACATGGATAGCTCGATCATCTCTCCAACCTTTTGGGAGCGGATGCTTCGCCGGACAGGCGGGTGGTACCTGGTTGTCACGGTGGCGATCGCCCAGATATTGGCAACTCTGGGGACAGTTGCGGCTTCCTACTCCATCCAGGTCAACGCGGAATTCACCCGTCAACAATTGGCCCAGTCGACATCGTTCATACTGGTCATCCTGATTGCCGGAAACGCCATATTGCTTCTCGGAACGCACCTGTTCCACCGCGAAGCGCGTCAGCGTTTGACGCAATGGGCGCGCGGAGAAGAGTTGCCAACAGGGACTCGTGACGAGATCGTCGCCTGGCGGCAGGTTACCTCATTGGCGTGGCGTTATGGTATGGTCGCGTTGCTCGTGGGGTTCTTTGTCGATATTTTGCCCCTGTTGGGATACCAGTATCACGTGTTGGGGGCATCCGCAGATCAAATCATCTACACACTGCTCGGGAGCATTGTCTCTGCGCTGGGGTCTGTCATGCTGGCCGTGCTGGTCATCGACCGTATGCTGACGCCTGCCCGCGAGGTTTTGCTTCCCAAAGAGTTTGATGCGCAATTGAGCGGGGCGACCGGCGTCAGGATATCGATCAAATTGCAAACGGTGATTTTGGCGCTGATAATTTCCAGCGTGCTCCTGATCGCGCCGATTGGTTATCATCAGACAGCCACTGCGCTCGCAACCGGCGCGCCTTCCGTTTTGCGCACCATGCAGATTCAGTCCATTGTCGTGACCGTCCTGGCGCTCATCCTGGGCATGGGTATTTCGCTGTTGATGGCCCGCTCGGTCTCGCAGCCCCTGCGCCATCTTGTCGAGACGTTTAACAAGGTTGAAGCAGGGGATCTGAAACAGCGCGCCAGGATCATTGCAACCGACGAGGTCGGTGAATTGGCGGTGCATTTCAACCGCATGATCTCCCGACTGGATGAATTGCAGGAAACTCTCGAACAGCAAGTTGTTATGCAGACTGAACAATTGAAGGCCACGTCTGAAGTAGGGCGTGTGGTCAGCTCAATCCTCGACCCCGAGGAGTTGATCTCGAAGGTGGTCAATTTGATCACGGATCGCCTCGGCTATTATTATGCCGCCATTTTCCTCATAGACCCGAGCGGTCGTTGGGCGGAATTGCAGGATGCGACAGGCGAAGCCGGCAGAATGCTGAAAGAGAAGAAACACCGCCTTGAGATTGGCGGCAAAAACATGGTTGGCGCGGCTATCAGCACACGACAAGCCCGCATCGCCCTGGACGTTGGGCAGGAAGCCGTGCGCTTTGACAACCCCCTGCTCCCCCACACCCGTTCCGAGATCGCGTTGCCGCTTATCGTCGGCGACCGGGTGTTGGGCGCTCTCGACGCGCAATCCACAGAGGAAAATGCGTTCGACGCAGACGTCATCGACACTTTGCAGGGTATGGCCAACCAGGTCGCGATCGCCCTCGAAAATGCCCGTCTCTTCCAGGAGACTCAGCGCAGCCTGCAGGAAATTCGCGCGGCCCAAAGGCAGTACCTGACCGGGGCCTGGTCCGAGACGCTGCAAACCGAGGGCGAACTGGAGTTCTCGGTTGGCAGAAAGATGCCCTCGGATGGAGGCGGTGAAGCTGCGGCGTTGAACGTGCCCCTGTCCCTGCGTGAGCAGATTATTGGGCAAATTACGCTTGAAGGCGATGAAGAATGGTCATCCGAGGAACGCGGCTGGATCGAGGCAGTCGCTACGCAAGCTGCGCTGGCGCTTGAAAACGCGCGTCTTCTGGAAGAGAGCCAGCAACTTGCGCTGCACGAGCGTTTGGTTGCGGAGATTACCAGCAAGATCTGGACGTCCGCTACGATTGACAACATTTTGCAAACCGCCGCGCAAGAGCTGGGGCGGACTTTGGGGGTGTCTGAAGCCGTGATTGAACTCAAGGTCGAGGAGTAACAAGGAGCCTCACATGTCTGTATCCGAGTCACCCATACCTCGCCGTTCGAATTTATTTACCTTCTTCTTCGAGTCGCTTGTGAGGCCGCATTCGACCGTCCAGGAGGCCGGGGCGAGGCGTCAGGCTCGTTTTTTAGCCATCAGCGCGTTTGTGCTCACGCTAACCAACTCGGCGCTTATGGTTGCGCTTATGCTGACAATCCCGGCGGAAGTGCCGTCCTATCTTTCGATACTTGCTCCTGTTGCTCTTGCCACTTTGCTGGCTTATGTTTTGAGCCGCACGCCATATTTCCACGTTGGGGCCTGGCTCCTGATCATTGCAATGTCGGCTGCTGGCTACGGATTGATGAGCGTCAGGCCGGAGAGTGCTGTCAGCCAACTTGGCGCCACGCTTCCCCTGGCCTATGCGATCAGCATCCTGCTTTTGAACCTGCCTGAGTTTGCGTTTCTGGTTATCGCAAATTCAGTCGCAATTGCCACGTCTCCACTGTACATAAGCGGGCTGGAACCGTCCAGGATGATGGTTCAGGCTTTCGTATTCCTTGTTTTTGGCGGCCTGATGGTGATTGTTGCCTCTTTGCGCAACCGCACGGAGACTGAGCGGTTGGATGTCCTGCACCAGGCGAATCGCGAACTGGAAGCTGTTCGAGCGGCCCTTGTGGAACAAGTTGAAGAGCGCACTGCAGATTTGCAGCGCAGAACCCGAGAATTGCAGGCAGCGGCCCAGGTTGCCCACGGTACGCTTGCCATGCAAGATGTCACGGCGCTGTTGGGTCATGTCACCCGCCTGATTTCCGAACAATTTGATTATTATCATGCCGGCATTTTCCTGTTGGACGACCGGGGCGAATATGCCGTGCTGCAAGCAGCCTCCTCTGAAGGCGGACAACGCATGCTGAAACGAGGGCACCGCCTTCGGGTTGGCACCCAGGGCATTGTGGGAGCGGCAGCCGCGGAGCGGCATCCGTATATTGCGCTGGATGTGGGCGAAGATGCTGCCTTCTTTGACAACCCAGACCTGCCCATGACACGTTCAGAGATGGCGCTCCCGCTGATCGTACGCGACAAGGTGATCGGTATTCTTGACATTCAGTCAACGGAAGCACAAGCATTTGACCAGCAAAGCATTGAAGTTTTGGAAACCCTGGCCGACCAAATTGCCCTGGCAATCGAAAATGCCCGCCTGCTGGCTGAAAGTCATTCGACCATTGCGCAGTTGGAAGTTCTCATGGCCGAACAGTCCGGGGCTGCCTGGCGCGAGCATCTGCAAAAACGTTCCCATGGCTATGTCTATACACCGTCGGGACTTTCATCCCTGAACAGCAAGCCGATGCGCGATTTGCGAACGGACAACGGGTCGCCAAAAGACCAAAGCATCGAAGTCCCCATCAGTTTGCGTGGACGGCGAATCGGAACTATCGCGCTTACCCGCGCTGGCAACAAGCAGTGGACGAAGAAAGAGCAAACCTTGGCCGCCGATATTGCCATCCAGGTAGGCTTGGCAGTGGAGAACGCCCGGCTTCTCGAGGATACGCGCGAGCAAGCCAGACGTGAACAGATTGTTGCCGAAGTATCCTCGCGCATGCGCGAAACGCTGGACATGGATACCGTTTTGCAAACCGCTATCCGTGAAATGCAGCGCACCCTCAACCTGCGGGAAGCTGAGATCCGACTGGGACTGCCTCCGTCTGATGGGCACCAAAAGAATGCAGGCTGAGACATGAGGCGTTTAATTTTAAAGCGTTTACGATAAGGCTTAGTACAGAACGGTAATCAATATGACCGAGTCAACCAAAAAAACTTCTTTAGCCACATCCACCATATCGTTGCAAACGCGCAATGCTTTCCTGGTCGTGATCGTTTTCATGATTGCGTCGTTTGGAAACCTGGCCGTTTCGCTCAATCTTGCGTTGCGCAACAGAGTCTGGCAATCTTTTGCAGACAGTTTGGTGGTCCTGCTCTTGTTTTTAATGACCATCGTCAGCGCGGCAAATGTTCGGCGTGGCCAAACGCAGCGAGGCATCAAAATATTGTTGAGCAGTTTTTTGGTGACATTGTTTCTTCGCAACGCGTTGACTGCCGGGCTGGGCGTTGTTTTTGGCCTTATCGCTGCCACCGTCACATCCTTTGTTGCCATCCTGGTCTTGCAGCCACGAGAGTTTAATTGGGCCAGCAGCATCGGCGTTGGCGCTGGCGCTGTCATCCTGCTTTACGATATTTACGCCCCTCCCTACCGTCAACCTCCTGCCGAACAGGTGTCCAGAGGGCTGTTGGTTATTGCAATCATTGTCAGTGTAATCTTCATCGTTACTGTCCTGCGCCAGCGCCGACGTCTGCTGTTGACAACCAAACTGACCCTGGCATTCCTCTTGACCGTCCTGGTGCCAATCATCGTGTTGAGAGCTATTGGCGCACGCACGCTGCACTCAGTCCTGACGACATACCAGAACAACACCCTCCTTGGCGGTGCGACGCTGGTCACCAACACGTTGGACGACTTCATTCAATCGAACTTGGATAGTTTGCGGGTTGACGGCCAATCGCCGGTTTTCGCTGATTACTTAGAGCCCATTTCGCGTCTGGAAAACTACGATTTGGAAGTGCAAGCCAAAGCCCTTGACGCGCTGCGTTCGCTCAAACACAGGGATCCCATTTTCATAGAATCCTACAGCCTGCTCGACCGTTGGGGCAATAACGTATTGGATACATCTTTCAATGTTGCAGACCAAAACGAATACAGAAGCGACTATTTTCGACAGCCGTTCAAAACCGGTCTTCCCTATGTGTCGAACGTTGAGTACGTGCCTTCGAGCGGCGAGATGTATCTGTATTTCAGCGCCCCTGTCCGCACAACAGATGGCGAGATCGTTGGCGTCATTCGTGCACGCTACAATGCCTATATTTTGCAGAAGATCGTTACCGGTTACAACGGGTTGGTTGGTGAAACATCATTTGCGGCCATTTTGGACGAGACGTATGTGTCCTCAGCGGACGAAGAAAAATCAGACGCCATATACATTTTTCTTGCCCACGGGAAGGATTCCGGTCTGGTTTTGCGGTCAGTTACGCCGCTCAGCGCCACAGTGTTGAGCAAATTGCAGATGAATTATCGAATGCCGATCGGAAGCCCTGATCAGCTTGTGGCTAATTTGCCGGGATTGGACGCAGGATTGCACAACATAGGCAATGAAGACGAACCGGTTTTTACTGCTTTGTCACACCTCGAAAGAGATGCGAACGCCGGGGCCGAGGAAGAGCCGGATATGATCGCGGCTGCCAGAATGAAAACGCGCCCGTGGGTTGTCATAATTTCACAAGACCAAAGCGTTTTCACCGGCCCCTTGAAGAAGCAAGAGCGGACCATAACTTTCATATCCGTGCTTATTGCCGTGGCAGCATCCTTGGCGGCTGTCGGGAGTGGACGGTTGTTGACCAATCCCGTACTTCGCCTCACCGCCACGGCTGAACAAATTTCGGCTGGCGATTTGGACGCACAAGCAACTGTCGAATCCGAAGACGAAATTGGCACACTGGCACGTGCCTTTAACAGCATGACGGCCCAACTGCGCGAGCTGATCGATTCGCTGGAAGAACGCGTGGCGGAACGAACGCGCGCGCTTGAGCGCCGGGCGGTGCAATTACAGACCGCGGCCGAGGTCGGCAGCGCGGTTGCCGCCTTGCGGGATTTGGACGAACTGCTTTCTCAAGTTGCTCATTTGATCAGCGACCGATTCGGCTTTTATCACGTGGGCATTTTCTTGTTGGACGAGCGCGGAGAGTACGCTGTGCTGCGAGCGGCCAACAGCCTTGGCGGACAACACATGCTGGCGCGCCACCACCAACTGAAGGTCGGCGAGGTGGGTATCGTTGGTTATGCAACCGGACAAGGCGAGGCGCGCATCGCGCTGGACGTGGGGCAGGATGCCATCTTCTTCGACAATCCGGATCTGCCCGAAACGCGCTCCGAGGTGGCTTTGCCATTGAGCGTCGGCGGAAAAGTTGTCGGCGCGCTGGACATTCAGAGCAAACAGGAAGCCGCTTTTAGCGAAGACGACATTGCCACTTTGCAAGTACTGGCCGACCAGATTGCAGTGGCCATTGAGAACGCTCGCCTGTTTGCCGAAAACCAGAGAGCCCTGGAGTCCGTTCAGCGTGCGTATGGTGAAGTAACGCGTGAGGCTTGGCAGAGCCTGCTGCAGACAAGCGCGCGGCGCAGCTTTGTCAGTGCGGCTCGTGGAGCCATTCTCGAGGCGTCGGATGAGCAATGGAAACCGGAATTGATTCGGGCTGTCCAGTCCAATCGCACCGTAAAAGATGACGATGGGTATACGCTCAGCGTCCCGGTTGTCGTACGCGGTCAGGCCATTGGCGCGATCCGCATGTGCAAACCTGAGAATGCCGACCCGTGGCGCGAGGATGAAATAAGCCTTGCCGAAACCCTTGTCGCGCAACTGGGCACCGCGCTGGACAGTGCGCGCCTGTATAACGATGCGCGACGTCGGGCTGACCGCGAGCGCATGGTTTCTAACATCACTACCAAGATACGCAGCTCGAACGATCCCCAGACCATGCTCCAGGTGGCAATGGACGAATTGAGGAATGCATTGGGTGCCAGCCGTATCCAGATCATGCCTCACGCAACCGCGCCGGCGAAGAAGGAAAAATCGTCCGGAAAGCCGACGGATAAAACAACGGCAGCAGATTAGTTATGTAAGTGCGAGGCGAAAATGACATATACAATTGCGATATCAAACGAAAAAGGCGGTGTGGCAAAAACCACCACCACCCTTTCCCTGGGCGCTGCTCTGGCAGAGCAGGGACACCGTGTCTTGTTGATTGACTTGGACGCGCAGGCCAATCTGACACTGGCGCTGGGGTTCGAGCCCGGAGGGGCCACGCTTACGTCCAGCGATATCCTGCTTGAGTCTGTGCCGCTTGAAAATGTCTGCCAGAAAACCAACATCGATAACCTCGACATCGTCCCATCCAGCACCAAGATGGAGCGCGCCGAACAATTGCTCCCGATTCACCTGAATTATGCGACCCGGCTGGCGGATGCGATTTTGGTTGCCGACCCCCTGCAATACGATTTCCTGCTCATAGATTGCCCGCCCGCGCTTGGCGCCGTAACGCTCAACGCGCTTAACGCCGCCAACTTGCTGATCATCCCTACGCAAGCCGAATACTTCTCCGCCTACGCACTGCGCAATATGATGACGCTGGTGCGCAGGGTGCGCAAGGAGACCAACCCGTCATTGGCCTACCGCATTTTGATTACTTTATTGGATCGGCGCAACCGTACCCATCGCACCATCCAGAGTCAATTGGAAAATGCATTCGGTGATGGGCTTTTTCAGTGCATTATCGAAATTGACACCAAGCTTCGTGAAAGCCCAATTCTCGGTTTGCCAATCACGCGGTACAAACCCAGCACGCGCGGCTCGCGACAATATCGGGTCTTGGCCCAGGAGTTAGTTGAGTATGTCAAAGAAACAAATTCGCAACCGGCTTGACAAGCTCTTTGACGAGATCAAAGAGGAGGAAAGCGCGACGAAGGAGCAGGCGGTCAAGGGAAAACGTCCGCCCCGACGCAGTGCTCCCAAGCGGCGTCCCCCAATAAAGAGAACCGGCGTGCTTGTGCTAAAGGCCGAGCCTGAGTCAACCACCATTGCGGAGGTGCAGACCGACGTTCAAACGGATATCGCAGGCTCTCTTTCGGTGATGTCCCTCCCCCTGCGCGTGGACGAACAATCCTGGGCGACGCTGCAGGTCATTGACGATAGCGCACCGCGTGAATGGAATCCGGAAGAACAGATGCTCGTTCAGCAGGTGGCGGACCAATTGTCCCTGGCTTTGGAAAACGCGCGCCTGTTCCAGGAAACGCAAGAACATGCCGAGGAACTGGTCGTCCTGAATGAGATGGGACGCGCACTGGCCTCTACCCTTGACGTTCAAGGGGTCGCCGAGACAGTTTACCGATATGTTTCACGCTTGACGAATACGACAAATTTCTATATTGCTCTATACGACAAAGCAAAGGATGAAGTCGACTTTCTGCTTCTCTACGAGCGGGGCAAGGCGATTCGGGGACAAACACGCAAATCAGGCGCAGGGTTGGCAGAATACGTTTTGCGCACGTGTGAGCCGTTATTGATGCGGGAGAATGTTGCCAGGCAGGTAAAAACACTGGGGGTCGACCTGCTTGGAACCATACCAAAATCCTGGCTGGGTGTTCCGATGGTTATCGGCGAGCACGTTGTTGGCGTTATTGCTATTCAAGATTATGAACAAGTCAACGCATATGACCAGCACACTGTCAGCCTCTTCGAATCGATTGCCAGCCAGGCTGCCATTGCCATTCAGAATGCCCGCCTGTTTGAGGAAACCCAGCGGCGCAACGAAGAGCTGGCGCTGGTCAATCGTGTGGTGGGTACCGCGGCAACATCCCTGGATTTGTCCCAGAGCTTGCAGATCATCGCCAATGAAATTGCAGCTTCCGTCTCGGCGCTGCACGTTGGTATCGCGCTGATTGACAAAGACGGAACGAATCTGGTGCTGACAGCGGATGCTTCAGCGTCAGGCAGCGACCAGAGCGACATCGGTATTGTCATCCCGCTTACAAACAACCCCACTGCGGAGACTGTGATAGCCAAGGGCGAGACACTTATTATCAACGACGTCTATCATAACCCCCTTGCCGCAACCATCCGCGAAATTATGAAGCAGCGCAAGACACAAAGCCTTTATGTCTTGCCGTTATTTTCAGACAAACAGGTTATCGGCACGGTGGGCATTGATTTTGCCGAACCCGACCGCCAACTGGACGAAAAAGAAATGCGCCTGGTCAAGACGGTCCTGCTCCAGGCCAGCACAACCATTGAGAGAGCTCGCTTGTTCCAGCAAATGCGAGAATCGGAAACCCGCTTCCGCGACGTGGCCTTGAGCAGCGCCGACTGGGTGTGGGAATTTGACATACAAGGCCGTTACAGCTACTGTTCCGATCGCGCTGTCGATGTGCTCGGTTACCGGCCGGAGGAGATCATCGGCAAACGGGTCGTTGAGTTCATGCCGGAGGAGGATATCCCGGAATTTGGGCAGACCATTGAGAAACTTGTCGCCCAAAGAGCGCGCCTGATCGACCTCGAGGTCCGCAACCTGACCAAGGATGGCCGCGAGGTCATTCTGCTGGCCAATGGCGTTCCCGTGCTGGACGACGACGACGGGAAATTGCTCGGTTACCGCGGCGTTTACAAAGACATCACGGAGCAAAAGCGGAACGAAAAGGTACAGGAGGCAATCCGCCGAATTTCCAATGCGGCGCTCGTGGCGCAGGACATGGTTGGCCTGATCGACGTTATCCATCAGGCGGTAGGCACCCTGATGCCTGCAAAGAACTTCTATGTCGCCCTCTACGACGAGATCAGCGGCTTGCTTTCCTTCCCGTATCACGTTGACGAACACGACGAACCTTTGCCGCCGCAAAAGCCAGACAAGGGACTTACCAGTTACGTGCTCAAAACCGGCAAACCCTTGCTGGCAACCCCGGAGGTTTATGACCAGTTGGAAAAAGACGGGGTGGTCAAGGGCGGTGGCACGCGGGGAATGGATTGGTTGGGGGTTCCGCTGCAGAGCGGCGACCGCACCGTTGGTGTGATGGCCGTACAAACCTACTCTGCGGATGAACGTCTGACAGCGCAGGATAAAGACACGCTCGTTTTTATTTCCGACCAGGTTGCTGTTGCAATCGAACGGAAACAATCCGAGCTTGAGTTGCGCGCCCTGTTCGCAGCCATGAATGACGTCATCCTGGTCGTTGACAAGGATACACGTTATCTGCGCATTGCCCCGACCAATCCGTCACGCCTCTATCGCCCTCCCGAAGAGCTGCTCGGCCAACGGATGGACGAGATCTTGCCTCCGGAAACACACCAACTTTTCCGCAAGGCTATCCATCAAGCGCTGGAAACTGACGAAATCGTCAATATCGAGTACCCGCTTACCATCGAAGACCAGGAAATCTGGTTCGATGCCAGTATATCGAAGCTCACCGAAGATCAAGTTTACTGGGTGGCTCGAGATGTCACCGAGCGCAAAAAAGCGGAGGTGGAAATTCGGCGTTTGGGCAATGCCGTTGAGCAATCGCTGGAGGGCATGGCAATTGCCGACATGGACGGCAACATCCAATTCGTCAATCGCGCTTGGGCCGAAATGCATGGGTACACAATTGAAGAATTGATCGGGAAACACCTGAGCGTCTTCCATACCGAAGAACAACTGCACGACGATGTAAACCCATTCAATGAAGTGGTCTTTGCTGAAGGCGCCAACCAAGGTGAAGTGGGACATAAGCGCAAAGACGGTACGACTTTCCCGACCTGGATGACCGTTAGCATCCTGGCTGACGACAACGGCGCCCCCATTGCGTTGGTAGCCTCGGCGCAGGACATCACTGAGCGCAAGAGGAACGAACAGATCTTGCAGCGGCAGAACGAATACATGGCCGCCGCGGCAGAGATCAGCCGCCTGGTCACTTCGACCCTTGACCTGGACGTCTTGTTCTCACGCACAGTGAACCTGATCCGCGAACGATTCGGCTACTACCATGCTGCCATTTTCGTCATCGAGGAAACCGGCTTCAATGCCGTCGTCCGTGAGGCCACTGGCGAGGCGGGCGAAGAGATGAAACACCGCGGGCACTCCCTGACGGTTGGCTCAAAATCAATTGTGGGTACAGCCACGTCCAGGGGCGAACCGCTGATCGTCAATAACACCGCGGTCGATCCCACCCACCGTCCGAACCCCTTGCTTCCCGAGACGCGGGCAGAAGCAGCCATCCCGTTGCGCATTGGCACACGCGTCATTGGCGCACTCGATTTGCAGGCAACCGAGGTGGATGCATTCACCCCGGAGGATATCGCGGTTCTGCAGGTTTTGAGCGACCAAATTGCTGTTGCGATTGACAATGCTCGCTCTTACGAGCTTGCGCAACAAGCTGTCAGGGAAATGCGAGAACTGGATCGCCTGAAGAGCCAGTTCCTGGCGAACATGAGCCACGAATTGCGCACCCCGCTCAACTCGATCATTGGCTTCTCGCGCGTCATTCTCAAGGGAATCGACGGCCCCGTCACCGATTTGCAGCAGCAAGACCTGACAGCCATCTATAACTCCGGGCAGCACCTGCTTGGCCTGATCAATGACATCCTCGATCTGTCGAAAATCGAGGCGGGCAAGATGGAATTGGCCTTCGACGAGGTCAACCTGGGCGAGATGGTCAAGAGCGTCATGTCGACAGTGACCGGGCTCGTCAAGGACAAGCCGGTCAAACTCCAGCAAAATATTACCTCCGACATACCCACTGTCCGCGCCGACCCCATGCGCATCCGGCAAGTGTTGATCAACCTGCTCTCGAACGCGGCCAAGTTTACCGACGAAGGCTCGATCTCCGTCGAGGCCAGCATAAAGACCGGTCCGGCAGGCCGCCCCGAGGTCATGGTCAGCATTACGGATACCGGCCCCGGCATCTCTCCGGAGGACCAAAAGAAGCTGTTCCAACCTTTCTCACAGGTGGATTCATCGCCGACCCGCAAGACGGGCGGAACAGGCTTGGGGCTGTCAATCTGTCAGCAATTGATAAAGATGCACGGTGGGCGTATCGGCGTGCACAGTTCGACAGACAAAGGCAGCACGTTCTACTTCACATTGCCGATCTACCGAAATAAAGGCGACGAAGCTGAGAAAAAAGGCGGCCAGATCATCCTGGCCATCGATGATGACGCCCAGGTGATCAGCTTGTACGAACGGTATTTGCAGCCTCAGGGCTATCAAGTCATCGCCCTGACCGATCCCAGCCGCGCCAAAGAGCGTGTGCGACAGCTAAAACCGTATGCGGTCACCCTGGACATCATGATGCCGGGCTATGATGGCTGGCAAGTGCTCGCCGACTTAAAGTCGGACCCCGAGACACGTGACACGCCCATCATCATTTGCAGCATTGTCGAAGAGGCCGAGAAGGGATACAGCTTGGGCGCGGCTGACTACCTGGTCAAGCCGATTATCGAGGATGATTTGCTGGGCGCGCTTGACCGCCTGAACGGGGACGGCAGCATCCGCGAGGTGCTCGTCATCGACGACGACCCCGACGACCTGCGCTTGTTGGGCAAGATACTCTCCGAGAA
>JAADGN010000041.1 GCA_013152325.1 Chloroflexota bacterium
TCGATGGCGGCGCGCTGCGAGCCGACGCCCATGGCGATGCCGGTCTCCTGGGCGGCGGTGGCCAGACGTCGGTTGATCTCGGCAGCTTCCTCCGTCCCGCCGGTCATCGACGAGATCAGGATCGGGGCCTGGAGATGTCTGTCGAACAGGGTCAGGCTGGCGTCCACGTCCGCCAACGCCATTTCGGGCAGGGCCTGATGGACGAAGCGATAACGCTCGAGGCCGGTCGTCCGCGCGGACTGGACGTCCTCCTCCAGGTTGATCCGGATGTGGTCCGCTTTTCGTTTGCTGATCGGCGCAACTTTTGACATAAGGTAGTGTTCCTGCCTTTGAGTTCTGATACTGTCTTGACAGGCGCATCAGAGCGGTTACAATAAGTCGGTTCGTAGCTGACAAGAAATCAATTCAGGAGGATGATAATGGCTGATACCTTCAGTGAAATTAAGGCGATCATTGTGGACTTGCTGGGTGTGGACGAGGCGAAGGTTGTTCCGGAAGCCCGTTTCCGCGAAGAGCTGGAAGCCGATTCGCTTGACCTGGTCGAGTTGATCATGGCTTTCGAAGACAAGTTTGGCGCTGAGATCTCCGACGAGGACGCCCAGACGATCACGACTGTGGGCGGGGCGGTCAAGTACATCGACTCACACAGATAGATTATACCGCCCTAAGTGCGGTACTTTGCAAGTAGAATACCAAAAAAGCCTGCCTCTGTGAGGGGGCAGGCTTTTTTTGGTTTAAGGAGTTGGTTGGTTCGCTGTAAATGAACCGGCGAACCAACCAACCAATAAACGAATGCACTAATGCACTGATGCACTAATGAACTAATGCACTAACCCAGCAGGTCGGGCAGCTCTTCGGGGTGCTTGGCCACGCGGACGCCAGCCGCCTCGAGCGCCTTGATCTTGTCCGCGGCGGTCCCGGCGCCGGACTGGATGATGGCTCCGGCGTGCCCCATGCGCTTGCCGGGAGGGGCGGTCTGGCCGGCGATGAAGGCCGCGACCGGCTTGGTCATCTTGGTGGCGATGAACTCGGCCGCCTGCTCCTCGTCCGTGCCGCCGATCTCGCCGAGCAGCACGACCTTGTCGGTCTGCGGGTCGTCCTCGAACATGGCGAGCACGTCGACGAAGCTCGTCCCGTTGATCGGGTCGCCGCCGATGCCCACACAGGTGCTGGCGCCCAGGCCTTTTTGTTTGAGGGCGTAGAGCACTTCGTAGGTCAGCGTGCCGGAGCGGGAGACCGCGCCGACGTTGCCGGGGATGGCGATGTCGCCGGGGATGATGCCGACTTTGGCCTCGCCGGGCGTCAACAGACCGGGGCAGTTCGGCCCGATCAGGCGCACGTCCTTCCGGTCGATGTAATTGCGCACGCGCATCATGTCCTGGACGGGGATGCCCTCGGTGATGCAGACGATCAGCGGGATGCCCGCGTCGGCGGCCTCGAACATGGCGTCCGCCGCGAAGCGCGCCGGGACGAAGATGACAGTGGCGTTGGCGCCGGTCGCTTCGGCGGCGATCTTGACCGAGTCGAAGACCGGCACCTTGCCGTCCAGCACCCATTCGCCGCCCTTGCCGGGCGTCACGCCCGCGACGACGTTGGTGCCGTAGGCCGCCATTTGCTGCGTGTGGAAGAGACCTTCTTTGCCGGTAATACCCTGCACCAGCAGGCGTGTGTCTTTGTTTGCCAGAATGCTCATGGCTAGGCTCCTTTCTGCGCAGCGGCGACAGCCTTCTTGGCGGCGTCGACCAGCGTTTCGGCGGTGATCATGTCGGCGTCGGCCAGCAGTTGGCGGCCTTCTTCGGCGTTCGTGCCGACCAGCCGGACGACCATCGGCACGTCGGTCTTGACTTCATCGAGGGCGGTCAGGATGCCTCTGGCGACCTCGTCGCCGCGGGTGATGCCGCCGAAAATGTTGATCAGTACGGCCTTGACGTTCGGGTCGGAAAGGATGATGCGGAACGCGGCGGTGACCTTCTCCGCGTTCGCCCCGCCGCCGATGTCCAGGAAGTTGGCCGGGCTGCCGCCAAAGAGTTTGACGATGTCCATCGTGGTCATGGCCAGCCCCGCGCCGTTGACCATGCAGCCGATCTCGCCGTCCAGCGTGATGTACGAAAGGCCGTATTTGCGGGCGTCGGTCTCGGCCTTGTCCTCCACGTCGGTGTCGCGCATCTCGGCCAGGTCGGGGTGGCGGAAGAGCGCATTGTCGTCGATCAGCATCTTGCCGTCCACCGCCAGCAGGTGCCCCTCCTTGGTGATGACCAGCGGGTTGATCTCGGCCAGGGTGGCGTCGCTGGCGACATAGGCCTTCCAGAGAGCCTGGGCGATCTTGGCGAACTCTTTCCAGTATTTGCGATCCAGGTCGATGCCGGCGGCGATGTCACGCGTCTGGTAGCCTTGCAGGCCCATGATCGGGTCGATGTGGACCTTGATGATCTTCTCCGGCGTCAGGCGGGCGACTTCCTCGATCTCGACCCCGCCCGCGGCGGATACCATCATGACGGGTTTGCGCGCCGCCCGGTCGTTGGTGATGCCGAGGTAGATCTCGCTTTCGATGTTCGCGGCCTCGTCGATCAGCACCTTGCGGACGGGCAGTCCCTTGATCTCCATGCCCAGGATCTGGGTGGCGAGTTCCTCGGCTTCTTCGGGCGACTTCGCGAGTTTGATGCCCCCGGCTTTGCCGCGTCCGCCGACCAGGACTTGCGACTTAACGACAACGCGGCCACCCAGTTCTTTGGCGATCTCTTTCGCCTCGCTGGCGGTAGCCGCAACGCGTCCCTTTGGGATCGGGACGCCGTACTTAGCAAACGTCTGCTTTGATTGATATTCGTGAATTTTCATTCAGGCTCCCTTGGTTTCAGGCAGATGCCCGGAATAAAAGCAGGGCGATTATACCATTGGACGCAAAACTGGACGCAAAACGGAGCGGATGAAAATCGGCGGGTCTTTGGGAATCCCCGTGAAAATCGGATCCGCTCCGTGCAATGGTTTTCGCATCAGCCGTTCTTTCAGTCGCCCTTCCCCCTTCGGGGACGATGCGACCGCGCTCCCGCTGGTCGCTCCGCTCAGGAACTGGAGGTGACCGGCGCTTCCAAAGTGCCGGTCACTTGAAGCCAACTCGAGAACCGTCTGCCGGCGCGTGCTATTCTTCCGGCGACAGCGTAAAGCGCATCACGCGGTGATTGCCCGCATCTGTGACCCAGACGCGGCCCTCCGCGTCCACGGCGACGGCTGCGGCCAGGCCGAAGTTCCCGGACTCGACGCCGAAATCGCCCCAGGTGCGCACGAACTCGCCCTCGGTGGTGAATTCGAGCACGCGGTAGCCCTCCGGGTCGGTGACGAAGACGTGGCCCCGGTTGTCCACCGCGATGAAGGGCTTGTTGTCCAGCGACTGCCCGTACCAGCCGGCGATATCCCACTGCGCCAGCGGGGTGTAGCTCAGCCCGTCCGCGAAGGACTGGACGCGCTGGTTCCAGGTGTCGGTCACGTAGACGACCCCGTCGGCGTCGACGGCCACGCCGACCGGCTCGTCGAACTCGCCTGGCTCCAGGCCGGTCGAGCCGAACTCGGTCAGGTACTGCCCGTCCGCGCTGTAGATGACGATGCGCTTGTTGCCGGTGTCGGCGATGTAGACCCGTCCCTGCGCGTCGACGGCGATGCCGCGCGGCCCCCAGAACGTCTCCGCGTCTTCCGCCAGTCCGTAGTGCCCCCACATCGCGACCGGCTGCCCGTCCGCGGTGAATTTCTGGATGCGGTGATTCCAGGTGTCGCTCACGTAGACCGAGCCGTCCGGCCCGACGGCCACGCCCCAGGGTTCGTTGAACGCGCCCGGAGGGGCGGGGGACAGGGACGCGTCGCCGAAGACGCCCCAGGCGTTGATGAATTCCCCGTCCGCGCTGAAATGCTGGATGCGGTGGTTGCGCGAGTCGGCGATGTAGAGCGAGCCGTCCGGCGCGATGGCGATGCCGCGCGGCGCGTCGAATTGTCCCGGCCCGGCGCCGTTCACGCCGAAGATCAGGTTGGCGGCCAGGGTGACGGCGTTCTGCTCGTAGGGGTCGGCCGCTATCGTCTGCGCTTCCGGGATCACGCCGTAATTCCACACCTGCGCGGCGACGTCCTTGCGGATGTAGAACCGCATGCGGTCGGACGGCTCCCAGGTGGTCAGCGTCAGCGCGTTGCTGCCGGTCGCCTGGGCGTACAGGCTGAAGTCGCGGTTCAGCCAGATGTTGAAGATGCCGGCGCGCATGGTCGGGTCGGTGAAGGCCCGGCAGAGGCGCGAGAAGTCGGTGCTCCGGAAGAGTTTGAGCGCGCTGAACACGCCCGTGCAGGGATAGTTGTCGTCGAAGATGACGTGCGGGTCGCGTTTGGTGGTCAGGTTGAAATAATCCTGGTTGGGCCACCACATGCGGATGTAGTCGCTGCGGTAGTAGCCCTGCCCGACGACCGGTTCGATCTTGTCGAAATTCTTCTGGTCGACGATGATGGCGACCGAGTCGCGCAGGGCGCGCGTCGGCGTGTCGAAGGAGCGCAGGTTGGTGTAGTCGCGCAGGTACCAGACGAAGGGCCACGAGACGCCGGTATCCGGCGCGCTGGCGTCGTAGGCGATGGCGGCGCTCAGGTCGCCCGTCGTGCGGCGGGAGATCTCCTCGGTTTGCGCGATGACATCCTTGACGCCGCCCGCCGCGTGGGCGTAGACCAGGTATTCGGTGGCGTTGTCGTAGTTGATGAATGCGGCGCGGTAGGCGGCGCGCCCGGTCAGGACGGCCAGCAGGCCGAAGACGACCAGCGCGGCGCTGCCCAGGACGTCTTTCCAGCGCCAGTCCCGGTCGCGCAGCAGGCGGGTCAGCCCGGCGGCGCTGGCGAGCGCGACCAGCGCGGGGAAGATGAAGTCGCCGGTGGCCTGCAGGCTCTCCAGGTCTTTGCCCTGGAAGGGTTTCGACGGACCGGCCAGCTTCAGCATGCTGTTGACCAGGCTGAGCACGAAGACGAAGATCAGCGTCATGGCGAGCGGAGCCTGCCGCTGGCGCAGCCCGGCCCAGTCCGTGCGTTTGATCAATCGTCCCAGCGCCCAGCCGCTCAGCAGGATCATCGGCCAGGTGATGTGATAGGTCAGCCAGGGCATGCGTTCGCCCGCATACGAGTAGGCGGCCAGGCTGCTGACGATCCACCAAAGCAGCACGGCGAAGACGATGGGCGAATTCTCCTCGGTCGGGTCTTCCGAAGCGGCGGCCGGCTCCGCGTCTTCCGCCTCCGTTCCCGCCGCGGGCGGGGCGGCTTTCCGCCGCCGGAGCCCGTAATAGAGCGCCAGGAGCGTGCCCAGCGCGGGCAGGAATTCGTAGATCGGGATCTGGATGAGCAGGTAGTAATACCAGGGCTGGCTGCCGCGCTGCACGCCCTGCTGCACCAGCCAGTATCCCAGCGAGCCGAGCAGGCCGGTGAAGAAGCCGCTGCTGTTCGTGAAGAACGTCGTGTACAGGATGGTGAAGACGCTGTAGAAGATCAGCGCGTTTTTCCACCACAGGTCGGCGTTCCACCACAGGCCGATGGCGATCGCCGCCACGAAGACGCCCACCAGCGCGGCCGCCACTTTGACGATGTCGCCGCTCGTGAGCGCAGCCAGTTCGGGGGCGGTGGTCGGCAGGCTCCAGCCCGCGGCCTTGATCACGATCGGCGTCAGCATGGGCAGGACCATCGTCCCGATCAGCATCAGCAGGTCGAAGGAGCGCTCGCCGCGTATCTTTTCCCAACCGAAACCGCGTATCAGGAAATAGGCGGCGACAGCCAGCGCCAGGATGCCCAACCCCGCCAGGACGCCGGCGGCTGAGACGGGCGAGGACAATCCGGACGCCGGCGATTGCGCCGTGAACGGGTCGGCTGGCAGCGCGGTCTCGACGGCGGCTGCGCCCGGCGCGCTTTTGCTGTACAGGCCGAAGCCCAGCGCGCTGCCGACCAGCAGGATGGCGATTGCCAGGCTGACGATGAACCCGGTGTAGGCGCTGGCGTCCTTCCAGGGTCTGTTGACGACCCGCGCCGCGAAGTAGACGGCCAGGAAGAGCAGCGCCTGCGCGGCGTAGATGAAGGCCGTTTCCTTGGCGGTGAAATTGATGATCAGGCTGACCGTCACCATGTAGAGGTAGCGTTTTTCGCCGCGCTCGAAATAGCGCAGGATGGCGTAGATCATCAGCAGCCCGGCGAAGCCGCTGAAGGTTTCGTTGCGCACGTAGCGCCCGTAGAAGAGCATGTAGGGCGAAATGAGCGTGAACAGCGCGGCGATCAGCGCGCCGGCCTTGCCCAGGTAGCGCCGCCAGTACCAGATCATCCAGACCGAGGCGACGCTGAACAGCGCCGAGGGGATGCGGGCGGTGAAGTCGCTGACGCCGAACAGGAAGTAGCTGACCGACAGCAGGTGGAACTGCAGCGGGCCGTGCATCATCGGCGTGTGCTGGTAGCCCTGTCCCTTGTAGAGCAGCCACGAGAAATAGGTGTGCAAACTCTCGTCGTGACTCATGACGCGTGCGCCGAGGTCGTAAAAACGACTGACGACGACCGCCAGCATGATCAGCGCGAAGAGCAGGATTTCGTTCGTAACAGCAGGGAGGGACGGGTGGATGGGGCGTTCGAGCCAGGAGCGTTTTTCTTCAGTCATAGTGTGGTTTCTGTGTGAGACGGGGTTTTTAAAAAGACAGGTAGACTATACTGCAAACTTGGGGTTCTGGCAAGTTTCGGGAAGGCAGATTTCGCGTAACCAATATAACACACGACAACCGCTACTTTTTCCCAGCCCGGACAGCCAACTGCCCGCAGCCGGCCTGGATATCCACCCCGCGGCGCATCCGGATCGTGCACGGGACCCCGGCCTGCTCCAGCGTTTCCTTGAAGACCTTCGCCCGCTGACGGGACGCGCCGCGCTCGGCGAAGCCCTGCGTGGGGTTGAGGGGGATGGCGTTGACGTGGCACAGCAGCCCCTTCACCTTGCGCGCCAGGATGTGCGCCTGCTCCGGCGTGTCGTTGACGCCCTCGATCAGCGCCCACTCGAAGGTGATCCGGCGGTGGGTCTTGCCCACGTAGTAGCGGCAGGCCTCGAGCAGTTCGGCGATGGGGTATTTTTCGTTGATCGGCAGCATGGAGGCGCGCAGCTCGTCCTGCGCGGCGTGCAGGGAGACGGCCAGGTTGACCTGCCGCTTTTCGTCGGCAAAACGCCGGATGAGCGGGATCAGCCCGACGGTCGAGACGGTGAAGCGGCGCGCGCCGAAGGCGAAGCCCTGCGGGTTGTTCAGGCGGTCGATGGCGGCCATGGTCGCCTCGTAGTTGTGGAAGGGTTCGCCCATCCCCATCACGACGACGTTGGTCAGTTTTTCTCCCTCGTCGGCCAGTTGGCGGGCGTAGTACAGCACCTGCGCGACGATCTCGCCGCTGCTGAGATGGCGCTTGAAGCCCATCTGCCCGGTGGCGCAGAAGGTGCAGCCCATCGCGCAGCCGACCTGGGTGGAGATGCAGAGCGTGCGGCGGGCTTGACGGCCTTCGCGGGCCGGGTAGCGCATGAGCACCGTCTCGATGCGCAGACCGTCGCGCAGCTCGAAGAGGGTCTTTTGGGTCTCGCCGTCCCTGGATTCGTGACGGGCGACCGGCCTGAGGGCCTCGAACGCCAGCAGGCCGCCCATCTTCCCGCGCAGGGCCTTGGGCAGGTTGCTGAATTCCTCGGGCGCAAGCCAGAGATTCCTGTAGAGGCCTTCCCAGACCTGCACGCCGCGGTAGCCCGGCTCGCCCCAGCTTTTGACGCGGGCGGCCAGCTCGGGGAAGTCGAAGTCGTAGATCAAAGGGTTCATTGGCTGGTTAGTTGATCGGTGCATTGGTTGGTGCATTGGCGCAGTGGATTATATCCGCTGGATTTTATCACGTTCTCTTGTCATTCGACCTCTGCTAGTTCATCAAGCCAACCTTGCACAACTTTTGCATTAGGGCTTTCAATCGCCCGATAAATTTTCAAAGCCTGCCGCCAAAGAGCCTTTGCTTTTGTGGGATCGCCAAG
>JAADGN010000076.1 GCA_013152325.1 Chloroflexota bacterium
TTTCCTGTTTTGGGAGCGGCTTTATCGCGTGATACAGCACGTTGAGCGCAAGGGGAAGCTTTCCGCGGTCATGGATTTTGGCTGTGGCAGCGGTGTGATGTTGCCCGTCCTGTCCCGGCTGTCTGACCAGGTCACCGCTGTGGATATTGATCTGGCGCCATCTCAAAGGATCGGCGAGTTCGTTTCGTTTGCCGGGAACGTGACTTTTGCTTCATCCTGCGAAAGCGTGCCTCCCGGCTCGCTTGATCTCATCCTCGCCCTGGACGTTCTGGAGCACGTGGATGATTTGAACGCGATCCTGGCTGATCTGTGCGCGCTGCTTTCGCCTGGCGGGGAGATCATCGTCTCCGGTCCAACGGAGAACATGGCCTATAAAGTTGGCCGTTTTTTGGCCGGGCCGGTCTATTCTGGAGACTATCACGTGAGGGATATTTACCAGATTAAGCAAGCGCTGCAAAAATTTGTGGATGTGAGAACGCTTGCCACCCTCTTTTTCCCTGTTCCCCTGTTCGTGATCTATTCCGGGACCGCATAGCGGAGGTCCTGCCGCGCTTGTTTTTTCTCCGGGGGTCAGTATACTAATTCTAGATGGACATCTTCTCCGCCCTCCCCTATATCCCGGGAACTCGGCCCAAAAATCCCGGCCCGCTGGCGCGTTTCCTTCCGCCGTTGGAAGATGGCGTCGCCGCGGCCTGGCTCGTGGAGCACGTTCCGGCGGGCGCGTGGGTGCTGGATCCGTTCGGGGCCTCTCCGCAGCTGGCGGTCGAGGCGGCGCGGGCCGGGTATCGCGTCCTGGTGGCGGCCAATAATCCGGTCTTGCGCTTTCTGCTGGAGATGGCTGCCGACCCGCTTCCCGAGTCCGATTTCAAGGCCGCCCTGGCGGAATTGGCCGTCTCGCGCAAGGGGGATGAACGGCTGGAAGCCCATCTGCAGGCGTTGTATCAGACCGAATGCGCCAAATGCCAACGCACGGTCACGGCCAGGGCGTTCCTGTGGCGAAAGGATGCCCAGACGCCGTTCGCCAGGGTGTACGAGTGCCCGGCCTGCGGGGATGCCGGGGAGCGGCTGACCATCCCTGCGGATGACGAGCGGGCCGCCGCCGCGGCCGCCGGAGCCGGATTGCCCCGGGCGCGCGTGCTCGAACGCGTCGCGCCGCTGAATGACCCCGACCGGGAATATGTCGAAGATGCGCTCGATCACTACCTGCCGCGCGCCATCTACGCCTTGGGGACGCTGCTCAACCGTCTGGACGGTTTGTCCCTCTCCCCGGAGCGCCGCCGCGCGCTGACCGCGCTGCTGCTGACGGCGAGCGACGCGGCCAATACGCTCTGGCCGCACCCGACCGAACGCCCGCGCCCGCGCCAACTGACCGTGCCGGGACAGTTCTACGAGAACAACGTCTGGCTGGCAATCGAGGAGGGGATCAACACCTGGACCGATGGCGGGGCGTCCGTGCAATTGGTGACCTGGCCCGAGAAACTGCCGGAAAGCGGCGGCATCTGCCTGTTCGAAGGGCGGCTGAAGGACCTGGCCGTGCATGTCGACAAAGTCCCCGTTCGGGCCGTACTGACCGCCCTGCCGCGCCCCAACCAGGCTTTCTGGACGCTCTCCGCGCTGTGGGCCGGATGGCTGTGGGGACAGGACGCAGTCGAACCGTTCAAGGTCGCCCTGCGCCGACGCCGTTACGACTGGGCCTGGCACGCCGCGGCCCTCCAGTCGGTAATGCGTCCCCTTTTCGAGCTGCTCGCTCCCGAAACCCTCGTTTTCGGCTTGCTGGCCGAGCCGGAACCGTCCTTTCTCTCGGCGGCGCTGGCGGCCGCAGCGGCTTCAGGCTTTGATTTGCAGGGCTTGGCGCTGCGCACCGCACACGACCCGCTGCAGATTCTCTGGCAGCGAGGCGATCTGGAAATGAAGGAGGAGATCGCTTCGCCTGCGGCTCGCAGCGACATGCTTGGATGGATTCAATCCGCGGTCGGGGACTATCTGCGCGCCCAGGGCGAACCGGCGACCTATCTGCATTTGCACGCCGTCAGTTTGGCGGCGCTCGCCGGACGTCACGGCCTGCTTCCGTCCCGGGGGGCGCTGGACGAGTCCCTGACGCGGCTCAACGCGGCGGTCCATGCCGCCCTGTTGGGGGACAGCCGTCTGATCCGCTACGAGGGCAGCGAGCATAATTTGGAAGTCGGGTTGTGGGGCTTGCGAACGAACGGGACGGACGGCGGTCGGGTGGAGCCGCTGCCCGACCGCGTCGAGATGGCCGTGGTGCGTTTCGTGGGACGCAATCCTGGCTGTGCGTTGATCGAGATCGAACGCGATCTTTACACGCAGTTTCCTGGCTTGTTCACACCGCCCAAGGTGCTGGTTGGGGCTGTGCTGGAATCGTACGGGGTTGCGAAGGACGGCGGCTGGCGGCTGCGCGACGAGGATGCCCCCTCCGCACGCCGCGCCGACCTGGAGGAAATGGCCGCGCTGGTCGAGACGATTGGCGGGCGGCTGGGATACGTCACTCACCGCGCCGGGGAAAAATTGCTGCTGTGGGGGGACGAGGCGGAACCGGCCTATGCTTTCTACCTGCTGGCTTCGGCCATCGTCGGGCGCATTTTGGTCGAGAACCCCTACCCGCTGGCGCGCAGTCTGATCGTGCTGCCGGGCGGCCGGGCCGGGCTGCTGGCTTACAAACAGCGCCGCGACCCGCTGCTGCGCCAATCGTCGCAGGGCTGGCGCTTCGTCAAGTTCCGCTTGCTGCGCGCCCTGGCCGAGATCCCCGTCATCAACCGTCAGACGTGGGAGGAGCAGGTCAACAGCGACCCGATCGAGGGCGCTCCGCCGGGGCAGATGATGATGTTCTAGGTCGCTTTTGCGAACTCCGCGCTTTGGACGGAGATGCAGCGACAGCGTCGTCGCAGGAGAAGCGGAGGTGACCGGCACTTTCAAAGTGCCGGTCACCTGAAGTTCTCAGTCTCCGAGCGGAGACGAAGCGACAGCATCGTCGTAGTCGAGGAGCGATGATGGCGTCACCCGTCCTTCGACCGCGCGCCCGCCGGTCGCTCATTGCAGCGGTTTTTGCGGAAGTGACCGGCACGACCAAAGTGCCGGTCACTTGAAGTTCCAGGAACCGTTTGGGTTGGGGGGATTCTCGAAAGTTTACTGATTCACGCCCGTGTCAATATACCCGGCTTGCAGATCACTGAGTACTTGTTCAGCCATCTTCTGTTTGCCCGGGGTCAGAAACTCCGGGTTGACATCCGCCAACACGAGCGGCGAGGGGACGTTAAGCCCGCCATTCCCGGCGACCAGGTCGGGCCAGGCGGTTTGAATGGCGTGCACCACGTCCGGCTGGATGGTCGCAACCCAATTGCCCATCTTCTTCTGCGGCGTTGAATTGCCGATCACCAGCACGCCGCTGCTGGAAAGATAGGTCAGCAGTTCGGGCGTGGCCAGGCTGGGATGAACGTACATCGTCTCGACCATGTAATTGATGAGATAATCCGCGTACGCGCCGTACTCGCTTTGCGGGGCATCCGCGGGGATCTCGACGACCAGCGGGTAATCGTAAAATGGCCCCGCCCAGGGATTGCACAATCCGCAGAAATACTCTACGCCGTTGTTGTAAGCCGTCACCATGACCGGACTCGCCGGGTCGTCTTTGGGGAGCATGATACCGGCGTGATAATCCTCGGTGATCATGGCTGCGATGTAGCCTGCCAAAAACGCCGTAATGTCGGGACGTGTGGTGTCCGCCAACACGCTCAGGTTGCCTGCCGCGGTCAGCCCGGGGATGTTGACCGCCAGGAATTGCGCCTGCGGCGCGGCGGCGGCCAATTCGGTCAGTCCCGGGTCGGGCGGCAGGACGATGACCACTTTCAACGCCGGCTCCAGCGCCAGGTCGGCGACGGAGAGCGTGTTGCGCACCTGGAAACGGTATCCGGCCGTCTGCGCCAGGCCATAGACGACCGTCTGGTACAGGTTGGAAAGTTCCTGGTCCATGTCCGCGGGCAGGAGCAGGATCGTCAGGGGGATCTCCGGCGTGGGCGTCAGCGTGGCGGTTGGCATGGGCGTCCCGGTGGGAAGGGGCGTCGGGACCGGTTGATCCGCCTTGCCCAGGCTGCATCCGGCCAGGAGGGTCGTTGTCAACAGGATCAGGATAAGGATGCGATTGAAGCGGGGTGTTTTTTGCACGAGTCTTTCTCCAGTCAGGGATGACAGAATTTTACCCGATTAAGAGTCTATCCGAAGATGGAAACGCAGTGACGGCGATGGCATGACCCGTCCTTCGACTTCGCTCCCGTCGGTCGCTCCGCTCAGGAGCTGTCTATGGCAGGAGGAAGATCGTTGCAACGATTTTTGCGGCGGTGACCGGCACGACCAAAGTGCCGGGCACTTGAAGTGGAAGGGCGTTGGGCGCTGTCTATCGCCAAAAAATGTCCGGCGGCTAGGAACCCCGCTTGTCATCGGCATGCG
>JAADGN010000005.1 GCA_013152325.1 Chloroflexota bacterium
CAACGACTTGAACGAGCGCTTGAAATTCTCGCCGCCGATGGCATCGAAAGCCGCATCTGCGCCGCCGATGGCCTGCATGCGCTCGACGAAATCTTCGCTTTTGTAGTCGATCGGCGTCCCGCCCAGGCTGGCGACCAGCTCGTGTTTGGCTTTGGAAGCCGTGCCGTACATCTCCAGGTCGAGCAGCGCGCCCAGTTGCAACAGGGCCGTACCGACCGCCCCGCCCGCGCCGTGGACGAGTATCCTCTGCCCGCGCTGCGCTTTGGCGACGCGGTGCAGCATTTGATAGGCGGTGACGTACGACAGCACCATGCTGACCGCTTCGGCAGGGTCGAGACCATGGGGCACGGGGACCAGCGAATCCGCCGGGCGGAGCATGTATTCGCTGTACGCGCCCCAAACCGTCAGGTCGGCGACCATCTGGCCGACTTTCAGGCCGGTCACGCCCGCGCCGGCTTTGTCCACCACGCCGACCATGTCATAGCCGGGCGAGAGCGGCGGCCTCTCCTTGAACCCGTAGTAGATGCCTTTACGCACCAGCGTGTCGGTAAAACAGGCGCTGGTTGCCAGCACCTTGACGCGCACTTCGCCCGCGCCGGGTTCCGGGAGCGTGGTTTCTTCGACGGTCTCGAGCACGTCCGGCCCGCCAAATGCCGTGAGGACGACCTTTTTATAGCGCATGTTCTGCCCTGTCGATCAAATAGTCAAACGCCTCCCGGAGAGATGTCTCCGGGCCGCGAGGGTCGAAGCCCAGCTCCCGCCGCGCTTTGGAGATATCCTTGCGCGCGGCGACGCCATAAAACAACTCCACCTGGCTGCGCAGGAGCAGGGGCTGCTTTCCCGTGATCTTGCTGGCAAATCCCATCGCCGAAGACATGATTTGCAGCAAAAGTTTGGGAAGGCGCGGCGGCATCTTGATTTTGGGGTCGATCTCTTGCACGATCGCGATGATTTGCCTCGTGCTGACCGGCTCTTCGGTGACGAGCAGGTAACGCTCTCCCCGGCGGCCTTTCTTGGCGGCGGCGATCATCCCTGCGGCCACGTCACGCGCATCCACAAAAGTGAAGGGGAAGTTCACGTCCACGAAGACCTCCCCGTTCAGCGCCTGCCGGAGGTAATCCATCGTTGGGGTCAGCTTGAAGCAATGCGGGCCGATGATCGCGCCCGGCAGCACGCTGACCATGTCCAGCCCAAGCTCGTCGGCCAGTCGCCAGGCCAATTGCTCGGATTCGGTTTTCGACTGCACGTAAGGGTTGTTGTGGAATTCCGTTCGCCAGGTGGATTCGGTCACGGGGAGGACGCGGTCGTCCAGCGTGACTTCCGAACTGACATAGACGATACGCTCTACGCCCTGGCTTGCCGCCGCTTCAAGGACATTGCGCGTACCCATCAGGTTTGGCTCGATGATCTCCTTCTGCGGGGCGCGCGCCCAGTGTTTGAAAACGGCCGCGACCTGGTACAAAGTGTCCACGCCCTCCAGGGCGCGCAGCAGTGAATCCTTGTCCATCAGATCGGCTTGCACGATTTCGCAATCCAAGCCCTCGAAGGGGGTGTGATTCTGCGGGTTGCGCACGCTGGCGCGCACCTGTTCGCCGCGCGCCAGCAGGGCGCGCACGAGATTGTTGCCCAGGTGTCCGTTGGCGCCGGTGACAAGATTGATTTTCGTCATTTGATACTCCAGATTGGTTAGTCGTTGATCGTATTCGAGATTTCAAGCAGATTCCCGTCGGGATCGCGCACGTAAACGGAAAGCAGTTTATTGCGCGCCCCCGTCCGTTCTACGGGGCCTGCGATGATCTCTATTTTGGCCGCGCGCAGGCGGGCAATCACCTCGTTCAGCGGCGCGGAGGTCAGGAAGCACAGGTCTTCCGAGCCGGGTACAGGGTGTCGGGCTTTTGGCTCGAATTCCTTGCCGGCCTCGTGCAGGTTGATCTTCTGGTCGCCAAAGCGCAGGGCTTTTCGTCCCGCGCCGAAAGAGATGGTTTCCATCCCCAGCGCGGTTTCGTAAAAGCGGCAGGTGGCTTCGATATCCTGCACGGTGAGGACGAGATGATCGAGTTGTGTGATTTGCATGGAATGTCACCTTTCTGTTCGACGATAGCGCACGAAATAATTCCATCCCAGGATCGCCAATCCTGCCAGCATGAACAAATAGCGCAGCAGGTCAAAGGCGGGATGCGGGAAGGTGTAGACCAGGATGCCAATCGGCAGGTAGCCAAACCACAGGCTGGTTTTGAGCAGCTTTTCGAGGAAGGTGTCGCCGGGGAGGACGAAAGCGAAGAGGAAGAACCCCAAATAGCTGCTAGCGTACTCTTGTTCATCCCATTCCCATTCGTTCCTGCATGGCCTGTATCTCGGCCTCGAAGAGCGCTTTGGGGCTGCTGTAGGCCGGCCCAGGTGTGAAGTGCCCAAATAGTTCCAGTGAAACCAATCCGTGAATTTGGGACCAGCTTGCCAGCGCCAAGTGAATGACGGCAGGCGGCCCGCCGTATTCGAATTTATCGATCCAGGGCTGCAAGAGTGCCAATAGCGCGGGCGAGGGTGTGGACAAAACGAGTTTCCCGGCTTGATGCGCTGTGTCCAATACGCTGATGAGTACGGACATGCTCCGCGCGGCGGCGGGACTGGTGATCTCCACGGGGGCATGGTAGCCGGGAATGGGCGTCCCGAAGACCAGGTTGTAATCCGATGGATGGGCCAATGCCCACTCGCGATACGCATGAGCCGTCGCCAAAAAGCGCTCGGCATGGCTTTCCCGGGGATGGGCATCGCGCGCCGCGGCCAGGTCTTCGGCCAGCGCGTGATAGGCGTCCACGATCAGCGCGGTGACCAACTCATCGCGGCTGGGATAGTAGTTGTATATCGCCGGGGCGGTGATGCCCAACTCGCGGGCGATGGCCCTCAGTGAGAGCGTCGCCGCGCCGCGTCCGGCAATTTGCTTCCGGGCAGTTTCCTTGATGGCTTTTTGCAGGTTGGGGTGTTGTTGATTTCGTTTGGGGCGCACCATTTTTTACCTTCCTTAGGTAAACGCTGTAAATATACGGTGTTTAGTTAATTTTGTCAAGACACAATTTGCGGCATTCTTCCCCTTTCCCTTGTGATGAGCCGCCTTTTTCCACGCACTGGCTGCCCGGCTGCTTAAAAAAACAGCGAAGTGAAGAAGTTCACAAAGTTGACTTTGTTGGCAGGATATTGTATTCTGTTTATCAAGAGCGTTCTTAGGGCAAGGGTTTTAGAAGTGTCGTGTTGGGGACAATTGGGTTTTTTCGAGAGCGCTGTTCGGGCGTAAGTTGAAATCCAAATCAATTTCACAATGGGCTGAGGAAAAATCATGACTGTTCATTCTGCGAAAATTCGCGCCGGCGTGATCATCCTTTCTGCAAGCATCCTGGCTTGTACGCTTTTGGCATCTCCGTCTGTGCCTTCCGGGGATGAACCCACGCCTCCATCGACGGCGGAACCCGCCGTCACGGTCGAGAGTACGCTGCCGCCAGCGCCTTCCCCTGCTGGGATGGTCGAGATCAGTGAATTGGATCCGTGCAAGTTGGTGACGAAGGAAAGCGCCGAAATGGCTATGGGACAATCTGTCGATGAACCGATCCTGGCCCAGGATGCCGCCGTCGCTTCGTGCACCTACGTTGCCGTACCGGGCGAGAAGATGGTAATGGCCACGGTTTATGCAGGGGAGAATGCCAAGAATTACCTGCTCAATGACATTGCCCAATTGAAGAATGGGTGCGAGTTGAGTTACGGGAGCAGCACGAACCCGGAAGCGCCGACTCCTTTCCCCGCAGAAGTGGAAGCGTTACGGGGCCAATCGATCCTCGAACTGTTTCTGCAGGACCTGGAGTTACAGGAGGGTTGTGGGGGTTCATACTCGCAAGTCCCTGAGTTGGGTAAAAACGCCTATACTTTCCGCAGCATCTTTGTCGGCTCGGTGATCGGAGTGGCGACGGAAGATGCCTATGTCGTCTTTGTCGTTGGCGACGTTGGCATGACGCCCGAGCAGGCGCTGGACGCCGCGATCGAACTGGTGAAACGGGCAGCGAATTAACAGGTCACGGTTTCCTGCTGCTTCAAGAACTGTGCAAAGTCACAACCAGCATAAAGCGATTTAACTTCGGCAGACCACGATCATCAGGGGTGTGCCGGTCTGAACGCGTCCCCGCCTTGTCTACACATTGACAAAGGGCAGGGGCAGCCACGGTATTTCCGATATCGAGAACCCACCCCAAAAATGCATAGCAGCGACTTTTAGCCGCTCTTGAACGGCTGTTGGCGTTTTCCAAATTGTTGTTATAATCTCTTTCCTGTCGCAGACGGCTCCTGCGCGGAGTGACCGGCGGGAGCGCAGTCGCATCGTCCCCGGAGGGGGAAGGACAGGTGATGCAATCACCGTTACCGCGTTTTGATTTTCGGATGGACGCC
>JAADGN010000036.1 GCA_013152325.1 Chloroflexota bacterium
TTCCTGAACTGCAAACAATAATGATGAAAGGTGTTGCTGACCCAGGCGTTGCCCATGCCGTACGGCGCGAGGCGCTGGTTGTCCTGGCACCAGATTTTCTCGTCCTTGAGGGTGTAGATTTTGCCCAACTCGCGCCCCAAATCCCAGGCCAGCGGATAGATCTTGCCGCCCTTCTTGACGTTCTTGACGATGATGGTCAGGTAGGCCCGCTCGCGGATGAAAGGCCTGAGCGCGGCGTAGATGGCAACCAGCTTTTCGAGAAAGACCTCGTAATCGTGGAGGTTGCCCACGTCATTGGGGTCGTCGGAGTAAAAGACGTCCAGATCAGACGCGGTGCGGCGTTCCTTTTGCGTCTCCGCGCCGCGGGCGTGGAGCATGTCCCAGTAGGGCGGCGAGGTGATGACATAGTCGATCTCCGGCAGGTTGTACTCGGCGACGTGCGCCGCGTCGCCGGTGATGACCTCCGCGGTCAGACCGGAATTTTGGCCTGCCGCCGCCAAAGCGGCTTTCTCCTCGTCCACGACCTGACGGGCGATCTCGGCATATTTGGGATTCAACTCGATGCCGTACGAGTGCCGTCCGCTGCGCAGGGCGGCGACCAGCGTGCTGCCCGTCCCGACCATCGGGTCGAGCACGGTCTGTCCTTGCTTGGTGAAGAATTCGATGAACTCCTGCGCCAGTGTCTCGGGGAATTTGGCCGGATGACGCAGGACGCCTTTTTTGCGCCGCGGCGGGTTGTGGGTGAACCAGGATTTTTGGAACTTCAGCCAGGTTTTGGTATCGAGGTCGTTCATGCGGTTTTTGTAGGCCATGGGATTGGGTCTCAATATTTTTTTAAACGCGAATTTGGCGAATGGAGCGAATAACACGAATGGAAGATAAGTCCCCTCTCCCTTTGGGGGAGGGTTAAGGTAAGGGCGTACGCGTCGGCATGGGCGTCTTGGTCGGCGTCAGCGTCGGCGTGGGGCTGGCGTAGGAGACAGACTTGATGACCAGGTCGGAAAAGGTGACGGTCATGGCGGTCTCTCCGTTGGCGTGCGCGAAGACGCCCAGGGTGCCGGCTGCCAGATTCGGATCGATGACCGTGAACTGGTAGCGGCCATTGAGAAAGAATCGCAGCTCCGTCCCGACAGCCCATACGCCCAGCCTGACGTCGCCGGGGGAGCCGGGCGGCGCGTCTCCGCTGGGGGTGGGCGGTTGGAGCACGATCCGTTGTCTCACGCTGATCCGGTCGAGACGGACGGTGCCGTCGCACGAAAGGGCATAGCGGTAATACGCTGCCGGATTGGCCCGAAAGAGCAGCCCGTAGGAATCCTTGCCTTTGCACAAGCTGGTGCGGGCGGTGATCTCGGCATAGAAATCTGTCAGCACAGGCTCGCTGCGCAGGCTGATCATGGTCACGCCCGGCTGGATGGCCAGCGTGATGCGGTTGCGGCTGACGGTAGCGCTGCCCTCGTCAGAAGTGCCGGTATTCCACAGGGCTGCGGAGTCGAACGTGTCTGTGGCGATCACACTGCCCATGCCGGGCAGGTGGTTTGGCGTTGACGTGGCGGCGATGACCGGACGCGGCGTTGGCGTTTCCGTCGGGGGGAACCAGATAACGGTCGCGGTTGGGGAAGCGTCCGCTGTCGGTGAAACGGGTGAGACGGGAGCCGGCGCGGGCGGAGTCTGGATCGCCGCGCACGCGCCCAAAAAGGGCAGGATGCCAATGGTCAGGAGCAGGATCGGGATGAGACGCGGCTTCGATTCCATCAAAAAACTCATAAGTGCCGGGCACTTGGGCAGGCTACTTTTGGTAGCGTTTGCGAATGTTGGGGACGAGGTATTCGTCGAAGGCGCGCTCGGCGTCGTAGGCGGGGTTCCAGCCCCAGTCGCGGCGGGCGGCGTCATCGTTCACGTCTATCGGCCAGGAATCGACGATGCGCTGACGTTTGAGATCCGGCTCGTAGGTGATTTCGGCCTGCGGGAAATGACGGCGGACGCGCTCGGCGATTTCTTCGGCGGTCAGGCTGAAGGCGGTGATGTTGTAGGTTTGGCGGGTGAGTTTTTCGCGCGGGGCGGCGGCCAGTTGGGTGAGCGAGGTGATGGCGTCGGGCATGGCCATGAAGGGAATGGCGCTGTCGGGGCGCACAAAGCAGGCGTAGGGTTTGCCCTGCGCGGCGGCGTGGAGCATTTCGGGGCCGTAGTCGCTGGTGCCGCCGCTGGGGACGGTGAAGGCGCTGATCAGGCCGGGGAAACGCACGCAGCGGAAGTCGAGCATGGTGGGCTCGTCTTCGGCAAGTTGTTTGTAGTGTTTGGTGTAGTAGACGCCCAGCGTTTCGCCGTAGAGTTTGTTGCAGCCGTACATGGTGATGGGGTAGTTCCATTCCCATTCCTGCGGACGCGGGTGGTTGGCCTTGTTTTCGAGAGTTTGCATGCCGAAGACGGCCACGGAACTGGGGTAGATGAACATGACCGACTTGCGCTCCCACTCGGATTGGTCGGCGGCCAGTTGCAGCAGGTGCATGGTTCCGTCCACGTTGACGTGGTGGGCGGCCATGGGGGTGTATTCGGCCCGGGTGGAGAGCAGCGCGGCCAGGTGGTAGATGTGCGTGAATTCGTATTCGCTGACCAGGCGGTCGAAGAGGGAATGGTCGAGGATGTCGCCGACGATGTGCGTGACCCTGGCGTCCAGCTCGGGCGGCAGGGGACGCACATCCAGGGTCAGCAGGAAGTCTGTGCCCTGATCGGCGAGCTGCTGGACGAGCGCCTGGCCGACTTCGCCAGCCGCGCCGGTGATAAGGATTGCTTTGCGACGCATCAAGTGTCTCCTTTTTGTTGGGGTTGACGCAATCCAAGCGAAGATTGGATTGGCACTCGTTCTTGTTATTTGGTCATTTTTCTGAACAGATCGAGACTTTTTAATGGCAATGACGATTATAGTATATTTTGCGTGTCACGTCCGTAAAGAGCGCTGAAATGATATAATGAAACAGGTGACATACTGATGAGAACAAAACAAGTTTGGGCTTTCAGCCTGTTTTTGGGTGTCGTTTTACTGCTCGGGATTTCGTTTTCCGCGCAGGCCTCCCCCGCGCCGCAAATCGGGCAGTTTGAAACCCCGACCCCCGGCCCGGATGGGCGCATTATCTACACCGTCAGGGAAGGGGACAGTTGTATCCGCATTACGCTGCTGCACAATATTTCGATGGACCAGCTGCTTTCTCTCAACCCTGCGCTGGACGAGAACTGCATCGTCATCCCCGGGCAGGAACTGTTGATCGGTCTGGGCGGACCTGCGGCGGTCACGCCGAGTCCCGGGCCTTCGCCCACCCCCACGCCGCCGCAGCCCACGCCCACGCCCCTTGGCGGTACGACCGAGATATGCGTGCTGCTCTTCGAGGACGTCAACGGTGATGCTCTTCGTCAGGAGACGGAGTTGGCCCTTCCCGGCGGGGCGGTCAGCGTGACGGATACGCTGGGCACCTATTCGCAGACAGAGGATACGATTGCCGAGCTTGACCCCGATACCGGCGAACCGATCCCGGTCTGCTTCTCGGACGTGCCCGAAGGCGAGTACAACATCAGCGTGGCCGTGCCGGATGGCTACAATCCAACTCTCGAAGTGAGCTATAAACTGGATGTCAAGGCCGGCGACCGGGCTTTCGTGGGCTTCGGCGCGCAATCCCAGACTGTTACCGTGACCGACCCTGCCGAACAGGACGGAGGCAAATCAGGGATTTTGGGCGTGCTGGGCGGCCTGCTGCTGTTGGGTGGACTGGGACTGGGTTGGTATGCCATGCGCCTGCGCCGGCCCACGAGAAAATTGGATACCAAACATTTGTTGAGAAAATAGCGTGGCGTTGCGGCAGGTCGTTTTCCTTCCCTGCCATGTCATTGAAAATAAAGAGACGCTCTTGCGAGAGCGTCTCTTTATTTTGGGTTATCTTCGTCATCATCTTCGGGCAGGTTTGGCCCGCGCAGCGGCAGATTGGGGATGACAACGGCTCCGCGGCGTTCCCCGGCGGCCTGTCCCCGCGCCTGGCGAAGTTCTTTGGTCATACCCAGTTCGTCGAAAATAGTCGTCGCGCGGAAGTGGCAGTCCACCGCCCAGGCGGCTTGTCCGGCGCGGTCGTACAGGCGGCGCAGGGAGATGTACGTGCGCGCCAGGTCGGGCCTGGCGCGGATGTGTCGCAGCAGGTGCATTGATTCGATCAGGTTGTCCTCGACCTGCGCCCAGTCGGGCACGGCGTCGTGAATGCCGATATCGGCCAGCAATCTCAGCCCGACGCCGGTCGCCCAGCGATTCCCGGCCTGGCGGGTCTCTTCCAGGGCGCGCCTGGTTTCGGCGCGGGCGCGGTCGATCTGTCCATCCAGGAGCAGGCTTTCGGCCAGGAACAGGCGCGGCAGGTAGTGAAAGACGCGGTGCCCCGTCTGTTCGGCCCAATCCACTGCGGCCCGGATCGTCTGCACACCGGCGCGTGGCTCTCCGTTATGCGCGAGGGCATAACCGCGCAGGCTGATCACCATGTAGAGGGGCGGGGTGATTTCCTCGGCGTGTAACGGTTCAGGGATGGGAGCGAGCGTTTCGAGACACGCTTCCCAGTTATGGTTGTCAGCCTGCACCATTGCCAACTGCATGCGGGCAAAGATGGTCGTGGCATCCGTCTGCGCCATGCTCAGGCCGCGTTGGGCCGTACCCAACGCACGGTCCCACGCGCCGACTCGCGAGTAGGCCACGCCCAGATAGCCCAGCACGATGGGCAGGTCTTCGGGCAGATGGGCTGTCTCGCCGGACTGGGCCGGTTCCTCGTACAGGTTGACGTAGCGCAGCAGGTAGGCGATGGCATCGTCGAAAGCGGCCAGGGCGATGCTGACCCGTCCCAGCATGCGCAATGCGGCATACAGCAAATTGGTATCTTCCAGTTCCTCGGCGGCGCGCAAGGTGCGGCGGGCGTAATCGCTGGCGGTTTCCGGCTGGCCGCGCAGCCAGAAGAACTGCGCCGCGCGGCGGAAAATCTGCCCGAGGCGGGCGTTGTCGCCCAAGGCGTCGGCCAGGTGTTCGGTCTCGTTCAGGATTTCGATGGCGCGCTTCAGGTCGCCAGTGAAGGCGTAAGCTTGCGCCAGTTGCAAGTTGATGTTGATGCGTTCACTGCGCCGACGCGGTCCGGGCATCTGTCCCAGCAGGTTGACGGCTTGCAGCCCAAACTGGCGCGCTTCGTGATAGGAGCGCAGGCGCAGGGCCTGCTCCCCGGCCTGGGTCAGATATGGGAGCGCCTTGAGCGGCTGGTCGCTGCGGGCGTAGTGATAGGCCAGCGTGGCCGCGTCGGCGGGCGGGATGGCGTTTTCCAGGGTGTCGGCGATGCGGCGGTGGATGTACTCGCGCCGCGCCCGACCGAGGCCGGTATAGGCCACCTGGCGGAATTTGTCGTGGCGGAAGTCATAGCCCTGCGTCCCCTCAAAGACCAGGCCGCGCCGCACCCATTCCTCGATGAACGAGACGATCTCCTCGCTGGCAGCCGGGTTGATCTCCTGCAGCAGCGGGAAGGTGAATGAGCGTCCGATGGCCGCCGCGCTGGCCAGGGCCTCGCGGCTGGGCGGGGAGAGACGATCCAGGCGGGCTTCGATCACGCGCTGGATGGAATGCGGCAGCGAGGTAGCCTGGGCCGGGGCATGCAAGCCGGGGCCGAGTTCCTGCATGGCGCGCACGGTCTCGATGATGAAGAAGGGGTTGCCTTCCGTCTCTTGATAGAGACGCTGGATGAAGAGCGAGTCGCCGGCCTCTTTGGGGCTGAGTTGGCGCGCCAGGTCGGTGGTCTCTGCGGGGGTCAGGCGCGGCAGGTCGATGCTCTGGAGCAGGTCGCTGCGGGCGATGGTGCGCAGCAGCGGACGGCGTTCGACCGGCAGGTCTTCGATGCGGCACAGTCCCAGGATCAGCAGCGACTCCGATGTCGTGCGCCGCGCCAGGGAAGCGAGCAGTTCCCAGGTGGGCGTGTCGGCCCAGTGCAGGTCGTCCAGGATCAGCTGCAGGGGCCGGGCTGCGGGTTGGCGGCTGAGGTAGATGAACAAGTTGATCAGCGCTTCCCGCAGCACGTTCCCTTCCTTGGAGCCTTCGGGGGAAGAGACATAAGGATAATACTTTGCCAGCGCCGGGGTGAAGGGCAGCAGGTTTTTTGCCCAGGGCGGCGCGGGCTGGGAACGTTGCGCCGCCAGCAGACCGTGCAGGGCGGGGCTGTTTTCGAGCGCTTGGCGCAGCGGCGCAAAGGGAACCATGCTTTCCAGTTCGTAGCAGGCGCTGTGCAGGGTGGGGATATCCGGGTGGCGGGAGAGATATTCCTCCAGCAGGCGCGTCTTGCCGATGCCCGGCTCGCCGGTGACCAACACGAATTGGCCGACGCCCTCTCTGGCCTGTTGGAACGCCTGCTCCATCTGTATCAGTTCGTCCTGCCGTCCGATCAGGGACGGGGACGTTTCCGCGGATGGTTTCGGGAACGTGGGACGCGGCTGCGAAACGGGAACCGGCTGTGGTTCCGGTTCGATGCGCAGGTCGCCGTCCTGAATAGCGCGCAGCAGGGATTGCGTCTCAGGCAGGGGTTCGGTGCCCAGTTCGTCCTGGAGCGTTTGAGCGAAGGCCTGATACTGCTGAATGGCGCGCGCCCGGTCGCCGATCAGGGCGTAGAGTCTCATCATCCGGCGCTGGGCGGATTCGTCGAAAGGTTCGGCGGCCGTCCATTTTTGGACGTAGGTCAGGGCTTCCTCCAGTTGCCCGGCGGATTGCAGCGCCTGGCTGAAGTGGTCCAGCGTGGTCAGGTAGGCTCGGCGGAGTTTTTCGCGTTCGGGGAGGCACCATTCGTCGTACACGTCTTCGAGCAGATCGCCGCTGTACAGCGCCAGGGCGGCGTGGACTTCGGTGTGCGAGGCCTCCGGGCGGATGCCGTGCAGGAAGGCTTCCACATCCACCCAGATTTCGGCTTGCGGGTTGAACTGGATGGTGGAGCCGTCGCTGAGGAGCAGGGAGCCTGCGGGGTCGATTGGGGCGAGGGCGTTGCGGACGTGGTGCAGGTATTGCCGCAGGTTGCGGCGGGCGGCTGTTTCGGTGGCGCGCGGCCAGAATAAAAAAGCCAACCGCCGCCGGTCGGTTGGACGGGCGCGGTTGAGCAGGAGGTAGCCGATCAGTGAGCGCGTGGTTGGTGAACCCGGATCAAGAGGCTGTTCGTCCGGGCCGGACAGTTGTAAGGTCTCGAAGAGGGTTGCACGCAATTGGGTCATTGTTCAGCGGGTGCGTATGCGCCGACCGCCGATCAGGTGCATGTGCAGGTGAAAAACCACCTGTCCTGCATCGGGGCCGGTGTTGACGATCAGCTTGTAGCCGGATTCGGCAACGTTTTCCTGTTTGGCGATCTCTTTCGCGATGGTGAACAAGTAGCCCAGCAGCGTTTCGTCCTCCGGTGTGACTTCGTTGACGGAGACGATATGTTTGTTCGGCACGATGAGGATATGCGTTGACGCGATGGGATGGATATCGCGGAAGGCGGTCACGCGTTCGTCGCGGTAGAGGATGTCGGCGGGGGCTTCGTCAGAGATGATTTTACAGAAGATGCAGGATGGCATGGAAGAGGTGCCTGTTCGTCCTTGTCCTTTTCTGTTCTTTGCTTCGCGTGCGGAAAAATGGAGAGACAAGAAACAAAAGATAGAACTTATGGCGTCGTTGAAATCGGCCCATACGTCGGCGCGCAGACGATGTCGTAGTATTCCAGTTCGGTGGCTTTGTTCTGCTCGGCGTAGGCCGCAGCCTCCTTGCCGACGATGCGCACCTCGTCGATGTGGGCGCGGACGTCGGTGTCCCAGTAGCGCGGCAGGGTCATGAGCGGATCGTTGACGAAGCCTTCAGGGATGTAGTAGGGGCGCATATCGTCTTTCTCGTCGGCCAGGGGAATCCAATTGTACATGAGCGGGCCGCGCGGGTTGACGGTGAATCCGAGGCGATAGCCCAACTGACGCGCGATCTGGACGGGCCGGACGCCAAATCCGCCGCCGGGCCAGATGATGGCGATGGGCGTTTTTTTGTAGTGTTCCTGAATGGCGTCGATCGCCCCTTGCAATTCTCCCACGATGTAGTCGTCGGTCGAGTTGTCGCTCATCGGGATGTTGTGGATCACGCCGTGCGCCTGGTAATCTACCCAGCCCTCCTGCGCCAGGGCGGCGTTCTCGTCCCACAACATCTGGGTGGTATCTGGGTGGCTGATAAAGGCGTTGACAACCGGCCAGCCATACTTTTCGTAGTAGGGGCGAAAATGATTGTTGAAGTATTTGGCGTAGTGACGGTCGTCTACAACCAGCAGGACGGAGCGCGGCGGGATTTTGGCATTGCTCTCCAGGAAATCGGCCAGTTGCTCGGTGGTGATGGCTTGAAAACCCTGATCGTACAAGTCGTTCATCAGCTTGCGTACGTCGGCGGCGCTGATCTGGTTGGTCGAGGTCGCTTTGCCATTGATGATGCCGTGGAACATGATCACCATGACAACTGTGCCCGGCGAGGCGTTGTTGGGGTCCCATTTGGCCTTCAGGTACTGGCAGGTATCTTGAACATAGGTGTGCGGCGTGTCTTTTGGGTTGAGAAAACTGGATTGGTAGATCCCTGGCAGTGCGGGTGGTGTGCGAATGGCGGTTGCGGTGGGGATGGGCGTCTCGGTGGGAAGCGGCGTCGGAGGGACGGCCTGCGCGGTCTGGGTATATTCGGCCTGAACGGTGGCAAGCGCTTGTTCGGCGATAACGGCCGGGTCGCTGGTTGGCGCGGCTGCTGTGGCGGGGCCGCAGGCGCTGATGATGACGGCCAGCAGGCCCAGGGTCAGGATGTGGCGCGAAAGAGTTCGTTGTTTCATGGGGCGAATTGTAACCGAAAAAGTGGAGGCCCCGCCGGGGGTATCTCCACTCTTTTGACTTACAGCCATGCTAACGGCGAATAATTATTCGTTGCTTTCGCCTGCGATGAAGGCTTCGGTCATCTCTCTGCAGACGCTGTCGCGGAATTGCTTGGGCGGCGTCTTGAAGAAGTAGGATGAGGGGCCGATGATCGGGCCGGAGAGGCCGCGGTCGAGGGCGATCTTGGCGGAGCGTACGGCGTCGATCATCACGCCGGCCGAGTTGGGGCTGTCCCAAACCTCCAGTTTGGCTTCCACGTTGAGGGGCACTTCGCCGAAGGTGGTGCCTTCCATGCGGACGTAGCACCATTTGCGGTCGGTCAGCCACGGCACGTGGTCGCTGGGGCCGACGTGGATGTCGCCCGGCGCGAGTTGGTAGGGCAGCATGGATGTGACCGCGCCGGTCTTGGATATCTTCTTGGATTCCAAACGTTCGCGCTCCAGCATGTTGAGGAAGTCGGTGTTGCCGCCGAAGTTGAGCTGGTAGGTGTGATCGAGACGCACGCCGCGGTCGACAAAGAGGGTTGTCAGGACGCGGTGCAGGATGGTCGCGCCGACCTGGGATTTGATGTCGTCGCCCAGGATGGGCAGCCCCTTCTCCCGGAAGCGGTCGGCCCAGTAGTCCGACGAAGCGATGAAGACCGGGATGCCGTTGACGAACGCGCAGCCCGCATCCAGCGCCTGCTCGACATACCACTTGGTCGCCATTTCCGAGCCGACCGGCAGGAAATTGAGCACGACGTCGGTCTTGGTCTCTTTGAGCAGTTTGGCGATGTCGGCGGTCGGGCCGGGGGCTTTGGTGATGACCTCCTTCAGGTACTTGCCCAGGCCGTCGTGGGTCATGCCGCGCACGACCGGGACGTCCATGTGTGGGACGTTGGCAAACTTGTAGGTGTTGTTGGGCTCGGCGTAGATGGCCTCCGAAAGGTCCTTGCCGACCTTGGTGGTGTTGATGTCGATGCCCATCGTAAACTCAATGTCGCTGACATGGTAGCCGCCCAGGTTGACGTGCATCAGTCCCGGGACGGTGGCATCATCGGGCGTATCTTTATAAAAATGTATCCCCTGTACGAGGGATGATGCGCAGTTACCGACACCAATAATTGCGACACGTACTTTGTTCTTGCTCATGTATTTGTCTCCTTGCAAGATTAGATTGGAAGTGAGCGCTTGTTGGCTCCCATCTGGATGATTGGGTGCACAGGCTGGGCTCACTGCAAAGCGGGTATAATCGTACTACAAACCGGTGGCTCTCTCATGACTGTTAACGAACGCGTACAGCGCCTGGAACGCTTGCTTGAAGTTGCTCGCAACCTGAGCACCGAACTGGATTATGACACTTTCCTCCAGTCGATCATTTCGGTTGCCAGCGAGTTGACCAGCAGTGAAGTGGCCTCGATCCTGGAGTACGACGAAGCGGGCAACCAATTGCGGTTTGCCGCGGTGCCCTGGTTTCACCGGAGCGCCATTCAGGGAGTCAGGGTGCCTCTCGATGAGAGCATCGCCGGGTGGGTTTATCGGCACGCCAAGCCGCTGGTGATCCAGGATGTGAAGGGGGACGAACGCTATTATTCGGAAGTAGACAATGCAGCCGAATTCCAGACCCATTCCATCCTGGCCGTGCCGCTGCTTATTAAGGGACAACCCGTTGGCGTTTTGGAAGCGGTTAACAAGACAAACAGGGCTCATTATACCGGAGAAGATGTCACAATCCTAGAGACTTTGGCCTCGCAGTCCGCACTTGTCATGCATAATGCCGCCTTGCAGGAACGCGCGGAACGCATTTGCGATGAAATAGCGCGGCTCGACCAAATGAAAAACGATTTTATCTCCATTGCCTCGCATGAATTGCGCACTCCTTTGGGGTTGATCCTGGGACACTCGACTTTTTTGCGCGAGGTTATCGGGGAACAGCATCGCGACCAACTGGATACCATTATCCGCAACGCGGCGCGTCTCAAGGAGATCATCGAGAATCTCTCCAATATGGATAATTTCGAGAGCGGCGCGGCGCGTATCCGGCGGCGGAGGGTGTCCATTCCCCGCCTTGTCGAGGAAGTGATCGTTTCGTTCCAGAATGATGCGTATCGCAGCCAGATCAGCCTGCACACCGACGTCGGCCAAGATAATCTGCTGGTCGAGGGCGACGCGGGAAAAATCGCTATCGCGTTGAGCAACCTGGTCAAGAATGCGGTCACTTTCACCCGGGAGGGGGGGCACGTGTTCATCGCCGCGGAGCCGATCCCCGGATACGTCAAAGTTTCGGTCATTGACGACGGGATTGGCATCCCGTCTGAAGATTTGCCGCACATCTTTGAACGTTTCTACCAGGTCGAGTCGCACCTGACGCGCCGCCACGGCGGGATGGGACTGGGGCTTTCGGTTGCCAAGGCGATGATCGAGATGCACGGCGGGCGTATTTGGGCCGAGAGTGCGGAGGGCAAGGGCAGCCGCTTTATCTTCCTGCTGCCGCTTGATTCCGCCCAGGCCGATGCAGCACAGCGCGTGTTCGATGCCTGAAGGTGGACGCACATCCGTCGCCTTGTCACTGCGCCTCCTTGGGCATTTTTTCGGATGGGTTCCGTATGGCAAAAAGCTTCGTTTTGAATGTAACTGTCGCCTGATCCGACCATGATCCCCACTTTCGTTTTTGCTGGTCGTTTGAGCCGGGAATATATCTTGCTTTCGGATGGGCCGCCCATTCTCGACAGGTCGGGCGGCGGGCCGCTGTATGCTGCAGGGGGAGCGGCTGTCTGGGAGAAGGGGATCGGCCTGTTGGCGCGCGTGGGGGAGGATTATCCGCGTCGGTGGTTGCGCTCGTTCGAAGAGCGCGGTTTCGACGCGCGCGGCGTCCGCGTTGTGCCCGGTTTGCTTGACCTGCGTTCCTTTCGGGCTTACAGTGAGACGCTCGAGCTGTCCCTGAGCAATCCGGTGGGACATTTTGCCCGTCGTGAGTTGACCTTTCCCAAGGCCCTTTTGGGCTACCACCCCCCCCATGAAAAAGAACGGGACGATGCCCAGCCAGACCCGGCCGCGCCGCGTGTCACCGACATCCCGGACGAGTATTTGAACGCCAGGGCGCTGCATCTTTGCCCGCTGGACTTCCGCAGTCACGGCCGTTTGTTGGCCGCTTTCAAGCGGGGTACGGTCACAACCACCAGCCTGGACCCTTCGCCGCAGTACATGACGCCGGCCCGGATCAATGATTTGCGTGTTCTACTCGACGGGTTGACGATTTTCATGCCGTCGGATGATGAGCTCAAATCCCTTTTCTGGGGAGAGACGAACGATCTGTGGGAGATGGTCGAGGCGCTGGGAGCGTTTGGCTGCGAACTGATCGTGGTCAAGTGTGGCGGGCGCGGCCAACTGCTCTACGATACAGTGGGCAAAAAGCGCTGGGAAATCCCGGCCTATGCATCGCGCGTGGCGGATCCGACCGGCGCGGGCGACGCGTTTTGCGGCGGCTTCCTGGCCGGTTACCGCCAGACGTACGATCCGCTTCAGGCGGCTGCGTATGGCAATGTTTCCGCATCCCTGAGCATGGAGGGCAGCGGCCCGTTCTATCCAATGGACGTTTTGCCCGGTCTGGCACAGGCGCGTTTGCAGGCGCTGCGGGAGATGGTGCGCGAGGTGTGATGGATGCAACTGTCGAACGCCTGCTCGACCTGACGATCCGCATTCAGCAAATCCCCGCGCCGACTTTCGACGAGAGGGCGCGGGCGGAATTTGTGCGCAGCCTTTTCGTTGCTGAAGGTTTGTCGGACGTTTCGACGGACGAGGTTGGGAATGTTCTTGGGAGAATACCCGGCGACGATGGAACGGCCGCGCCGCTGGTCATTTGCGCCCACCTGGATACAGTCTTCCCCGCCGGGACAAATTTGCGGTTCGCGCGCAGCGCTGAGCGGGTCGCTGGCCCCGGGATTGGCGACAACGCCCTGGGCGTGGCCGGTTTGCTCGGCCTGGTCTGGCTGCTGCGGGAGCGGGACGTCCGTTTGCCGGGGGACCTGTGGTTGGCGGCGACTGTCGGCGAGGAGGGGCTGGGGGACTTGCACGGCATGCGTGCAGTCGCCGATCGTTTTGGCGCGGACGTACGAGCCTATTTGATCCTTGAGGGCATGGCGCTGGGACACGTCTATCATCGCGCGCTGGGTGTCCGGCGTTATCGCATCCATGCACGCACTGCGGGCGGCCACTCGTGGAGCGACCATGGCCGTCCGTCCGCGGTGCATGAACTGTCCGCGCTGGTCACGAAATTGACGGCCTTGCATCTGCCTGCCAGGCCGCGCACGACGCTCAACGTGGGAACATTCTCCGGCGGGACGACGGTCAACACGATTGCTGCCCGGGCTTACCTGGAACTGGACTTGCGCTCGGAAGATGCCGGGACGTTGACGGAACTTGCTCGGGACGTGGAAGCGCTTGTCGAAACGGCGAACGGGCCGGAGGTCCGGGTGGAAGCGGAGGAGATTGGGAGCCGCCCCGCGGGCGGGATCCCGGCGACGCATCCGCTGGTGCGGTTGGCTGAAGACTGTCTGCGTGAACAGGGGCTCGAGCCGGTATTGACCATCGGCTCGACGGATGCCAACATCCCGTTCAGTCGCGGCTATCCGGCGGTATGCTTGGGGTTGACGACGGGCGGCGGTGCGCATACGGTGGATGAGTTCATCCATACCCGGCCTCTGGGGCAGGGTATGGCCCAGTTCTTGGATTTTGTTTTGCGCGTGTGGGGAATAGATTGACGGCTACTTCAACCCTATTATTTCATACACTTCCACCGGCTCGCGTTTCCCTTTGACGCGCAGCGGCGCGTACAGCTTGGCCTTCACCTGTTTGTTCACCCGCTGGTAGGCCTCGGCGCTGATCAGGATTTGATTGTTGGCCGAGTTTTCCTGGATGCGCTTGGTGGTGTTGACGCTGTCGCCGATAGCGGTGTATTCCAGCCGTTTCTCCGTGCCGATCAGGCCCAGGACGACTTCGCCGTAATGGATGCCAACGCCAAAAGACAGGTGTGCCTCGGGCGGCAGTTCGGCGTGCAGTTTTTGAACCGCATCGCGTATGGCCAGCGCGGTGCGCACGGCGCGCATTGTGTGATCGGGCTGCGGGATGGGGGCATTGAACCAGGCCATGACCGCGTCGCCCAGGAACTTGTCGATGGTGCCCTCCTGGGCCAGGACGGCTTCGGCGGCCGCGGCCAGGTAACGGTTGAGCACCGAGACCAATTCCTCCGGGGAGCGCTGTTCGCTGTAACTGGTGAAGCCGCGGATGTCGGCGAACAGGATGCTGATGTCGCCGCGTTTGCCGCCCAGGTGCAAACTGTCCGGGTCGAGTTGCTGGATGACGGCCGGGGAGACCATGCGCTCGAACAGACGGCGCTGGGCTTCTAATCGTTTGCGTTCGGTCAGGTCGTCCAACACGATGGCGACGCCTTGTGTGGTCTGGTCGGCGTCTTTGAGCGGGGACAGGTTGAGACGCCAGTCCACCGAACCGCGCTCTGGCAGGGTGTGAGTGATCTCCAAGTCCACGATGGGTTCGTCTGTTTGGCGCACGGCAATCAGGTGCGGCAGGATGTTGTCTGCCAGGGAGGGGAATATCTCGTCCAGCCGGTGGCCGACGATCTCGGCTGTCGTATGGCCGATGATGGACTCGGCGGCGTGGTTGCAGAGGGTGATCTGATCCTTCACGTTTGCTGTGATAACGCCGCTGGTGATGGATGCGAAGATGTTGTCCATCAGGTTCTTGAGTTCGGTCACTTCGGCCAGTGTGTAGCGCAGGGATGCGAACAGGCGGGCGTTTTCGATGGCGATCGCGGCCTGGTTGGCGAAGGCCGTCAGCAGGTTGCGCGCCGCTTCGGTGAAGATGCCGGAGCGGATGCGGTTGTCGGCATATAGCACGCCGGTCAATTCGTTCTTGACTTTCAGCGGTACGCACAGGATCGAGCGCATGTTGTGCGCGATGATGCTTTCCTGGCCGCCAAAACGCGGGTCTTCCTGGGCGTTGGTGGTCAGCACCGGTTCTCCCTCGTCGATCACGCGCCGAATGACCGATTGACTGATGGCGAATTCGGACGTGTTGATCGATTCCTGCTCCCAGTTGCGGGCGATGCGGGTGACCATCTTGCCGTTTTCATCGCGCAGCATCAGGAAGCCGCGCTCGGCGCCTGTCAGCCGGACAATGGTGTCCATCACGATGCGCAGCACTTCGTCCAGTTCGAGCGAGGAGTTGACCACCTGGCTGATGTCTGCCAGCGCGATCATATTGCTGTGCTCTTCTTCAAAGGATGCCACGCGGCGGCTTACCCGGTATAGTGTGCCCTCCAAATGCGAGAGGTCGTCCAGCATTTCAGGGAGGGGGGCGGCAGGCGCGTTTTTCAGGGCCGTGCGAATATTGCCGACGCGTTGGCTGATCGCCATGATCTGTTTGTTCAGCGGGAGGGGGGTGCTGTTGTCTTCCATAGTGCTTAATATTCCCGTGGATAGGATCTTCGCTCTAACAAGGCGGACAAACGCTGCAACTTGGCGAGTAGCGCGGCTATCCGAATGGATAGGCTGGCGCGACGGGCGCGCTTTGGGTCGCCCGGATGTGGCGTGTATAACGTCGCTTGCTGCTCGTGCAGCAATGCCGTGATGGCTTCTTCCGCTTGCGGCAACAATTGTACCAACGCCGCCGCCCGTTCGGCAGGGGTAAAGTGAACCGGTGCCGGGCTGCCGAGCCAGCGCAGGCTGGCATTGATACTGTTGAATGTGCGTATGATGGGTGGCGCTTCGCTCCAGCGTATCCAGGTCATCATCCAGGCCGGCGCGGACCAATTGTTGCGCTCGCATATCTGGATGACGAACCGGAGCGCGCGTGGAATCAGTGGCTGGCTCCGGTTGAAACGCCAGACCCCAAATCCGGCAGCGCTTGCCGCCAGGATAATGATACCCCATAAAAGCATTTGGCGGACGACGTTCCCGCCCGCCGCTTGGGACGTTTGCGGGGAGAGCGGTTCTTCTTCAAGGGGCGGCAGGGCAGGCTGCTCGTCGTGGAAAAGGCCTTTGTGGTTGAGCAGCATATCATCTTCGCTGGGCGAGGTCGCATCCACGCCGGCTGGACGGATGAGCGGATTTTGGTTCAGGGTCGGCTCGAACTCAACCCAGCCGATGCCGGGGAAGTAGACTTCGGGCCAGGCGTGGGCGTCGCGCTGCCGGACGACGTAGAAGCCGTTTTCGTCGCGTTCACCTTGCGCGAAGCCTGCCACCATGCGGGCCGGGACGCCCGCGGCGCGCAGCATGACCACTTCCGCCGAGGCGGCGTAGTTGCAGTATCCCTGTTTCCACGAGAGCAGGAACCATTCCAGCCGGTCTCGTCCTGACGGCGGCGCGGGAATTTCGTCGCTGTAGGTGATCTCGGAGCGCAAATAGCGGGTGATCGCTGCCGCCTTGTCGTAGGGCGTTTCCAGCCCGCGCGTCAACTCCAGCCCCAAATGCCGGATGGACTGCGGCAGGTTGGCCGGCAGTTGCAGGTAACGGTCGGTGACCCACTTCGGGTAATCCGTTCCGGCCTGGCGCAGGTCGGCGACGGTCGGGGCGACGAGGGCGGAGCGCGCCGCGTAGGCTTCGTCACGGCGGAGCGGCGGGTCGGCGCGCAGCCTGTCCACGTCCATCAGGTTGTCCGGGAGACGGGTATACGATATCAGCGCGTCGCGGCTGACCCAGACAGGTTGCGGCCCGGTGATGATCGTGCTTTGCCCGTCGGCTTTGTTCGTAAAGATGAATTCTCCGGGAAAACGCGTGGCCGTATCCGGCGTGCGAATATCTGCCGTGCCGGGGAGATATTCGTCAACGACGTCCTTCGAATGGCTCCAGGCGGCGTTGTCGTAGGTATCGTAGGTCCGCATCCGCCAATAGAAACGCGGCGGCGGTTGTTCCAGCGGTTGCGGCTGGACGACGAGAAGTACCTGGTCGCCCTGGTAGGTTCTTTGTCCCAGCGGCAGTGTGGACCCGTACAGAACATTGTTCCCCCCGGGGGGAGCGCCTTGCACGGCTGCCAACGCGTCTCCAAGCCGCTCGCGGGTGTTTTCGAATGAATCGGCGGTCTTGCGCCACCATTGAATGGCGGACTTCCATTCCGCGCGCGAACTGGGCATGCTCCAGGCGATGACCATGACCACCGTGATCGCCGCCAGCGTGGTGCTGTTGAGGTCGAACCCGATTTCAGGGATGAGGAAAACGTTCTGCTTTCTCCAGTGTTCCTTGTTTTGTACGTAGTTCAAACGCCCGAGCAGCAGCAGGCAGAGGAAAAAATAGAAACCGGTCAGCCAGAGGCGCGCCTGGCTGCTGCCGTCGTAGTATTGGATGACCAGAACAGGAATTGTCACCGGCACGACGGCAGACAGGATGCTGCCATAGCGCATGAACACGTATCCGCTGTACAGACCAAGACACCAGAAGAGAACGGTCATCAGCGTGACGAAAAAGAGCGCGTCCTCAACCGGTTGGCGCAGGGCCAACTGGTTGAACGCGAAACCGAGCCGCTCGCTGACGAGGCTGACGCGGTCATAAGCGAGAGGGTGATCGCTGATGGTGCGGGCTATCTGCCAGGGGATGACCGTCAGGCTGTACCCGGCCGTCAGCAGCAGCACGCCGCGTCGTTTGAATTGGCTCCGGCCGAGGGCCAGACCGAGAAGCACTCCGAACATGGCTGCTGTTTCCACGAAGCCGAGATCGGGAGTCCAGTCTGTGACAGCCAGTCTCACGGAGGCTGTGAAAACAACAAGGGTTAGCAGCGCTGCGGAGGGAAAGTCCCACCAATGGGCAGATGACTCTTGCATACTTTGAGTGTACAATAAAAAGCATTCGACCGTCAATTGCAACGGAGGTGTTCGATGGAAGCCCTTTTCAATTCTGGCATTGCCTGGATCGTCGCCTTTCAGGGACTGGGGGATTGGCTGACTGCCCCGATGAAGCTCCTTTCGTTCCTGGGTTCTGAAGACTTCTTCATTTTAATCCTGCCAGTGGTGTATTGGTGTCTGGATGCCGGGCTGGGATTGCGTGTGGGCATGATTTTGCTCTTTTCTGGCGGCGTCAATAACATCTTGAAACTGAGCTTCCATTGGCCGCGCCCCTATTGGTACAGCGCGCAGGTCGCGCCGCTGGCCGCGGAGTCGTCTTTTGGGCTTCCCTCCGGTCATGCACAGATCGCGGCTGGCGTGTGGGGCACGGTGGCAGGATATTACCGCCGCGCTTGGGGCTGGATCGCGGCGGTGCTCGTGGTCCTGTTCATCGGTCTGTCGCGCTTGTATCTGGGCGTTCACTTTCCGCACGACGTGTTGACCGGCTGGCTGATCGGCGGCCTGATTTTGTGGGGTTTCCTGCGCTTCTGGGACCCGGTCGCGGCGTGGCTGAAACAGATGCCGTTTGGCAGGCAAGTTCTCGTCGCCTTCCTTGTTTCGGCGACGATCATTCTGCTCGGCGGGCTGGCGTTCGCCGGACTGGGCGGCTGGACGATGCCCGCCGGGTGGTTGACGAATGCGGCCCGCGCCGGGGACGAATTGCCTGCTCCCGTTTCGATGAACGGACTCCTGACTTCGGCCGGCGCGCTGTTCGGGCTGGCGGTTGGTCTGGCCTGGATGGAGCGTCGAGGCGGGTTCAGCGCGGCAGGTCCGGGCTGGAAGCGAGGCCTGCGTTACCTGGTCGGCGTGGTCGGTGTTGCGGTCCTGTATCTGGGGCTGAAAGTGGCGTTCCCCTCAGGTGAAAATTTGCCGGCCTACGCCTTTCGTTATCTGCGCTATACGTTGGTCGGCGCGTGGATTTCGGGCGGCGCGCCCTGGCTGTTCATAAAATTGCAATTGGCGTACAATCCCAACCCATAGGGGCAATCTGTTATAATCGGCAGGTCTATTTTGGGCGCTGAAATTGTTGAACCGGAGATGGTATTTTAAAGATGACGCTTGAACGCGGCACACTTCTTCACGACCGTTACCGAATTGTTGAGATCCTTGGGCAAGGGGGCATGGGTTCTGTTTACCGCGCCGTGGATGAAAATCTGGGCGTGGATGTGGCCGTTAAGGAAAACCTGTTTACGACCGATGAGTATGCCCGCCAGTTCCGCTTGGAAGCGGTCATTCTGGCGAATCTGCGTCACCCGAACCTGCCGCGCGTCACCGATCATTTTGTGATGGAAGACCAGGGGCAGTACCTGGTGATGGATTATATTGAGGGGGAAGACCTGCGTCAGCGCATGGAACGCGTTGGCGCGCTGCCGGATGATGAGGTCGTCTTGATCGGCGCGGCGATGTGTGATGCCTTGGGCTATCTGCACAGCCGCAGGCCGCCTATCCTGCACCGCGATGTCAAGCCGGGGAATGTGAAGATCACGCCGGAGGGGAATATCTTCCTGGTGGATTTTGGCCTGGCGAAAGTCATCCAGGGCAGCCAGGTGACGACCACCGGCGCGCGGGCGATGACTCCCGGCTATTCCCCGCCGGAGCAGTACGGGACCGCGCGCACCGATCCGCGCACGGACATTTACTCGCTGGGCGCGACGCTCTACGCGGCGCTGACCGGCGTCATCCCGGAGGACGGGCTGGCGCGGGCGATGGACAATGCCCAATTGACTCCCGTCCGCAAACGTAATTCGAAGGTGTCCCGCCGGCTGGCCGCCGCGATCGAAAAATCGATGGCTGTCGACTCGGAAGATCGTTTTCAAACGGCCGAGGAATTCAGGAAGGCTTTGCTCGCCTCGAAATCCAAGACTCAGCGCTTGACGGGTAATTTTGTGGTTCCACCGGCGCCCCCTCCCAGTGATGAACCGGTGGAGGAGAAAGGCGACGAGGCGACCATATCCGAAGGGGTAGGGGTACCCCTGGTTGCGCCGGGCAGCGACGTGCCCGACCAACCGCCTATATCCCCGTACAAGAGACGCCGCCAGAGCCGCTGGCCGGTCATCCGCTTCATTTTGATCTTGATCCTGATCGCCAGCGGTATTGCGGGACTCGCATACTATTACCCGGATATTCCCAACAGGGTTGCCGGATGGCTTTCGCTGGTCAGCCCAACCTCGACGCAGACCCCGACCGTGGCTGCTACTGCCACGGGAAACGCCGGAACGAGGACGGCTGTAGCCGCAGTACTTACGGACACGCCTGTGCCGACGGCTACTCTCACGCCGACCGCCACGCTTACCCCGACTCCATCTAGTACGCCTACGCCCACGTCAACGCCGTTGGGTGGCGGCGCCGGGCAGGTCGCCTTCGTGTCCGACCGCACCGGCATTCCGCAAATTTATCTGGGCAACGTTGACGGCAGCGGGGTGTGGCCGATCACCAATCTCCCTGAAGGCGCCTGTCAACCCGATTGGTCGCCGGATGGCTTGTTGCTGGTATTTGTGTCTCCCTGCAAGGAGAGCGAGGATGTTCTCCAAGGGGCAAGTCTGTACGTGACCAATTTGGACGGCACGGATTTGACGCAGTTATCCACCGCGCCCGGCGGCGATTTCGAGCCTGCCTGGTCGCCGGACGGAAAGTACGTTGCGTTCACCTCGCTGCGTGACGGCCACATGCAGATATACGCCATCAAACTCGAAGATAATTCTGTCGAGCGTTTGACCAATACACCGAGCGACGTGGAAACCCGGCAGCCAGCCTGGTCGCCTTTTGGGAACCAGATCGTCTACTCAGCCAAACGATATGGGGCCTATCAGATCTGGACGATGACCAATACCGGACAGGCTGCGCAGCGTTTGACCGTCAGTGGCCCCACGTATTGGGATTACCTGCCGGTCTGGTCGCCGGACGGGGATGTCATTCTCTTCAATCAGCGTCGCGCCAACCAGCCCTCGCAGGTCTGGTTGATGGGCATTCGCTACGAAGACCGGGGTGGGCAGGGTACGCCTATCCAGACGCAGCCGCTGCCGGTCATCGATGTCGATTATTCCCCGGATGGTTTTTGGCTGGTGTTTGAAGGGGAAGAGGACGGAAATCAGGATATTTACATTATGACTGTGTCCGGTGCGATCCGCACGCGTCTGACGACCGATCCGGGAAATGATTTTGATCCGGTCTGGCGGCCTGTTTCGCCATAAGGTTTGGAACCTATCCGAAAAATATGTGGCAGCGACTTTCCTGACCCAGACCGTCAGGACTGGGCGGTCGCTGTAAACGGCTAACACCAAAGTGTGCTGCGCGAAGCCGTTGCTACACAAAGTGATTTTCGGATGGATACTTGATCTAAAAGGGAGCCCGTCACTGTGTTCGTGACGGGCTTTTGCTTTTTCAACTACCCCTTGCGTCCCGGCAAGCGCAGTCTATTCAGCACGCCGGATTTGCGCCGAAAGCCCCTGTGACCAACGACACGATCATGGCCAGGGATGGGGCATCGTTGACGCCGTCGCAGACCATGGCGGCGGTGGGGTGTTCGTCGTTTTCTCAGCCCCCTTTCCCTTTCCGATCTTGGAAGGATGGCGGCAGGAAATACGTTAACGAACTTCTTATTTGACGCTCTTTTTCAGGCATGGTAT
>JAADGN010000057.1 GCA_013152325.1 Chloroflexota bacterium
GTCGATCAACTTACAGGAGAAACTCTCCACGCCGGGAACGACCTGACCTTACACCCCTATCGTCTATTGTTGTTGAATTAGCTTTGGCAAACCCCGAAAACGCTTATGTAGATTTTGGGAAAACAAAGTAAAATCGGGTACTACAATCTTTAAGAACCTATCCGAAAAATACGTAGCCGCGACTTTCCTGACCCAGACCGTCAGGACTGGGCAGTCGCTGTCGCGGCCAACCCTTGCAGGGTGCTGCGCGAAGCCGTTACTGCACAAAGTAATTTTCGGATAGATACCAAACTCTATCCCCATCGAGGTTCTTTCATGACCGTCCCCTACTGGGTGCAAGATGCCGTCTTCTACCAGATATTCCCCGACCGTTTCGCCAACGGCGATCCCGGTAACGATCCGCCCAACGTCCAGCCCTGGGGCAGCAAGCCCACCATCTGGGATTTTCAGGGCGGCGATTTGCGCGGGGTCATCCACAAAATAGATTACCTGCTCGACCTGGGCGTCACCGCGCTCTATCTCAACCCCATTTTTCAGTCATCATCCAACCATCGCTACAACACCACGGACTACTACCACATCGACCCCAAACTGGGTACGCTGGACGATTTCCGCGCCCTGCTGGATGCCGCTCACCGCAACGGCATGCGCGTCATCATCGACGGGGTCTTCAACCATTGCGGACGCGGCTTCTTCGCCTTTGCGGACCTGCTCGAAAACGGCGAGCACTCCCCCTACAAAGACTGGTTCCACGTCAAGCGCTTCCCGCTGGATGCCTACGGGCCGGGCAAGGCCGAAAACTACGCCGCCTGGTGGAAGTTCAAGTCCCTGCCAAAATTCAACACCGACAACCCGCGCGTGCGCCAATACATCTTCGACGTGGCGCGCTACTGGATCGAACAGGGTGTGGACGGCTGGCGGCTGGACGTGCCCAACGAGATAGACGACGACGCCTTTTGGGCCGAATTCCGCCACACGGTCAAATCGGCCAATCCGGACGCATACCTGGTCGGCGAGATCTGGACAGCGGAGCCGCGCTGGGCGGACGAGGAGCACTTCGACGGGCTGATAAACTATCCCATCCGCGACGACCTGCTGCGCCTGCTCTACGCCGGGACGCTGAACACCGTCCAGTTCGCGGATAAAGTCGAGAGCCTGCTCCAGCAATACCCCCGCGAAAACGTGCACGCCATGTACATCCCGCTTGGCTCACACGACACCGAACGCCTGTGGACCAAACTGAACGGCGATCTGGAGAAGGTCAAACTGGCTTACCTGTTCCAGTTTGCCTACCCCGGCGCGCCCGCCATCTACTATGGCGACGAGGTCGGCCTGGAGGGCGGCAAGGATCCAGACTGCCGCCGCGCTTTCCCCTGGGATTCCGCCAAATGGAAAGGCGACCTGCATCCCTGGGTGCAGCAGTTGATCGCGCTGCGCAAGCGCATCCCGGCCCTGCGGCGCGGCGACTACACCCACCTGCTGGCCGTGGACGACAAGCGCGGTCTCTATGCTTTCACACGCACGCTGGGCGAGGAAAAGATCGTGGTGGTCATGAACGCTTCCGAAAAAGAACAACCTGTCCGCGTGCCGGTGGATACCCTGTGGCAGGACGGCACGGAAATACGCGGCCTGCTCAAGCATCGAAAATACGGCGTCAAGCAGGGACACATCACGCTGACGCTGCCTCCCTGGAGCGGAGTCTGGTTGGGACGGTAGCATACAGAGCAACCAAAAACCGCCGGTCGCAATGACCGGCGGTTCGTCGTTTGGGAGTTTTACTGCTCCACGACACCGACAAATGCCGTCTCGAAATCCTCCGCCGGGACGTAACCCAGCCAGGTTTTCAGAGCAGTTCCATCGCCATCCACCAGCACAAACATGGGCTGATATTGAAAGCCGAACTGCTTTTTCAAAGCATCGTTGCGAGGGTCGTCAATGTCGAGATAGACGAAATCGATCCGGCCGTAATACTTGGCTTCAAGCCCGTGCACGACGGGCGCCATCGAGCGGCAAGTCCCTCACCAGAAAGCGAAGAATTCGATCAACTGCGGCCGGCCGGAAGCCAGGTTGACCATCGACGGGTCGGTGGCCTCCAGTTGGTTGCCGCGCGGCGTGACAACGACCGGCGCAGACTCGGCGGTTGGCCCTGCCGCGTCCGGGGACTCCGTCCCAGGAGCAGGCGCGGACTCCTCTGTTGCGGGCGCGGGCGACGGCTGAACGCTGTCCGACAGTTCGACTGTCGGAGCAGGCGGCGGAGAGGCCGGGGGAGCGGAAGTTTTCGGGGCGCAGGCTGAAATCACGATAACGGCCAGCAGGCCCAGGGTCAGGAGTGTGAAGCGTCTCAACATACTCAATTCCTTTCTCGAAACGTGGTGTACATCCTAACATATTTTGACAATATTTGTCCAGTTTTTCTTACGGGCATTCAGGAAAATCGTCACGTCCGGAATCGGATGCTTTTCTTTGACGCCGCCACGTTCCTACGCTATACTATATTTGTCCGACCGGCCTGATTGCTCCAAATGGTCTGACGAACCCGTTTAATAAACTCATTTCAGGAGGCTATTGGAATGGCAGATTTCAAGCTTACTTATGCCACGATGTTCAACCCGCCGGAAGAATTGCACACGCGTTTTGAAGAGGCGCTGGGCAAGACAAAGGCTGGATTGGGGCAAGAGTACGGCATGATCATCGATGGTAAAGACGTCTTCGCCGACGAAAAATTCGAAGACCACTCCCCGTCGAACACCGACACGGTGCTGGCCGTGATGCAAAAAGGCAACGAGAAACACGCCCAAGAAGCGATAGCGGCCGCCCGCAAGGCTTTTCCGGCCTGGTCTCGTACGCCCTGGCAGGAACGCATCGACCTGCTGCGCAAAGCCGCAGACCTGATTGACAAGCGCATCTTTGATCTGGGCGCGGCGATGGCGCTGGAAGTCGGCAAGAACCGCATGGAATCGCTCGGCGACGTGGCCGAGACCGCCGACCTGATCCGCTATGCCTGCTACCAGATGGAGAAGAATGACGGCTTCATTGTCGAGATGGGCAAAGATCCGTTGGTCGGTTACGAGGCCCGCAACGTTTCCGTGCTGCGCCCTTACGGCGTCTGGCTGGTCATCAGTCCGTTCAACTTCCCCTTCGCGCTGACCGGCGGGCCTGCCGGCGCAGCGCTGGCGGCCGGCAACACCGTCGTGCTCAAACCCGCCACCGATACGCCCTGGATCGTACGCCTGCTGGCCGAATGCTTCCGCGACGCCGGTCTGCCCGACGGCGTGGTCAACTTCGTCACCGGCCCCGGCCGCACCCTCGGTCAGGCGCTGATCGACAACCCCGACGTGGACGGCGTGACCTTCACCGGTTCGTTTGACGTTGGCATGAACATTTACCGCGACTTCGGCGGCGGCAAGTACGTGCGTCCCGTCATCCTGGAGTTGGGCGGCAAGAACCCGGCCATCGTCTCGCGCAACGCCGACCTGGAACGCGCCGCCATCGGCATTGTCCGTTCGGCCTTCGGCCTGCAAGGGCAAAAATGCTCGGCCTGCTCGCGCGTGCTGGTGGAAGAGCCGGTCTATGACGAGTTGGTCGCCCGCGTCAAGGAACTGACCGAGAAACTGGCCATCGGCGACCCCACCGACCGCAGCGTTTACCTCGGCCCGGTCATCAACAAGTCTTCCTACGAAGATTTCAAGACCTTCACCAAAGATATCGCCGAGGCCGGCGGCAAATTCCTGACCGGCGGCAGCGTCAAGACCGACGGCGAATACGCCAAGGGCTACTTCTGCGAGCCGACCCTCGTCACCGACCTGCCGTACGACCACCCCTTGTGGAAGCAGGAGATGTTCGTGCCCATCACCACGATTGGCAGGATCAAGAGCCTGGACGAGGGCATGCAGATCGCCAACGACGTCAACTATGGCCTGACGGCTGGCTTCTACGGCACGGAAGAGGAAGCCCGGTGGTTCTTCGACAACATCGAAGCCGGCGTGACCTACGCCAACCGTCCGCAGGGCGCCACCACCGGCGCGTGGCCTGGTTTCCAGCCGTTCGGCGGATGGAAAGGTTCCGGCTCAAGCGGCAAGAATGCCGGCGGCCACTACTACCTGCTTCTGTACATGCACGAGCAAATCCAAACGCTCATCAAATAAATCCCGCACACGGCAGACCCCTTCCCCTACGAGGGGAAGGGGTCTCTTGATTTGGGAGCAGCCATGCCCTGGAATCCTGACCGCTACCACAAATTCCAATCCCAACGCACCGCGCCTTTCAACGACCTGCTCGGCCTGGTGAACGTTCGTCCCGGCCTGAAAGTGGTCGACCTGGGATGCGGGACGGGCGAACTGACGCGCCGTCTGGCGGACGCGCTGCCCGACAGCGACGTCCTGGGCCTCGACAAATCCCCGCACATGCTGGAACGCGCCGCGGACTACGCCCGGGCCGGGCTCCGTTTCGAGTTGGGCGATCTGGCCTCCCTGCCCGCTTCCTGGGACTTGATCTTCAGCAACGCCGCCTTGCAATGGTCGCCCGACCATCCCGCGCTGGTGTCCAATTTGTTCGCGCAGCTCGATCCCGGCGGGCAGATGGCCGTTCAGGTGCCTTCCAACCATACGCACGTCTCACACCGCCTGATCATCGAGACCGCGCAGGAAGAACCCTTCCGCAGCGCGCTGGATGGCTGGGTGCGTCGTTCACCGGTGCTGTCCATCGAAGCGTACGCGCAGTTGTTTTACGACCTCGGCGCGGAAAACATCCTCGTCTTCGAGAAGATCTACCCGCACGTCCTGCCCGACGCGGAGGCGGTGCTGGAGTGGGTCTCCGGCACCGCGCTCATCCCCTATTTCGAGCGGCTGGGCGATCTCAAGGACAATTTCCTGGCCGCCCTGCGCGGCAAGCTGCACAGCGCCCTGCCGTCCAGCCCCGTCTTCTATCCCTTCAGGCGAATACTCTTCTCCGTTCGGAACCCCGCATAAGATTATGAACGAAAATATTATTCCCCGTATCGGCACCTTTTTCATCATCATGGGTGTAGGCTTTTTAATACTGTTCATCGCGTCGGACCTCGCCGGTCAGACCTATTTTGATTACTTTTTCCTGGGGTTGGTCGTTATCGCGGTCGGCTCCCTGCTCCGGCGAAAAGCCCCCCCGCCCCCGCCCAGCGGACGCTTTTCGATCATCCGCAAGGTGCGCGAGCGCAAACAACAGAAGGCCGAACAGAAGCAGAAAAAGAAATGATCCCCAAGAGTCTGCCATGACAAAATTGATCTCTCTCCCGGAAGCCATCTCCAAATACGTACGGGACGGCGACGTGCTCTACGCCGCCGGATTCACCCACCTGATCCCTTTCGCCGCCGGACACCAGATCATCCGTCAGCGCAAACGGGGACTGACGCTTGCCCGCGCCACCCCGGACCTGATCTACGACCAGATGGTCGCCGCGGGATGCGCCCGCAAGGTCATCTTTTCGTATATGGGCAATCCCGGCGTCGGGTCGCTGCGCATCGTGCGCGGCGCCATCGAGCGCGGCGAACTGGACTGGGAGGAGTATTCCCACTTCGGCATGATCTCCCGTCTCCAGGCCGGCGCGGCGGGACTGCCCTTCATGCCCATCAAACAAACCGCCGCCGCCAGCCTGGAACGCGCCAACCCCAACATCAAACGCGTCGTCGACCCGTATTCGGGCCAGGAACTGCTCACCGTCCCGGCGCTGAACCCGGATGTGGCGATTGTCCACGTCCAGCGCGCCGACGCGAACGGCAACGCCCAATTGTGGGGCATCGTCGGCGAGCAGAAAGAAGCCGCCTTCGCCGCCGAGCGCGTCATCGTCACCGCCGAGGAGATCGTGGACGAATCCGTCATCCGCTCCGACCCGAACCGCACCCTGATCCCCAGCTTCATTGTGGACGCGGTCTGCCGCGTCCCGCACGCCTGTCACCCGTCGTACGCGCAAGGCTACTACGACCGCGATAACATCTTCTACATGGCCTGGGACAAGGTCAGCAAAACGGTGGAAGGCGTGCAGGCCTGGCTGGACGAGTGGGTCTATGGCACAAAAGACCATGCGGAATACTGGGAAAAGCTCGGCCCGGAGACGCACGAGCGCCTGGAGGTTGAGCCGCGTTTCAGCGAGCCGATCAATTATGGAGAATATTAACCGCTTGCCCTCACCCCTAACCCCTCTCCCCAAGGGAGAGGGGAAGATCGAAGCGTAGCGAAGGTCGGGGCGAGGGAAACCATCAGTCAATCTCAACTGCTATCGAAAAACTTCGCTCCTTTGCGGTTCACCGCCATGACATCACCTATCCCATACACTACCTACAGCGGCTCCGGCCCCACCCTGCACTTCGCCCACGCCAACGGCTACCCGCCCGGCTGCTATCGTCCCCTGCTGACGCGGCTGGCCGCACACTACCGTGTGCTCGCCATGCACCAGCGCCCGCTCTGGCCGGACTCCCGTCCCGAAGACATCGTCGACTGGCTGCCGCTGACCGACGATTTGCTGCGCTTCCTCGACCAGGTGGGCAGCGGGCCGATCATCGGCGTCGGCCACTCGATGGGCGGAATCGCCACCCTGCGCGCCGCACTGCGCGAACCGGAACGCTTCCACGCCCTCGTCCTGCTCGACCCGGTCCTGTTCCCGCCGCGCTTCATTCTGTCCTGGCGGTTGATACGCGCCCTGGGACTGGACTACCGCCTGCACCCGCTCGTCTCGGCGGCGATCAACCGGCGGCAGGTATTCGAAAGCCGCGAAAAACTCTTCCGAGGCTACCGGCGCAAATCCGTCTTCAAATACATGGACGACGAGGCTTTGCATGCCTACGTGGAGGGCATCACCTGTCCGCACGAGCCGGACGGCTACCAGTTGTGCTACAGCGCCGACTGGGAAGCGCGCATCTACGTGACCGGCGTCTGGCGCGACATGGGGATCTGGCGCAAACTGCCCAGCCTGCGCGTGCCAACGCTCATCGTGCGCGGCGCGGAGACAGACACCTTCTGGGCCAGCAGCGCAAAGAAAGTGCGGCGTCTCAACCCCGCCATACAGGTGATCACGCTGGAAAAAGCCACCCACCTCGTCCCCCTGGAACGCCCGGCGTCCGTCTTCCAGGCCATCCACACCTTCCTGTCGTCCCTCCCAACCTAACGCCCATTCCCGGAGCCGCCATGACCAACACCTACTCTTCCGCCGAACTGATGATCGTCAATTCCGCCCGCATGCTGCGCGACGGCGACGTGGTATTCGTCGGCGTCGGCCAGCCCAACCTGGCCTGCAATCTCGCCAAACGCACCCACGCCCCCAACCTGGTCATGATCTACGAAGCCGGCGTGATCGGCGCGGAGCCGGCCCGCCTGCCGCTCTCCATCGGCGACCCGACCCTGGTCAGCGGCGCGCTCTCGATTTGCAGCATGTACGACATCTTCGCCAACTACCTGCAGCGCGGCAACGTGGACGTGGGCTTCCTCGGCGGCGCACAGATCGACCGCTTTGGCAACATCAACGCCACCGTCATTGGCGACGATTATGCGCACCCCAGAGTACGCCTGCCCGGCTCCGGCGGCGCGGAGTTGATCGCGGCCTGGGCCAACCGCTGCTACATCATGACCCCGCACCAAAAACGCCGCTTCCCCGAAAACGTGGACTTCATGACCTCGGCCGGTTTCCTGGGCGGACGCGCCGAGCGCGAGGCCAGCGGCGTGCGCGGCGGCGGTCCGCTGGCCGTGGTGACCGACATTGGCATCATGCAGCCCGACGAGAACGGCGAACTGACGCTGACCGCCCTGCATCCCGGCCGCACGGCGGACGAGGCCCGCGGGAACACCGGCTGGGACTTGAAGGTCGCGGCCGAGCTGCAAACCACCGAACCGCCCAGCGAGGAAGAACTGCGTATTTTGTACGAGGAGCTCGACCCTGACGGGCTTTACTTGAAACGTGGCTAGCGTGATGCTCTGGTTCGCTTTGTACACAACCAAACGTCCCCGCTCCCGTATGTATTGGTAACATATTCCACCTTTTGGAGGCAACCCCATGAGTGAAGAAAAACGTCCCCCCCTGCGCCGCTCGCGCAACAACCGCATGATCGCCGGCGTCTGCGGCGGCCTGGCCGAATTCTTCGGCATCAGCGCCTTCTGGTTTCGGCTGGCCTTCCTGATCGCCCTGATCCCCGGCGGCGTGCCCGGCATTACCGCTTACCTGCTGTTCTGGCTGATCGTCCCCAAAGCAAGCGAGTAACACCCGCCCGCCGCCGGTCGAAAGCCGCAAACGACTGACGGCCTGCGGTCAACGACCAGGAGGTCAAAAATCATGAACAAGCGCTCGTTTCTGGCAAGGATATTCATCTCCCCCGACGAACCCCGCCCCCGCGCCGGCTGGCGGCTGCTGATCCAGACCATCCTGATTGTCGTCGTGGGTATCCCGGCCGGTTTCCTGCTCGGCTGGCTGCCCATCGGCGGGATGCTCTACAGCCAGGTCATCGAAGTCGTCGCCATCACGCTCTCGGTCTACCTGGCGCGGCGCTTCCTGGACAAACGCTCCTTCGTCAGCCTGGGACTAAAACCCGATCGCCAGGCGCTCCGCGACCTGCTGGCCGGCATCGCCATCACCTTCGTGATGATGGGATCGATCTACCTGGCGGAATGGTCGCTGGGCTGGCTGGCTTTCGACGGCTTCGCCTGGGAGACGGAATCCGTCCCGTCCGTGACCCTGAACCTGCTCGCCATGTTCGGGATTTTCGTCCTGGTGGGATGGAACGAGGAGCTGCTCAGCCGCGGCTACCACCTGCAAACCCTGGCCAGCGGCCTCAACCTGACCTGGGGCGTGATCCTCTCCGCAGCGGTCTTCGGCCTGCTGCACCTGGGCAACCCCAACGCGACCTGGATCAGCGCGGCGGGCATCTTTCTCGCCGGCGTCTTCCTGGCCTACGGCTACATCCGCACGAGGCAGCTTTGGCTCTCCATCGGCCTGCACATCGGCTGGAACTTCTTCGAGGGCGTGGTCTTCGGCTTCCCCGTCAGCGGGATGGACTTCTTCCGCCTGACGCGCATCACCGTCCGCGGCCCGGCACTGTGGACCGGCGGCGCGTTCGGACCGGAGGCGGGGCTGGTGGTCGTTCCGGCGCTGGCGCTGGGCATGGTGTTGATTTACGGATATACAAGAGTGGTGAGTCGGGAGTGAGGAGTTGAGAGTAAAAGATCGGAGCGATGCCTATGACGGAAAAGCAAAAAATCCGCAGTTTCCACGATCTGATCGTCTGGCAAAAGTCGGTGCAATTTTCTGTCGACATCTATACTGTCACCAAAACCTTTCCAAAAGAGGAAAGATTCGGTTTAATATCCCAAATTCAGCGCGCGGCTGTTTCTGTCCCATCCAATATTGCAGAAGGACAGGCGCGAAATACAAAAGGCGCATTTGCCAACCATCTTAATATCGCCTTAGGTTCCGCTGCGGAGATTGAAACCCAACTCGCCATTGCCCTAAAAATCGGCTACCTGGAAAACTCCGATTACAACAACTTAATCTCCGACCTGACAGAAATCACCCGCATGCTCTACGGACTGCTCCGCACACTTCGCTAACAGCTCCCTGCTCACGACTCACAACTAACCACTAACGACTCCCTGCCCCCTCATGCCCACCATCCTCGCCTCCGCGCCCATCCTGCTGATCCTCGTCCTCATGGTCGGATTCCGCTGGGGCGCGGCGCGCGCCGGGGCCGCGGGCTATCTGTCCGCGCTGGCCATCGCCATCGCCTTCTTCGGCGCGGATGCAGACGTCCTCGCCTACGCCCACGCCAAGGCGCTGCTGCTCTCGCTCGACGTGCTCTACATCATCTGGGCGGCCTTCCTGCTCTACCGCGTCGCCGACGAAGCGGGGGCCATCAGGACGATTGGCGCAGCCCTGCCGCGCCTGACCGCCGACAAGGGCATGCAGGCCATGCTGATCGGCTGGGTCTTCGCCTCGTTCCTGCAGGGCACGGGCGGCTTCGGCGTCCCCGTTGCAGTGACGGCTCCCCTGCTGGTCGGGCTGGGCTTCAGCCCGCTGACGGCGGTCGTCATCCCCACCATCGGACACGGCTGGGCCGTCACCTTCGGCTCGCTGGGTTCGTCGTTCAATGCGCTCATGTCCGCCACCGGCATGGACGCGGCCACCCTGTCCCCCTGGGCGGCGCTCTTCCTCGGCCTGGCTGCCCTGCCGACCGGCTGGATGGTGCTCCACGCGGCGGACGGCTGGGCCGGCGTGCGCCGCCTGGCCGGCAAGGCGCTGGTCATCGGCGCGGTCATGGGCGGCGTGCAATATCTGGTCGCGGCGATCGGCGGTCTGTGGAATATCGGCGCCTTCGCCGGCGGCCTGGCAGGACTCGTCGTCAGCGTGCCCCTGGCCCGTTGGGGCGAGGCAGGCCCAAAGTCCGGGAAAGGGATCGCCGCGAAACCGCTGCTCGTGGCGCTCTCGGCCTATCTCGTCCTCATCATCCTGACCGCAGTGATCCTGCTCGTCCCGCCCATCAAAAATACGCTCGGACAGATCGCCGTCAAAATCCAGTTCCCGGAGACGGTCACCCGCCTGGGCCACATCACGCCCGCCGGGACGAACAAGCCCATCCGGGTTTTCACACACGCCGGGGCGATTTTGCTCTACGCCTCGCTGGCCGCCTATGCGATCTATCTGCGGGCCGGACTGTACACGCCGGGCGCGGGGCGGCGGATCGTCTCGAGCACCGTGCGCAAGATGATGACCTCCAGCCTGAGCATCGCCGAGATGGTCGCGATGGCGCTCGTGATGCAGCAATCCGGCATGACGGAGGCGCTGGCGCGAGGGTTGGCGAACTCGGTCGGGGCGGCGTTCCCCGTCGTCGCGCCCTGGATCGGGGCTGTCGGCGCGTTCATGACCGGTTCGAACACCAATTCAAACGTGGTCTTCGCCGCGCTGCAAATGCGGACGGCGGAACTGCTGGGCTATGCTGCGCCGGTCATCCTGGCCGCACAGACGGCGGGCGCGGCGCTGGCCTCGGTCGTCGCGCCGACCAAGGTGGTCGTCGGGGCCAGCACGGCTGGCATGGACGGGAAAGAGGGCCTCGTGATGCGCGCCGTGATCGGATACATTGGCCTTTTGGTGCTTTTTGTCAGTTTGCTGACCGCATTTGCCGCCTGGATATGGTATGGTTAAAAAGAAATTCACCCGCCACACGCTGGCCTTCGGGCTGACCGTCCTCGCTTCGGCGCTGCTCTATCCGGCCGCGCAGGCCGGCTGGACGCCCGTCGTCTGGCTCCTGTTGAGCCTTGTCGCCGCTGCCGCGCTGCTGGCGCTCGCAACCAAGTAAACACCTTCGTGTTTCTATTCCTGACATGCAACCTTCCACATCAATCGACGTTTTGATCACAGTACCTTTCGAGCCTGCGCTCGTCAGCGCCTTGCAGGAGGTTTCGCCGCGCCTGCGCGTGACCGTCCACACGGCGAAAAAGGCCGAAGACATCCCCGACGACGTGTGGGCGCGCTGCGAGGTGCTCTACACCACGCCCCACTGCCTGCCTGCGCCGGAACAAGCCCCGAAACTGAAGTGGATACAGTTCCACTACGCGGGGATCGACAAGGCGCTCCAGTCGCCGATCCTGAAACAGCCAGGACTGGTGACCACCACCCTGAGCGGCGCATCGGCCTCACAGATGGCCGAATATGTGTTGACGATGCTGCTGGCGCTGGGTCATCACCTGCCCGCGCTGATGGAAAGCCAGCGCAGGGCCGAGTGGCCCCAAGACCGCTGGAAACGCTTCGAACCGGTGGAGCTGCGCGACAGCACAGTCGGGATTGCAGGCTACGGCAGCATTGGACGACAGGCGGCGCGCCTGCTGCATGGATTTGGCGCGACCGTGCTGGCGACCAAACGCAATGCCATGCAGCCCGCCGACCGCGACTACACGCCGGAGGGACTGGGCGACCCAGGGGGCGATTTCGTCCGCCGGCTGTATCCGGCGCAGGCCATCCGCTCGATGGTCAGGGAGTGTGATTTCGTCGTCGTAACGGTGCCCCTCACCCCGTCGACGCGCGGCCTGATCAACGCCGCCGTCCTGGCCGCGATGAAACCTTCCGCTTACCTGGTGGACGTCTCGCGCGGCGGTGTGGTAGATCACGAGGCGCTCATCTCGGCCCTCGAGGAGGGCCGTCTGGCCGGAGCGGCGCTGGACGTCTTCCCGGAAGAGCCGCTGTCTCCCGGCAGTCCGCTCTGGGACCTGCCCAACGTTATCATCACGCCGCATATCTCCGGCAACACACCCCACTACCGCCAGCGCGCTGTGCAACTCTTCACCGAGAATTTGCGCCGTTACATTGGGGGACAGCCGCTATATAATCTGTTCGACCCAAAACGAGGGTATTAGCACAGGCACAGCAAGCGAGCAAAAAACAAAAAAACGATGCAACCACCCTTCATCCGCGCAGTACTCTTCGACCTGGGCGGCACGCTGATGTACGCCAAAGGCGCCTGGCCGCCCATATTGGCGCGCGCCGACCAGGCGCTGGCCGATGCGCTGCGCGCGCAAGGGCTGGACGTGGACTGCGAGATCATCCACCACGAGTTCAAGGGGCGGCTGAACGAATACTACACCCGGCGCGATCAAGACCTGTTCGAGACGACCTACACATCCGTGCTGCGCGGTCTGCTCGCCGACAAGGGCTACTCGGACGTGCCCCCGAAAATCCTGCGCGGCGCGCTGGACGCCATGTATGCCGTCACGCAGTCCAACTGGGCGCTTGAAGAGGACGCTGCCCCCACGCTCAAAACGCTGCAAGCCCGCGGCTACCGGTTGGGCATCGTCTCCAACGCGGGCGACAACAAGGATGTTTTTCAACTGGTGAACAAGTTCGGGATCGAATTCTACTTCGACTTCATTCTGACTTCGGCGGCATGCAGTTACCGCAAACCGCACCCGCGCATCTTCGAAGTTGCGCTGGCGCACTGGAAAATCCCCCCCCGTGAAGCCGCCATGGTCGGCGACACCCTCGAAGCGGACATCGCCGGAGCCAACAAGCTGGGCATCTACAGTATCTGGATTTCCCGCCGGACAGATCCCCCCAAAAGCGCACAAGGCAGCATCCGGCCGCGGGCAACGATCAGCACGCTGCGTGAACTTCCTGACCTCCTGGCGAATCCATAAAAACACACATACTCAATGACAAGCACACCATCATCTCGCAACACCGCCATCCTGCCATATCTGGCGCTGGGGGCAGGCATCCTTGCCCTGGGCATGTCCGCCATCTTCGTACGCTGGGCAGACGCGCCCGGCCCGGTGACCGGCTTCTACCGTCTCTCCCTGTCCGCGCTCATTTTGACGCCATTCGTCGCCGGCCGCTGCAAAAGGGACTGCACCAAGAACAAATCCGCGCTCGTTTTCCCCCTCCTGGGCGGCCTGTTCACCGCCCTCGACCTGGCGCTCTGGAACACATCCATGTTTTACACCACCGTCTCCGCGGCGACGCTGCTCGGCAACACCGCCCCGTTATGGGTCGCCCTGGGAGCCTGGCTGTTATTCCACGAGCAGCTCAAAATGGATTTCTGGCTGGGGCTGCTTCTGGCGCTGGCCGGCGCAGGCTTGATCATGGGCAGCGATTTCCTGACCCACCTCCGGCTGGGCATCGGCGACCTGATGGCCGGTGTTTCGGGGATCTTTTACGCATCTTACTACCTGGTAACGCAGCGCGGCCGCGAGCATTACACCCCGCTCACCTATGTCTGGCTGGTCGGCATCAGCGCGGGCATAGGCTTGGCGCTCATCAATCTCGCCCTGGGACATCCCCTGCTCGGTTACGGTCAGCGAACGTGGGTGATATTCTTCAGCACGGCAATCGTATCGCAGCTGATCGGCTACGCCTCCGTCTCGTATGCGATGGGGCACCTGCCCGCTTCGGTCGTCGCGCCGACGATGATCGGGCAGCCGATCATGACAACGATCCTGGCGATCCCGCTGTTGGGAGAGACGCCGCTTCCCATCCAGGTGGTCGGGGGCGTCATTGCGCTGGCAGGCATCTATCTGGTCAACCAGGCGCACCACCGGGTCAGCCCGACGGCCTGAGGGCCAAGAACCTGTTGTCCGAAAAATGCGTAGTAGCGACTTTTAGTCGCTGCTTGACGGCCGAAGCCCCCCAGGAACGTGTCGGCCTTCGGGAGAAAGGCCGTGTGCAGCCCGGCCGGCGCACCGCTGCGCCCCTCCCGCGAAAAATGCTTGAATTCCAGCCAGGTTTTCTGTACAATTAAATGCGTTGTCTCATCGGGGAACACGTCACGGACGTTCAACAGCCCAGCAAAAAAACTCACATTTGCCACCCAGACATAAGGAGAAAAGAATGGACATCGGCATCATCATCGAAGTCGCCATCGGGTTGGTCGTCGTTTGGTTCGTGCTCAGCCTGACCGCCATCCAAATCCAGGAATGGCTGGCCGGGTTCTTCAGATTCCGCGCCAGAGACCTGGAAGAAGCCATCGGGCAGATGCTCTCCAATCCCAAATTGGCGGAGGAGTTTTACGAACATCCCTTGATCCAGGGTCTCACCAAAAAGCCCGGCGCGAAGCCTTCCTACATCCCGGCGCGGGAATTCGCCCTGGCCTTGTTCGACATCGTGATGACGGCGGGCACCGAACAATCGGCCATCCAGCAAACCCTGGCCCTGGTGCGGGAAAAGGACGTCGCCAAAATGCTGCCGGGGATCAAGAACTTCCTCAAACGCATCCAGGCCAAAAAAGCGCTGGACGACCTGATGGAACAAGTCGAAGGTCTTGTCGCTTCAGAAACAGCCGGTTCCGTGATGGAGCAGTTGCAGCCGCAAATGCAGGCCTTGAGCGAACAATATCCGGAACTCCAAAACGCCATCGAAAAAATTCCCGTTCTCGTAAAAGAGTACCAAACGGCCGTCAAGGCGCTGCCCCAAGTGGATCTGACCGAGGTAACTCCGGAGCAAATCCAGAAAGGCATAGCGGCCATCGGCAAGATCAACCCGGACCTGGTGCGCACGCTGAACAGCCTGTTCATGGGCGTCGAGCAGTACGTCACCGAAAAGGAACAGGCCCTGGCGCTGGCCCGGACCAACGTCGAAAACTGGTTCAACAATTCCATGGACCGCCTGTCCGGCTGGTACAAACGCCGCTCGAACCTCATCGCCTTTGTCATCGGTCTCGTCCTGGCGGCCACCCTCAACGTGAACTCCATCACCATCGCGCAAACCCTGTGGGTAGACCCCACCATGCGCGCCGCGTTGATCAGCAAGGCCGAAGGCATCCAGCCTCCCACGCAGACGGAAGGGGCCGCGCCGGAAGATGCCATCCGGGAATTCAGCAAACAGTTCGAGGGCATCACGCTGCCGATGGGCTGGACGGCCATCGAAATGCCGGCCGAGACAGCGTGCGCGCTCCTCCCGCAGACGGACACCGCCATCCAGGGACTGTTCATTGCCGAAACCTGCTACCGTCCCATCAGCGCGGACGACCCGGCAAGCGGCAACTGGCTTTTCGTCTGGTTCATCGGAATTCTCATCAGCGCCACCGCCGTCTCACAGGGCGCGCCCTTCTGGTTCGACATCCTGATGAAACTCATCAACGTCCGCAATACAGGCGCCAAACCGCCCAGTGGATCCGAAGCCGCGGCGTAAGGGGCAAAAGCCCCATTAACTGCCAAACAGAAAGGGCTGCTGTGCGGACAGCCCTTTCTGCATTGACCCCACAGGCGGCATCCCAAATTCGGGACAAATCCTGCGGCATCACCCGGTATAATCTGAACCATGACCGACCTCTTCGACCACGCCATGCGCCAACACATGAAAAACGAAGCGCCCCTCGCCGCCCGCATGCGTCCGCGCACGCTGGATGAATTCGTCGGCCAGGAACACATCGTCGGCGAGGGCAAACTGCTGCGCCGCGCCATCCTCGCCGACCGCCTCTTCTCGTCCATCATCCTGTGGGGACCGCCCGGCACCGGCAAAACCACGCTGGCGACCGTCATCGCCAACCAGACCAAATCCCATTTCGAGACCCTCTCCGCCGTGCTGGACGGCAAAGCCCGCCTGCGGGTCGTCATCCACGACGCGCTCGAGCGCCGCAAACTCTACCGCCAAAAGACCATCCTGTTCATCGACGAAGTCCACCGCTGGAACAAAGCCCAACAAGACGCGCTGCTGCCCCACGTCGAGAACGGGACCGTGACGCTGATCGGCGCGACAACCGAGAACCCCTACTTCGAAGTCATCGGCGCGCTGGTCTCGCGTTCGCGCGTCTTTCAACTGCGACACCTGACCGAGGCGCAAACCGGCCAGATCATCGACCGCGCCCTGGCAGACGCCGAACGCGGCTACGGGGGTCGCCGGGTCGAACTGGACCCCGAAGCCCGCTCCCATTTCATCAACATTTCCGGCGGCGACGCGCGCAACGCGTTGAACGCCCTCGAGCTGGCCGTCGAGTCGACATCCCCCAACGCGGACGGCATCATCCGCATTGACCTGGATATAGCCCAGGAATCCATCCAGCGCCGCGCCGTGCTATACGACAAAGACGGCGACGCGCACTACGACACCATCTCGGCCTTCATCAAATCCGTGCGCGGCTCCGACCCCGACGCAGCGCTCTACTGGCTGGCCAAGATGCTCTACGCCGGGGAGGACCCGCGCTTCATCCTGCGCCGTCTGCTCATCCTGGCCGGGGAGGACATCGGTCTGGCCGACCCGATGGGATTGGTCGTTGCCAACGCCGCCGCGCAGGCCTTCACCTTCGTCGGCCTGCCGGAGGGGATCTATGCCATCGTGGAGGCCACGCTCTATCTGGCGACCGCGCCCAAGTCCAATACTGCCGGGGCCTATTTCAAGGCCATCCAACGCATCGAACAGGAAGGCGTGGGCGAAGTGCCCGACCACCTCAAGGACGCCAGCCGCGACGCAAAAGCGCTGGGACACGGCCAAGACTACGCCTATCCACATGCCCACGCGGGACATTTCACGCCGCAGCAGTACCTGCCCAAGGACCTGCTGGGCACGTATTTCTACACGCCTTCCGGCGAGGGTCACGAGGCCCAGATCCGCGCACGTTTGGAGCGCTGGCGCGAGGCCCAGCGCAAAGCCCTCGGCATCACCCGCCGCGAGGATGTGCCCGACTTGCCGCAAGAGAAAATCGACGAAATCAAGCGCAAGAGAGGGAGCGGCTAGAAAGCAAGCGCCGGCCGTTCCTGACGACGGAGGCCAAAGCCTTCGCGAAAAAAGCCCCAAACACTTAAAAATTCGCGGAAGTTTGCGAAGACCGGTGGTTGAAAATCGATAGTCTCCCTCAGGAAATAACCACAAAAATGAGCGTGTTAACGATACGTTAACACGCTCATGCTATAATGAGTCATCAGCACGATTGAAACTGCCGACCACCGGAGAAACTTCGTGAAAAGTGCTTCGGCGAGCGGAAACCATCTTTCCCGGTTTCAGTGCCTCTATTTTTCACTCGCGACAACTGAATAAACACCCTGCGAAACGAGCAGGAATCACTCATCACCCAAAAAGTGGCGAAGAGTTTTTTCTCAGACTCTAATTTAAAACGAGGTGAGGCGTGAAAACAGTCATTAGTGGTGCTTTGGGAGAATGTGTCCATATCGCCGGGGTATCCAAATTCCTGCGATTGGCCGGACAGGCTGGCTGGCAGACGGTTTTTCTAGGCCCGGCCGTCTCTCCTGAAAAAATGCTGGCCGCAGTGCGAAAAATATCCTCCGAAGCCGGCCCCTCAGATGAAATTCTGGTTGGCGTGTCCTACCGCCTGACGCCGGAAACCGGTGAGCGGCTGTTGGGGCGGTTCGCCGAGGAAGCCGCCGACCTGCACGAGGCCGGAATCCGTTTTGCGTTTGGCGGAACCCCGCCGATGGCGGAGCGAGCTGCAAAACTGGGCTTCTTCGAACGCACCTTCGACGGGACGGAACCGGTCGAGGAGGTGCTGGCCTACCTTAAGGGTCAGTCCAGCACACCCACCCCCGCCGACTACCCGCAAACGGCCATCGCGCGCATCCACTGGAAGGCCCCCTTTCCCATCCTGCGCCACCACTTCGGCCTGCCGACAATGGAAGCCACGCTGGAGGGCATCCGAAAGATCGCCGCAGCGCGCGCTCTGGACGTGATCTCGTTGGGCATCGACCAGGACGCACAGGCCAATTTCTTCCACCCGGAGCGGCAAGACCCGCGCCGCACCGGCGCAGGCGGCGTCCCCGTCCGCAGCGCGGACGATTACCGTGCGCTCTACCAGGCCGGTCGCCGCGGCAACCACCCGCTGCTGCGCAGCTACTCCGGCACGGACGACTTCATCCGTCTGGCCGAGATGTACGTCGAGACCATCAACATCGCCTGGGCCGCGATTCCCATCTTCTGGTTCAACCAGATGGACGGACGCGGGCCGTGGGACCTGGAAGGCTCCATCCGCGAGCACCAAAAGGTGATGGCCTGGTACGGACAGCGCGGCATTCCGGTCGAGGTCAACGAGCCGCACCACTGGGGCATGCGCGACGCGCCGGACGTGATCTTCGTCGTCTCAGCCTACCTGTCCGCGTACAACGCCAAAGCCTTCGGCGTGAAAGACTACCTCGCCCAACTGATGTTCAACAGTCCGTCCGGTCTCTCGGACAGCATGGACCTGGCAAAGATGCTGGCCGTTCTCGAGATGGTTGCCCCGCTGGCGGATGAAAACTTCCGCATTTGGAAGCAGACCCGCACCGGCCTGCTCAGTTATCCGGTGGACGAGCACGCCGCCCGTGCGCATTTGGCCGCCAGCATTTACCTGCAAATGGCGCTCAAGCCGCACATCGTCCACATCGTCGGACACACCGAGGCCGATCACGCCGCGACCGCGGAGGACGTGATCGAGGCCGCCAAAATGGCCCGACGGGCCATCGAGAACGCCATGGGCCAGCCAGAGATGACCGGCGACTCACGCATCCAGGCCCGCAAGGATGAACTCATCCGCGAGGCGCAGGTCACGCTGGAGGCTCTCCGCCGCATCGCCGCTCCGCAGGCCGCGGACCCGTTGACGGACCCCGCCACATTGGCAAAAGCCGTCACCCTGGGCATCCTGGACGCGCCGCAATTGCGCAACAACGCCTTCGCGGTGGGAGAGATCGTCACGCGCATAGACCAACGCGGCGCATGCGTAGCCGCAGACCCGGAAACAGGACGAGCGCTCAACGAAGAGGAACGACTCGCCAAGTTCCTCTCCTGAAGATTAGCAAAGAGAAAAGTATAAAGGAGGTACGAATGATCAACGATATTCGATATGCTGTTATTGGCGCCGGTCACGGCGGCAGGGCCATGGCAGCCCACCTTGCCCTGATGGGCTTCGACGTCAACCTGTACAACCGCACTTATGAGCACATCGCAGCCATTGCAGCGCGCGGCGGCATCGACCTGGAAAGTTACGAAGGCGGCCCCCACGGTTTTGGGAAACTGCAAAAGATCACATCCGACATGGAGGAGGCCATCTGTGATGTGGATGTCATCATGGTTGTCGTCCCGTCGTCCGCCCACGCGGATATCGCCCGCTCCTGCGCGCCCTATCTCCAAAACGGTCAAACCGTCATCCTGCATCCGGGCCGCACCGGCGGCGCGCTCGAATTCAGGAAGGTTCTGCGCGATTCGGGCTGCCAGGCCAGCGTCACCATAGCCGAAGCCGAGACCTTCATCTACGCCAGCCGCGCCGAAGGGCCGGCGCAGGCGCGCATCTTCCGCATCAAGGACGCCGTCACCCTGGCGGCGCTGCCCGCCGCACGCACCCAGGCCGTCCTGGAGGCCATTCGCCCGGCCTATCCCCAATTCATCGACGGCGTGAACGTACTCCACACCAGCCTGAACAACATCGGCGCCATCTTCCACCCGGCGCTCACCCTGCTCAACGCAGGCTGGATCGAATCGACCCACGGCGATTTCCAATTCTACATCGACGGCGCGACCCCCGGCATCGGCAGGCTGCTGGACGCGCTCGACCGTGAGCGCATCACCGTCGCCTCGGCGCTGGGCATTCGGGCGCGCACCGCCATCGAATGGCTCGAAATGGCGTACAATACAACCGGCGAAAACCTGCACGAGGCCATCCACAACCAACCGGGCTACTACGGCATCAAAGCCCCCAACACCCTGCAGCATCGCTACATCTTCGAAGACGTGCCGATGAGTCTGGTGCCGATTGCCGCGCTTGGGCGCCGGTACGGCGTTTCAGTCCGCGCAATGGAAAGCCTCATTCGCCTGGCAAATATCGTTCACCAAACCGATTACTGGCGGCGCGGCCGCACCTTGGACAGGCTCGGCATCCAGGACTTAAGCATCGTCGAGCTGAGGAAATACGTCACAGAAGAGACGAGCGAATATATATGCCCACCCTCCTCCTTATTCGTCACGGAGAAAACGACTACGTCAGAAGGGCAAAACTGGCCGGCCGACTTCCCAACATTCAACTGAACCAACGCGGACGTGAACAGGCCGAGGCCGTCGCCAAGACCCTCGGCCTGCTTCCGCTAAAAGCTGTTTATGCCAGCCCCCTGGAACGCGCCGTCGAGACCGCCCAGCCGCTGGCGCGTGCCGCGGGGCTGGAAACACAGATCGTCCCCGCGCTGACGGATATCGACGTCGGCAAATGGCAGGGTCGTTCCTGGAAGGCGCTCCGCCGCGCCAAAGCCTGGTCGACCGTGCAGCACGCCCCGGCGCGCTTCACCTTTCCCGGAGGCGAATCCTTCCTCGACGCGCAGGCGCGCCTCGTCAGCGCCATGGAGGGGATCATCGCCGCGCACAAACCCGAGGACATGCTGGCGGTCGTCTTCCACGCCGACCCGATCAAGCTGGTACTCTGCCATTATCTCGGCCTGCCCCTCGACCATTTCCAGCGGCTGGCCATCGAGACCGGCTCGACCTCGGTTTTGTGGGTCAACGGGACGAACGCCCGCCTGCTCAAGATGAACCTGGCGCCGCCCTTTGAAT
>JAADGN010000016.1:0-9955 GCA_013152325.1 Chloroflexota bacterium
AGGATGAACCTGTCCCCAAAAAGCGCGGCCCACGACCATCGATCGAAACCGACCACTATCGCCGGCCCCTTGCCGAATCCCGCTTTCGGCTTACGACTTCACCGATGACGATGGTCGCCGGTGAGCCTAGCTCGCTCGCCCGTCCGGCGATGTCGGCCAACGTCCCCGTGACCACTTTCTGCCGGGGGGTTGTGCCCCATTGGATCACCGCCGCCGGCGTGGATGGCGCGCGCCCTGCCGAGATCAGTTCCGCGGTGATCTGCGGCAGGTTGTGCATGCCCATCAGCACCACCACCGTATCCATCCGGGCCAGCGCCTCCCAGTCCTGGCTGGCGCCCTGCGCCCCTCGTTTTCTGTGGCCGGTCACGACAGCGAAGTTGGCGGCGCACTCCCGGTGGGTAAGCGGGATGCCGACACAAGCCGGCACCGCAAAGGCGCTGGAGACGCCGGGGATCACCTCGAACGGGATTCCCGCGGCACGCAAAACCTCGGCCTCCTCGCCGCCGCGCCCGAAGACGAAAGGATCTCCCCCCTTGAGACGGACGACTCGCCGCCCGGACTTGGCGTGTGTGATGAGCGCGGCGTGGATGGCCTCCTGGCTGATGTGGCGTTTTCCCGGATGCTTACCGGCGTAGATCAGTTCTGCTCCCTGGCGGGTGTGTTCCAGCAGCTCCGGCGAGACCAGGGCGTCGTAAATGACCACGTCCGCCTCCTGCAGGCGGGCCAGCCCTTTGACCGTAATCAGTCCCGGATCGCCAGGCCCCGCGCCGACCAGCGCGACCAGCGGCAAGGTCGAGTTATCGTTGCCCATGGGAATCCGTCCGCGCTTCGAGTGAATGTACTTCATCCAGGCGCGTCCCCAGCATGGCCTCAGCCCAGGCGCGGGCATCGGAAACCCGTCCTGACACCAGCAAGAAGAACACGGGGGAATTGATCAGGGCATACCAGCGGGCCTTGCGTTCAGCGGGGTCCGGAAATGCCGTGCGCATGGCCGGCCGGATGGCCGCGCACAAAGCCGTCATGGCCTCGTACTCGCGGCCAAAGCGCGCCTCCAGCGTTGCCCGGGTGCGCGCCGCCAGGGCCGGGGCAGTCCCCCCCGTGGAGATGCTCACCACGAAATCCCCCCGCCGCACGACGGCCGGCGCGATGAAGTTGCACTCCTGCGGGGAATCCACCACGTTGACCAGCACGCCCGCTCTGCGGCACGCCTCCCCAACCTGCCGGTTCAGCCCCGGATCCTCGGTGGCCGCGATCACCAAAAAGGCGCCTTCCAGGTCGCCGGGCTGGTACGGGCGCGGAAAGTGCTCGATCTGCCCTGCCGCCCGCATGTTTTCGAGCTCCGCGTGAAGGGTCGGGCTGATGACCACCGGGCGCGCGCCGGCGGCGACCAACCCGGCCGCTTTGCGCGCCGCCACCGCCCCTCCGCCAATCACCAGACAGCGTTGGCCCTCGAGCCCCACCAGGTTGACCGGATAAGACCTCATGGCTTTCCTGCGGCGTGATATGCCGGTTCGGTGTGCCCGTTGCCGTTGTCGCCATTGATGTGCAGGCCGCATTCGGTTTTGGCGAAGCCGTCCCAGCGCCCGGCGCGGAGATCCTCCCCGGGCAGCACCGACCGTGTGCAGGGCCAGCACCCGACGCTGGGGAACCCCAGACGGTGCAGCGGGTTGAAGGGCAAATCGTGCGCGTGGATGTGCTCCCAGACTTGTTCCGAAGTCCAGGCAGCCAGGGGGTTGACCTTGATCAGCCCGTTGCCCGCATCCCACTCCACAACCTGGGTGGCGGCGCGGCTGGGGGATTGATCACGGCGGATGCCGGTCACCCAGGCCTGCTTATCGTCCAAGAAACGGCGCAGCGGTTCCACTTTGCGCAGGTAGCAGCACAGGTTGGGGTCGCGTTTCCACAGCGATTCGCCATGCCTGGCCGCCTGCTCCTCCAGATCCAGGCTGGAATGAACGGCCTCGATTGTCAGGCCCAGGCGCTCCTGGAGCCGGTCGCGCAGGGCGTGTGTCTCGCCGAACAACAAATCTGTTTCCAGGTAGAAGGCTTTTACCCCGGGGTCGATCTGTGAAACCAGGTGCAGGATCACAATCCCGGACGGGCCGAAACCGGTCGCGACCGCCAACTGCTCCCCGAAGACGGCAATCGCCCAACGCAGGGCGGCTTCCGGTCCTTGCGGCTCAAGCTGGCGGGCCAGCGATTTCAGGTCAATGGTTGCATTTAAGATTTTCATCATGATCTCTCCACGTCAGGCCGCGCACTCGCCTTCACCCGTCTCGAGGGCGAAGGGTATATCCCGCCCCCAGTCCCGGTAAGCTTCCGGGGCTTCTTCCGGGGCGGGCAGGGCTTGCAGGTCTTCGAATTCATTCTTGAGGGCGCGTGGCCCCACGCGGTCGACCCAGTCCTGGAAAGTCTCCTGCGCGTGACGACCGGCGCGAAAGAGTGCGATGAGCCGCTCCACGGCCGCGGGCACGTTGCGGGCGGGGATGAGCGTCACCGGGGTTCCCAAAACCGTCTGATCCCCTGAGACGCGCCCGCCCAGGAACAGGCGATAATGCGGCACGATCTGGCCGTTGATGCGGCGTGCGGCGCCGTGGAATCCAATCGCCGCGAGGTGGTGGTGGCCGCAGGCGTTGGGGCAGCCGCTGATTTTGATATCGATCCCTTTCAGGTCGTCGGATAAGTAATTGTCGCCTTGCTGGCCCAGCCGCCGTCGGATTTCCAACCCCAGGACGTGAGAAGTGGTGATCCCCAGGTTGCAGGTCTCCGCCCCGGCGCAGGTGACCACGTCCGGCAGCCGATGCGCCCCCGCCGCGCCCAGTCCGATCTCATCCAGGCGCTGGTACAGCCCGTAGAGAGCCTCCGCCGCCACCCAGCGCAGCACCAGGTTTTGGGTGATGGTGGTAAAGACCTCCCCCCCGGCAAAGCGGCGGGCGATCTCCGCCAGGGCGCGGAACTGCGAGGCCTGGATGTCGCCGCCCGGCAGGGTCACGAACACAGCCGCATATCCGGCCTGCTTCTGTCTTACGACGTTGGTCGCCACCCAGCGCTGGAAATCTTCATCATCTTCGCCAGGGGGCCGACGTTCCCCGGGCGTTGGGGCCGGAGAGGGCGGTTCGACCCAGCCGATGTGATCGTCGTTAAAGTGCGGGTAAGGGCGCGCGTTCAACATGGGCAAGACAGACCGCTCCTGGAAAACCAGCTCCCGGAAGGCATCGATCCCCATTTGGGCGATCAGGAATTTCATCCGGGCCTTGTTGCGGTTGGCGCGTTCTCCCAAGCGGTCGAAAACCCGGATGACGGCTTCGATCGTGGCGAAGAGCTGATCTTCGGGCGTAAAGGCTTCCAACGGCTGGGCCAGGCGCGGGTTGGCACCCAGGCCGCCGCCGACGAACAGGTTGAAGCCGCGCACCAGGCGTCCATTTACCTTGGCCAGGCAGGCGATGGCGCCAACATCATGCATAAGAGCATAAGCCCTGTCGGCCGGCGAACCGGAGAAAGTGATCTTGAACTTGCGCCCCATGTCCTGGCAAATCGGGTTCCGCAAAAAGAAACGCGCCACCCCGTCCGCATAGGGCCGCACATCGAAAGCTTCGTCCGGGGCGACCCCGGCGAGGGGATCCGCGGTAACGTTGCGCACCACATTGCCGGAAGCTTCGCGCGTGGTCAGGCCAACGCTGCCCAGGGCCGCCAGCAGGTCGGCGACCTGTCCCAAGGGGACGTAATACAACTGAAGGTCTTGCCGGGTGGTGACATGGCCGTGGCCGTCGGCGTAGACGTCAGCGACGTGGCTCAACATCTCCAGTTGGCGGGCGGTCAACCGGCCAAAGGGGACTTTGACCCGCACCATTTGGACGCCCTCCTGGTTGCGGATGCCGTAAATGCCGTGCTGCAGGCGGAAGCGGCGGAAGAGAGATTCATCCACACTTCCGGCCTGGTAAGCCGCGATCGTCCGGCGGACGCGATCGATTTCCTCCGGCATGACCAGGCTGGTGTCCAGGGGTGGTTCCGTTTCTTCGAGATTGGGTATGATGGTTTGGGTGATTGACATAAACTACCTTCCTTTTGAGTTCACCTTCGTAACTGCTCAGTTCGGTCTCTGCCAGTTCGAGCCTGAGTTAAATAAAAAACCGCCCACGCGGGTTCTCCGGTGGGCAGTTGGGGCGCTCTTTTACTTGAAAATCTTACGTCAGCATATTCTCAGGTACTCGCTCCCAGGCCGGAATCACAAACCCGCGCAACGTGGATTGCGGGCACATACAACAAAGGGTGGTCTGGAAGTAAGTACTCATTGGGTAGCATTTTACTCACGCTTGCATATCATGTCAAGGATTTGAGCTTGCCTTTTATCACATCTTTATATGCCAGCGCTTCCCGCTTGAATCCAGGCAATGATCTGCTCCGGGAATACCCAATACGAAAAAAACACAAAAAGGCGATGACGTGACTCGGAGCGCCCCACACACACAAACATGAGATTGCCTCGCCGACTTCGGCGGCCCGCAAATGCATTTTGTTCCCGGGTTCAGACGCCCCTCTGTCGCAGCCCGGGTATTATAATCAGGGCCACCCAATTCGATAAAAGGAACCAGCCATGAACAACCGCAAAATATTTCTGTCGATCATTTTCCTCCTGGCCCTGTCCTTGGCCTGCAGTTTTTTCTCTCTGCCGTTCACGACCGAAGAGAACGTCCCGCCGCCTGTCGAACCGACCGCCGTCGAAGAAGCGCCTGCTCCCGAGCAGCCTGTACCCGCTCCGCCGAGCGGAGCTGCTGCGATCCCCGCGGCGAGCGCGCCTGCTGCAATGGATTGCAGCCTGTTCGATGTAGCGCAATTCAACGCCATCGTTGGCACAGAATTCACGCTCGTTACCCAGGATCAACTGGGCAGTTGCAACTATGATGCCAATGGGATCTACCGTCTGCTGATCGGCGGCGGCCAACCGGTCACTTCGGAGAAGGCGCAAGGCATGTTCGAGATGACCCTGGGAAGTTTGCCCGGCGCGGAATGGAAATCATACGAGGAGGGTTTCCAACTCGGCACGGCGGCTTCGAGCGTCTCGGTCACCGGGCAGGGAATCTCGGCCAGCGGGAACGCGATCCTGATCGTCGCGGCCGGAGATCCGTCCAGCGATCTGGATGCCCTGCAAGAAACGCTGACCACCCTGGTCCAGGAGGCTGCGCGTCAACTGAACGGGCAGTGGTAGCACCAGCACTACCCCGCCGAGCGGAGCAGCGTCGTTGCCGTGCGCCTCGCAAAGGCGCACCAAATCAATAGTCCCTTTGGGCCTCCGAGGGCTTTTACCCTTCGGAGGCTTTCCCGTCGGGGTTGGTGCGTTATAATCTAGCCCGTCCCATGAAAATACTCACTGTCCTCACCTACTACCGCCCCCACACATCCGGCCTGACGATCTACGCCGAGCGGCTGGCCGAAGCGCTGGCGCGGCGCGGGCATCAGGTTACCGTGATGACCACGCAGTACGACAAGTCGCTGCCGCGCGAGGAGATGCGTAACGGCGTGCGTGTGATACGCGTGCCGGTCGCTTTCCGCGTCAGCAAGGGCACCATCGCCCCGACCTTTGGTTGGGTGGCGACAAAACTTGTGCTGGAACACGATGTCGTCCAGATGCACCTGCCGCAGTTCGACGCGCCCGGCGTGGCCTTCCGCGGGCGTCTCTTCCGCCGTCCCGCCGTGCTGACCTACCATTGCGACCTGCATCTGTCCGAAGGGTTTTTCAACCGCATTGTCAATGCGGTCGTCCACTTCCAGAACAACATGGCCGGTCTGCTGGCGGACCAGATCGTCACGTACACGCAGGATTACGCTGACCACTCGCCTTATCTTTCGCGTTACATGCACAAACTGCGCACCATTCTGCCGCCGGTGGAGTTGCCATCCGCCGAACGCGGGGCGATCGAGGCCTTTGCCCGCGAATACCAGACCAAAGAACGCCGCCCGGTGATTGGCATGGCCGCGCGTCTCGCGGCCGAAAAGGGCGTCGAAGTTCTGCTGGATGCGCTGCCCAAAATCCTGGCGAAATACCCCCAGGCGCAGGTGCTCTTCGCCGGTCAATACCAGGATGTGATGGGCGAGCAGGCCTACGCCGAGCGGCTGATGCCAACCATCAAAAAATATGAGGCCGAGGGCCACTGGAAATTCCTGGGCATCCTGAACCCCGCCCAGATGGCCGCTTTCTACCCCAACCTGGACGCGCTGGTCGTGCCCTCGCTCAACGCCACCGAGGCCTTCGGGCTGGTGCAGATCGAAGCCATGCTGAACAACGTCCCTTGTGTGGCCTCGGCGCTGCCCGGCGTCCGTCAACCGGTGCGGATGCACAAGATGGGACGGGTCGCCGCCATCGGCAGCGCGGATGAACTGGCCGCAGGCTTGCTGGACATCTTCGACCATCGGGAAAAATACCACTGTGACACCGCCGCCCTGGCGCAGACCTACGATCCCGACAGCGTGGCGGCGGAGTATGAGAAGATGTTTGAAGCCCTGATAAAGAAAAAACACAAGTAAGGGCAACCGGTCGGTCGCCCCTACAGTGACTATGAAAGATTACCTTTACCTCCACCTGCGTGACCTGCCCTACTTCCGCGCCTTTCTGCGCGCGGTGGAGGCCGCGTACTACCAGGACTTTGACCTGCCCTCCCCGACCCTGGACGTGGGCTGCGGCGACGGGCATTTCGCCTCGCTGACCTTCGAGCGCAAGATCGACGTGGGTCTCGACCCGTGGCACGGCCCGATCCACGAGGCCAAAACGCGGGATGCCTACAACCTGTTGGTCGAGGCCGATGGCGGGCAGATGCCTTACCCCGATGGCTGCTTCGCCAGCGCCTTCAGCAACTCGGTGTTGGAACACATCCCCCACGTGGACGTCGTCCTGGCCGAGACCGCCCGCGCCCTCCAGCCCGGAGCGCCTTTTGTCTTTTGCGTGCCGAACGAACGTTACCTCAGCGAGCTGGACATCCCGCGCCGCCTGCGCGCCCTTGGCCTGAACGGACTGGCCGAGCGTTACACCGAATGGTTCCGCGTCATGTCGCGTGTCTCGCACGCTGACGGGCCAGAGACCTGGAAAGCGCGGCTGGAAGGGGCCGGATTCGAATTGGTACGTTGGTGGCATTACTTCTCTCCGCAGGCTATGCGCGTGTTAGAATGGGGACATTATTTTGGCGCGCCGACCCTGCTCCCCCACGCGCTGACCGGGCGCTGGATCATCGCGCCGGCAAAATGGAATCTGCGGCTCACGCAGCATCTCGTACAGCGGTACGCGTCCACAGAGCCGGTCGAGGACGGCGTCTTCACGTTTTACATCGCTCGAAAACAGCCCTAGACCGTCATCTTCCGTCCGCAATCCACCGTCTGCCTATGTCCTTCGACGAAAACTATTTCTCCACCCACACCTACGCCGACGTCTCGTTTGCCAAATACGGCCAGTACTGGTGGTCGAACCGTTTCTACGCCATCCTGGCGCGCCGCTACGGGAAGCGCGGCACGCGCCTGCTGGAAATCGGCTCCGGGCTGGGGCATCTTGTCGGTCAGTTGGAGGATACCTTCGAGACCTACGCGGCGGACGTCAATCATTGGGCGTTGATGCAGTCCAAACCGGTTGCGTCGCGGACGGAACTGAACGTCGGCAGCGCGGAAGCCATCCCTTTTGCGGACGGAACCTTTGGCGTGGTCATCATCAAACACGTCGTCGAACACCTGCGGGACCCGGAGCGCGCCATCGCCGAATTGGGCCGTGTCCTGGCCCCGGGCGGAATCCTGATCCTGGCGACGCCCAACCTGGATTCCCTGCTCAAGCCGCTCAAAGGCGACGGGTGGATCGGCTACCAGGACCCGACGCACATCGCCCTCAAACCGCCTGCCGAGTGGTTGTCGTTGATCGATCGCGCCGGCATGCGCGTGCGCCGCGTGTTCGCAGACGGCTTCTGGGATGTGCCCTACGTCCCGCTTGTTCCCGCCATATTGCAAAAATTATTCTTTGGCTCACTGGGCGGATTACAGGCCATCAGCGGATTTGTCTTTTTGCCGATGCGCTGGGGCGAGAGCATCATGGTGATTGCCGAAAAGCAGTAACCGGTGTTCGGTAAACGATGAACGGTCGTCAGGCGTTTCCGGCAGAATCTGAAGTCTAAGGTCTAAAGTCTTAAACTATGGAAGAACCGAGTGTCTTGGATTACCTCAAATCGAAGTTGCGTTTTGGCCGCGGCGGGAAGATCGAAATTCCCGCCAAGGAGACCGACGCGCCTGCCGCCCTCCACGAACCTGGAACGCGGCAGCCTGAAGCTCCCCAACTTTCAACCATAAAACCTGCACTCTTTCAACCGAAACTTTGGCCGTGGCGCTCTTTGCTGGCGTTGTCCCTGGCTGTGCTTGGTCAGCGCGGATTCGACCTGCCGCGTACCTCGCCCTGGACAGGGCTTGTTTTTTATATCCCTGCCCTGGGCATGTTGCTTTTGGCATATTCACACGGCGAATGGCGGCTGCCCGGCTTTCGTGCAGTTGAATCATCCCATATCGATCCGTCGACCGTGCGGCGCAATCCGTTGTGGCTGGCTGTGCTGTTGGCCTTGGCCGCTTTCCTGGCCTTTGGCGGCAATTTGTTCAACAACTTGAATATCACGCTGTGGTTGACGGCCCTGGGATTCTTCCTGTGGGCATTTTGGCAGCGTGATCCACTCGCACAGCCTGTTGGCCAGCGCGTGAAAAATTTTCTGACGCAGCGCGATTGGCGGATCACCATCTCGCGCTGGACGCTGCTCGTCCTGGTCGTGGCCGGGTTGGTGACCTTCTTCCGGGTTTATCGCATTGGGGGCGTTCCTGCTGAGCCGTTCAGCGACCACGCCGAAAAGATCCTCGACGTATACGACATCACACAGGGACAGACACACATTTTCTTCCCCCGCAACACCGGCCGCGAGGCCATTCAGATGTACTGGACGGTGCTGGTCGCCAAACTTTTCGGCACGGGGCTATCGTTCCTGAGCCTCAAGCTTGGCACGGCCCTGCTTGGCCTGTTGACCTTGCCGTACATGTACCTGCTCGGCAAGGAGATCAGTAACCGCCGCGTGGGGCTGCTGGCAATGTTCTTTATGGGCATCGCTTACTGGCCAAACGTGATCAGCCGCGCCGGGCTGCGCTTCCCGCTATATCCGCTTTTCGTCGCGCCGACGTTGTATTACTTGCTGCGCGGCTTGCGGCGTCAGGATCGTAATGACTTCATTCTTTCCGGCATCTTCCTGGGGCTGGGGCTGCACGGGTATAGTCCCTTCCGCATCGTGCCATTCGTGGTGGTCATCGCGGTAGGGTTGTATCTGCTGCATCGCCAGTCCAAAGGAGTGCGCAAACTGGTCGTTTGGCAGCTGGTCGTGCTGGCGTTGTTTTCGGTGGTCGTCTTCCTGCCGCTGGGACGCTACGCGCTGGAACATCCGGACGACTTTTCGTATCGCGCGCTCTCCCGCCTGGGGAGTATGGAACATCCGCTTCCCGGCCCGTGGTGGCAGATTTTCTCGACAAATCTGTGGGACGCGCTCAAGATGTTCAACTGGGATAACGGGAATATCTGGGTGCATTCCGTCCCGAATCGTCCGGCGCTGGGCGTGGTCAGCGGCGCGTTGTTCCTGATCGGCGTCCTGCTGCTGCTCGCGCGCTACGCGAAGGAGCGTCACTGGCTGGACCTGTTCCTGCTGCTCTCCATCCCGCTGCTGCAACTCCCCTCAAGCCTGTCGCTGGCTTATCCCGCCGAAAACCCGGCCCTCAACCGCGCCGCAGGCGCGGCGGTACCGGTATTCCTCGTCGTGGCGCTGGCGCTGGATGGCCTGATCACAGGCCTGGGCCGCGTCCGCTCCGGGCGTTCGGGAGCGGTATTGGCCTGGGGTGTGACAGGCGTCCTGCTGCTGTTGTCCATCTCCCAGAATTATGATCTGGTCTTCAATCAATATGACCG
>JAADGN010000016.1:10055-30961 GCA_013152325.1 Chloroflexota bacterium
CCCTACGCATATTGGGTGGACACGCGCCTGCCGGGCGTGTGGGCGGGCATCCCGAACCGCGATTTTGCCATGTGGCAGGAGAACCTGCCCGATACGCTGGAGATAGCCGGCCCGAAGCTGTTCATCGTCTGGCGTGAAGATCAGGAGACCCTGGACATATTAAGCCAGCTCTATCCGCAGGGTACGCTCAGCCGGTATACTTCGGAAGTGGCAGGGCACGACTTTTTTATGTTCTCAGTACCGAAATGAACAAGTTTTAGCGAAACCTGACGTGGACTAGTGGATTCCTTTATGGCAGCTTCTTCTTCCAGCAAGCGTGAACGTTCCTGGCTGTATGACCTTTTGTTGATCGTCGTCCTGCTGACCGGTCTGTATTTGCGCACGGTCGGCCTGAACTGGGATCAAAACCAGCATCTGCATCCCGACGAGCGTTTCTTGACGATGGTCGAGACGGCGCTGCAGCCGATAGATTCGCCGAAGGAACTTTTGGGTTCTCCCCCGGAAAATTGCACGGAATGGGGGGGGTATTTCGACACCGCCTGCTCGCCACTCAACCCGCACAACCGGGGACATGGCTTCTTCGTCTACGGGACGCTGCCGATATTCACTGTCCGCTACGTGGCCGAGGCGATGACGAGTGTCAGCCAGTGGGCCGGGCAGATGTTGGCCAATGTCGGCCCGGATACGTTTGTCGGCGGGCTGCTGGCCCAGATCGCCAAGACACCCAACTGGGCCGGCTACGACCAGGTCAACCTGGTTGGGCGACAGCTCTCCGCGCTGGCTGATCTGCTGACCATCGTTGTGTTGTATTTCATCGCCGCGCGCCTGTACGGCCGCAAGGTCGGTCTGCTGGCGGCGGCTTTCTCGTCGCTGGCCGTGCTGCAAATCCAGCAGTCGCACTTCTTCACGGTGGATACGTTCGCCAATTTCTTCATGTACCTGGCGATCTATTTTGCGGTGGTGATAGCGGTTGGTGGTCAGTCGTTAGTCGAGAGTCGAGAGTCGGAAACAGCAGGCGAAAAATTCCTGCGTTTTGTGAACGACCCGCTTTTCTGGCGCAGTGTCGGCTTTGGCCTGTCGCTGGGCATGGCGGTGGCATCCAAGTTGAACGCCGCACCGCTGGCGATTTTGCTGCCGGGAGCGTTTGCGCTGCGGCTGTCGGTGAACAACGATCGGCCGTCACCGACCGCTGACGACCGATCCCCGAACACGGACTACTGGACACGGGTCACCGTTTTCATCATCGTCGGCGCGCTGGCCTCGCTGCTGGCCTTCCGTATCTTCCAGCCGTACACTTTCAGCGGGCCGGGCTTCTTCGGTCTCAAGCCCAACCAGGCCTGGATCAACAACATCATAGAGCAGCGCGCCCAGGCCGGCGGTGACGTGGACGTGCCTTTTGCCTTGCAGTGGGCGCGGCGCTCGCACCTGTACTCATTCGAGAATTTGACCACCTGGGGCCTCGGTTTGCCGCTTGGCATCCTGGCTTGGGCTGGTTTCTTGTGGATGGGCTGGCGCATCCTGAAGGGCGAGCGGCGTCACGCCCTGTTGTGGGGCTGGACGGCGCTCTACTTCCTGTGGCAGTCCGTCCAATTCAACCCGACCATGCGCTACCAGTTGCCCATCTATCCGCTGCTGGCGATGATGGCGGCCTATTTTGTGTTTCGGGTTTCAGGTTCAAGGTTGAAAGTTGGCTCCGGCAAAAAACCTTTAACGTTCGACCTTAAACCTTTGGCTGTTCTGACAGGCGGCCTTGTCCTGATCGCAACGGCACTCTGGGCGCTGGCTTTCATCCAGATCTACAAGCGCCCGCACACCCGCGTCGCGGCGACGCGCTGGATATACCAGAACGTGCCCGGCGCGATCAGCTTGCGCATCCAGGGGGCGGATGGGACAACGATACAACAGCCGCTGCCCTTCCCGGTTGGGTTCGTCATCAGCGCCGACACGCCGTATACGACGCAATTCGCCTCCCGGACGAGCGGCGCACTAACGGAGATCTACCTGCCCCACGTGGCGGATACCAGCGGCGAATCCGCTCCCCAAACGCTGAACCTGTTCATCTCCCTCCAGCCGGAAGCATCGCCCAATGGTGTGCTGGGGAGCGCTTACGCGAACGCAGATTTCGGCCCGCGGAGCGATCCGCACGGTGACGGCTATCGTTTGAAACTCGACCCGCCCGCGACCCTCGTCAAGGATCAGATCTATTTCCTGCGGATGGAGACGACCGGCGGCGCGTTGACGCTGGCGGGCGCGGCCCCGATCAACGAAACATCCTGGGACGACGGCCTGCCCCTGCGACTGGAGGGGTACGACGGCTTCGGCGGGATCTATCAAACCGGCCTGAATTTCGAGATGTACTGGGACGATAACGCCGACAAACTGACGCGCTTCACCACTACGCTCGACCAGGGTGAGTACATCTTCATTTCGTCCAACCGGCAGTGGGCCACCACCACGCGCGTCCCGGAACGTTATCCGCTGACGACGGCCTACTATCGCGCGCTGATCGGCTGTCCGCCTGAGATGAACGTCATCACCTGTTACAACGTCGCCAAGCCGGGCGATTTTCAGGGGCAATTGGGCTACGAGCTGGCAGCGGTCTTCGAGTCGTATCCGACGCTGGAGATTCCCGGCATGGGGACGTGGCAGGTCAACGACCAGTTTGCCGAGGAAGCCTTCACCGTATACGACCACCCCAAGGTGCTCATCTTCCAGAAGCGCGCCGACTACGATCCCGCACAAGTGCAGGCCATCCTGGGCGCGGTGGATTTGAGTCACGTCGTTCATCTGACGCCGCGGCGGGCAGGCTCGTACAAAGACCTGATGCTCCCGGCGGACCGTCTGGCCGCACAGCAGGCGGGCGGCACGTGGTCAGAATTATTCGACACCGACGCGCTCTACAATCGCTATCCGGTCGTTGGGCTGGTGTTGTGGTATCTCTTTGTTTTTGTGCTGGGCGTTTTCATGTATCCTATCGTCCGTCTGGCCTTCCCCGGCCTGGCTGACAAGGGCTATCCGCTCTCGCGTGCGCTGGGATTGGTATTGCTGGCCTACTTCCCGTGGCTGCTGGGGTCGCTGGGAATCCCTTACAGCCGCGTGACGATCGGGATCGTCTTCGGGGCAATTGTGCTGATCGGGGCCGTGCTGGCCTGGCGTCAACGCGACGAACTGCGCGCGGAATTCAAGTCGAAAAAGAAATACTTCCTCACTGTCGAATTCCTGTTTTTCGCCTTCTTCCTTTTTGACCTGCTCATCCGCATCGGTAATCCGGACCTGTGGCATCCGTCCAAGGGCGGCGAGCGTCCGATGGATTTCTCGTACTTCAACGCGGTCTTGAAGAGCACCACTTTCCCGCCCTACGATCCGTGGTTTGCGGGCGGGTACATCAACTACTATTACTATGGTTTTGTGCTGGTCGGCACGCCTGTTAAATTGTTGGGCATTGTGCCCTCGGTTGCTTATAACTTCATCCTGCCGACGCTGTTCGCGATGGTGGGCATGGGGGCGTTCTCGATTGGCTGGAATCTGGTCGCAGGTTCCAGGTTCAAGGTCGAAGACGACGCTGCCGACCTGCCAACGTTCAACCCGAAACTCGTCGCCGGGCTGGCTGCCTCCGCCGGGATGGTCTTGCTCGGCAATCTGGGAATGGTGCGCGCAGTCTATCAAGGCCTACAGCGCATTGTGGACCCGGTGGCGCATACGACCCAGGCCAGCATTTTCAAGCACATGTGGTGGGCCATGCAGGGCTTCGCCAAAATGCTGAACGGCGCGGTCCTGCCGCTCGGACGCGGCGACTGGTACTGGTTCCCCAGCCGCGTCATCCCCGCGCCGGGTGATGTCGAGCCGATCACGGAATTCCCGCTTTTCACCTTCCTCTACAGCGATTTGCACGCGCACATGATCGTCCTGCCGCTGGCGTTGCTGGCCATTGCCTGGGCGCTCTCATTCCTCCTGGCGCGGCGAGACGGCAAATGGTCGCCCATGCAGATCGGTTTCGAGTTGGCGATTGGCGGGCTGATCATCGGGGCGCTGCGTCCGACCAACACCTGGGACATGTATGCTTATCTCCCGCTGGCTGGGCTGGTCGTTGGCTATGCCCTATGGCGTTATGCGGACAAGGATGATGGCTGGCGTGTCGTTCTGGCGCTGGTCGGGATCGCGGCGCTGGCGTTCCTGTCCATGTTTTTCTATGAACCCTACACACAGTGGTTTGGGCAGGCATACGGCAAGATCAGTCGCTGGACGGGCACGCATACGCCCATCTGGTCGTATTTCACACATTGGGGGTTGTTCCTGTTCGTGATCGTCTCCTGGATGTGGTGGGAGACGCACGAGTGGATGGCGAATACGCCGGTTTCGGCGCTGAACAAACTCAAGCCGCATCGCTTGCTGATCGAGGCGCTGGCGGCCATCTTCCTGGCGGCGCTGCTCGCACTGGCTTTTCTCAAGGTGCAGATCGGCTGGCTGGCTCTGCCGCTGGCGGTTTGGGCCGGGATACTTGTCTTGCGTCCCGACCTCCCGGATGGCAAACGGCTCGTCCTGTTCATGGTCGGGACGGGACTGCTGCTGACGATCGCGGTCGAGGTCATCGTTCTGGTCGGCGACATCGGACGCATGAACACGGTCTTCAAGTTGTACCTGCAGACCTGGACGCTCTTTGCCGTCAGCGCGGGCGCCTCGTTGGGTTGGCTGCTGCCTGAAATCCCCAAATGGCGGCCGAATTGGCGCACCGGCTGGCAGGCCGTTGGTGTGGTGTTGCTGGTCGGCGCGGGATTGTTCACCCTGCTGGGCACGCTGGACAAAGTCCGTGACCGCGTCGCGCCCGACGCGCCCCACAGCCTGGACAGCATGGCTTACATGGAATATGCCCGCTATTGGGATGCCGAAGAGATGGATTTGAGCCAGGATTACAACGCCATCCGCTGGATGCAGGAAAACGTCCAGGGATCGCCCGTCATCGTGGAAGCCAACACGCCCGAATACCGCTGGGGCAGCCGTTACACGATCTACACCGGCTTGCCCGGCGTGGTCGGCTGGAACTGGCATCAGCGCCAGCAGCGCGCGTTGGTTTCGCCCGACCTGATCACCGGACGCATTGACGAGATCAAGGAGTTTTACACAACAAGCGATCCGGCGGCGGCGAAGGCTTTCCTGGAAAAATACAATGTGCGCTATATTGTCGTTGGTCAACTGGAGCGCATTTACTATCCGGGCGCGGGTTTGACAAAATTCGAATCGCTGGACGGGACGCTCTGGCAGGAGGTCTTCCGCGATGGCGAGACGGCGATCTATGAGGTGCTGCGATGAGTGAAACGATTTTGCACATCACGTCCCGCGAAGCGTGGAATGCCGCCTGTCAAAACGGCAGTTATCTCGCCCCCAGCCTGGAAACAGAAGGCTTCATCCACTGTTCCACGGCTGAACAGGCCGTTCCGGTAGCGAATGCCTTTTATGCCGGTCAGCGCGGGTTGGTGCTGCTGGTCATTGACCCGGCGCGTCTGACCGCCGTGCTGAAATGGGAGCCGCCTGCCCACGTCCTGCCGGATGCGAAACCGGATGTTGAAGCTGATGAATTCCCGCACATCTATGGCCCCATCAACGTGGATGCGGTCACGGACGTGCTCGCTTTTGAACCGGATCCAAACGGGCAGTTCATCTTGCCGCCGGCGTTGCAGCGGTAGAATGTTCAAACGCTGCACCCCGTAACAGGAACCCCATGCTATCCTTTCTTGCCTGGTATATCACGGTCACCCTGCTTGGCTGGCTGACTTTTCCGCTGGTCTACCGCCTCTTTCCGGCGCTGGCCGATCGCGGCTACAGTCTGGCACGCGCCGCGGGTCTGCTCTTGTGGGGATACATCTTCTGGCTGCTGGCCTCGCTGGGAGTCGCCCAGAATAACGTCGGCGGCGTGCTGTTGGGATTGGCGATCCTGGTCGGGTTGAGTCTGTTCTCCGGCCGCCATTCGCTGTCCCCCATCGTCCAATGGCTGCGCGACAACCTGCGCCTCGTTTTGACCGTCGAGGGACTCTTCCTTTTCGCTTTTGCCTTTCTTGCTGTCGTCCGTGCTGCGAACCCGGATGCCGTCGGCACCGAGAAGCCGATGGAACTGGCCTTCATCAACGCCATCCTGCGCTCGCCGACCTTCCCGCCCCACGATCCCTGGCTCTCCGGCTACGCCATTTCCTACTATTATTTCGGCTATGTGATGGCGGCCGTGCTCGCCAAACTGACGGCGACCTCCGGCGGCGTGACTTTTAATTTGATGCTCTCGCTGGTCTTTTCGATGAGCGCGGTCGGGGCGTATGGGGTGATCTACAATTTGCTCAATACAGCAGACCGTGGACGGCGGACGACGGACGCCCCCCGGTCTGCGGCATCCGGTCTGCCGTTGGTTGGGCCTCTCTTCCTCCTCCTGGTCAGCAACCTGGAAGGTTTCCTGGAAATGCTGCACCAACGCGGCATTTTCTGGTCGTCCGGCGCTAATTTCTGGACATGGCTGGACATCAAAGACCTGAAGCAGCCTCCCGCAGAACCCTTTGGCTGGGTGCCGGAACGTTTCTGGTGGTGGTGGCGCGCTTCGCGTGTGGTGCAGGATTACGACCTGGCCGGGAATTTTCGCGAGGTGATCGACGAGTTCCCCTTTTTCTCCTACTTGCTGGGCGACCTGCACCCGCATGTCCTGGCGATGCCTTTCGGCCTGCTGGCCGTGGCGGTGGCGTTGAATCTCTTCCTGGGCGGCTGGCGCGGCGAGACCAATATTTTCGGTCTGCGCCTGTCGGTCAGCCGGACGGGATTCTTCTCGGTCGCCGTTGTGCTCGGCGGACTGGCTTTCCTGAACACTTGGGACATCCTGGTCGCGGCGGCGTTGATCGCGGCAGCCTACGTTTTGTTCCGCGTTGGCGAATCCGGCTGGGCATGGAGCCGTTTGGAAGATTTCATCCTCTTCGGCCTGACGACCGGCGTGATCGCCATCCTGCTCTACCTGCCTTTTTATTTCGGCTTTTCTTCGCAGGCGGGCGGCATTCTGCCCAACCTGGTCAACCCGACGCGCGGCGCACACCTGTGGGTGATGTTTGGGCCGCTGCTGCTGCCCATCCTGGCTTATTTGCTCTATCTGTGGCGCGGGGAGAAGGCGCGCGCAAACTGGCGGGCAGGGTTTGGGCTGGCGTTGGGCGCGGCATTGTTCCTGTGGATTTTTTCCTGGCTGTTGGGCTGGCTTGTGTCAATTGTCAAGCCGGATTTGGCTGGCGTGCTGCTGGCCTCGCAGGGGGGAGGCAGCGTACGAACGTTTTTCGCCCAGGCCTCTGCGCGGCGGCTGGATTATTTCGGCGGCTTGCTGACCCTGGTGGTCGTCCTGGGCTGGGCGCTGACGTTCCTGACCGCAGACCGCAGCCCCCAGCCCGAAGGCGACGAAACACCATCTGCTGTCCACCGTTCATCGTCATTTGTCCTTTTGCTCATCGTCCTGGGCGGCTTGCTCGTTCTGGCTCCCGAGTTCGTCTATCTGCGCGACCAGTTCGGCTCGCGCATGAACACGATTTTCAAGTTCTATTATCAGGCCTGGATGTTGTGGAGTTTGGCGGCTGCTTTTGGCGCGGCATGGATGTTGGAAAAATTGCGCGGCACATGGGCGTGGACCTACCGCGGCGGGCTGGCGCTTGTGCTGGCCATGGCGCTGGCGTACCCTGCCCTGGGGCTGCCCGGCAAAACGAACAACTTCAAGCCGCCCTTCGGATGGACCCTCGACAGCGCAGCCCACGTCGCACGCGAAAACCCGGACGAGGCTGCGGCCATCGCCTGGCTGCAAGGTGTGCCGGATGGCGTGGTCGCGGAAGCCGTCGGCGGCAGTTATACCGGCTATGCCCGCATCTCAACCCACACCGGTCTGCCGACCGTATTGGGCTGGCCGGGACACGAATCCCAGTGGCGCGGCGGCGGCGCGGAAATGGGCTCCCGCGAGGGGGATATCGCCACTTTGTACTCCACCCCGGATTGGACCACCGCCCAGACCATTTTGACGCAATATGACGTCCGCTATGTGATTGTGGGCACGCTGGAGAGATCGACATACAAGGTCAATGAAGCCAAGTTCCAGCAATTCCTGCCGGTCGTCTTCCGCCAGGGGGACGTGGTCATCTACGCTGTCCCGCAGTCTTGGACGAATATCGACGGATAAAAATCGGGCAGTGGTCAAAAACCGAACCATCACGGCAACGCAACCACTGTCCAAAAATCAAACGTGAACGTCGCGAGCATTTGGCTCACGCGTTCACGTTTTTGGTTTTAGATGAAATGGAGAGACTAGTCTGTCGGCGCTGTGCGTAACCGCCGGGTGAGGACGACAACTGCAACCAGAATGACTGCCATGACCAGCAGCCCCGGCACACCGACATCATCCGCAAAGCCGCTGTTGGGCAGCGCTGTGGAGGTCGGAATATTCGTCTGCACGGCGATGGCGGCCTGGGTCAGCGCCGCGGCGACGGTGCCGGTGGCCGCAATGTCCGGCGTGGCTGTCGGCGTCTCGGTCGGCACGGCCACAACCGGCGTTGGGCTGGGCGTCGGCGTTTCGCTGGGCAGCGGACTGGGCAGCGGCGTCAGGGCAAAATTTTGGGCAACGGCTGTTTCCGTCAGCGACTGGGCGACCTGCGTGTTTTGCGCAACGATGGTCGCTTCCTGGTCGGCTCGGGCAGCCCGCTGGGAAGGCAGAACGACCAACGCGTAGGCTGCCAAACAGATGATGGACAAAAGCACGATGCCGCCCAACACGCTGGCTGCAATGATGAACGTTCGGTTACTGGCCTCTTCTGGCGGCGCAGCATTGGGGTTGATATCATCGCCTTCAAACATAGTGGCTCTCCTCTTTACACGATGGCGGATAAAATGTTATCCCACAACTTCTAAGTTTACCAGAGGAACAATGGTTTGTTCCCCGTTTTCCAGACGTACTTCGCCGGCCGCTACACGCAACCCGTTGGGCAGGGTGGTCAGGCCGGCGCGCAGATTGACCAGCGTACCGACCGCGCCGGCGTGGGGCGCTCTCCGTAAGCGCACCTGTTGGCCGGGGGCGAAGGTCTCGACATCCCGCGGCGGCGAGGGGTTCTGTGTAACCGGCAGCGGGATGACCGCTTCGGGATGCGTACCGCTGTAGCGGTCGTATGGCTCGGCGTTGATGGTGATCTCGCGTTTGCTGTTGGTGCTCAAAATCTTGAACGCGGTCAGGTTCATGGGTTGGCGTCCGAAACTGTCGGTCACCAGGATCGGATAGCGCATTTGCCGGGCCAGCGGGAGCAGGGCCGGGAGGATGCTGGAAAGGATCAATCCGCGCACGGGCAGTTCCGCGGCGGCCTTCAGGGTTTCCGCATCCTGGCAATATCCGGCCAGCAGGATCGAGCCGCGCAGGCTGACGTCCAGGCGTCTGGCTTCCAGAACGTCGTCCGGTTTGTCGGCCAGCGAGAGCAGCAGGCCGGTGTCTATGCGGCTGTTGCCCCATACGCCCTGGATCAACGCGCCGGAGGTCTGGATCACAACGCCGCGGTTCTGGACGATCTCGACGATTTCGCCCGGAATTCCGGCGCGCAGTTCAAGACCTGTGTCGCCGACATCCAGCAGGACTTGTCCGCCGCCGACAGCCTTGACGCGACCAGCGCGCGGCACCCTGATAAGACGCGGGAAGAGCCCGCCGCCATCTGCGACCACGGCGCCTTCGGCCAGCTTCTCCCCGACCTTACAGGTGATCAGCCGGTCGGCCGCGTCTCCGGAGATGCCCAGCACGCGCGCCACTTCGATCAGGACGTGCTCGCGGGCGAAGTCGGCTTCGGCGACCACGTCCGTAGCCGAGACTTTTTGATTGAGTTTCACCACGACCCGGCCGGGAGCCGGCAGGAGTCGCTTGCGGATGATGGTGGTCAATGCCAGGATGTGGGTTACTGGAGCAAGCATCGGGTCAGCCTCCCACTGTCCAGTGCCATTTTTTGTTCAATTCGCGCCGGCGCACTGCGTCGGCTGGCAGATTGAGCGGACGGCCGCGTGCATCCAGCACGATGCCCAGCGCACTGCCGTTGACGCGTATCGAGCTGCTGCGCCCCGGCCCTTGGCCGATGTCCGCCCGGCGGAGCGGCCGCACGTTCAGGCGGGCTGTCTGTCCGATGCTCAGGGGCAGGGTCTCCAGGCCGCCCTGCCTTACGTCTACGCTGCTTTCGGTGCCGTCATCGTAGATCAGGCGGGCGCGCAGGATGGGCGTCCCGTAGCGGGCCGTGCTGATCGGCGAGACGACGGTCGCCAGGTTGACGAAAGCGCCCGATTCGAGCACCTGGACCGGCAGGATGCTGTTCCGTTCCGCCGCGGCGCCCAGGGCGGGCAGCAGGTTATTTTGATCCAGGATTATCGTCGTGATGCCTGCCGGCTGCACAGCGTCCAGCAGCAGCAGCAGGCTTTGTCCGAGCGTGGGGGCGTTGGAAATGACGCTGCCGCCCGCCAGGATGATCTCGAACAACGGGAGCAGGCCCTCCCGGAGGACGGGGGCGCTGGCGGGAAATTTCTTTTGCGAGGTTTGGAGCGCGATCTGCAACGTCTCGCGCGCCAGCGCCTGTTCGATGTACAGGTCTTCCTTGGTCGCGGGGATGCTGGTCGGATAGAGCGCCTTCTGATACAGGTAGTCGTTCAGCGTCTGTGGGGGGACGTCCGTTGGCAGCCAGCGGGCGATGTTTTCCAGCGTGGTGTACTGGAGCAGCCCGGCCAGTCCGACGCCCATGCCCAGGTGTGGGTAGACGCTCATGGTCAGCCCGTTGCCAAAGCCTGCCATCACCGTCGCGGAGGATGCGCCCAGGTCTACGGCGAGCAGGGCTTTATCGTCTCCGTACAGTTTGCTGAGAAAGTGGAGGATGCGCCCCTCGGCGAAAGCGGAGGGCAGCAGATGCCCGCCAGTCCACATGTCCAGTTCCTCCACGCCCTTGATCTGGCGTTTGCGGATATCTACAAATGCCCGCCCCAGTTCTTTTCTGGCCGGTTGGAGGTCTTCCACTTCGACGGACGGACGGATATTGGGCGCGATGTGGATGGAACTGGTCAGGGGCGCCAGCGATGAGCGGACTTCAGCTTCCATTTCCTGGTTTCCGGCAAAGAGTATGGCCGGTCGTTTGTCTTGCGGAAGCAGGTAGCAGGCCAGCCCGATGACTTCGAGCACTTTTTGCAGGGAATGGGATGCGCCGCCGTCCGTGCCGCCGGCGATCACGATCAGGTCTGGGCAGGCGTTGATGATGCTGTCAATCTGTTCCTGCGCGAGACGGGTGTCGTTCAGGCCGAGCGTTTCGACCACGCGGGCGTACGTCGACTCGGCGAGGTGTTTGGCGCTCTCCAGCGAGACGTCGGACAGCAGTCCCGCCACGACCACCTTAAGCGTTGACCCGGCGGAGATGGTGGCGGTAAAGGCGTCCACGCCGCTGCCGTCCGGTTGGGATGATGTGATCAGGCGGCGATCTGTGTCGATGAAAGTCCTGCCGGTCACATTTTGCAGGTTTTCGATGGCCTGGCGCACGCCCTCGCCGATATCCTTGAACGGCGCCTGGGCTGTGGTCGGCGACTGGCCGATGGCGATGAATCGGTAACGCCCGTCAACCACGTCGAAAAGCATGGCGCGCGTGGTCGCGGTGCCGACGTCAACTGCCAGGAGGGAATCACCTTCAATGATTGATGCAGGCATAGGCTTCTAGAATGACCCGAGATAAGTCCACAAGAAAGTCAGGCGTTCGATCAGGGCGGTCAGGGCCGCGGCGTAAACCCCGGCAAAAAGGACGCCGAAGGTTATGGCGATGAAGATACGCCCGACCAGCGCAATTCCTTCGACCAGCCGGCTTCGGCGGATCGTCTCGCCGGAGAAACGCCTGGCCCCAAACTGGAAGTAGACCAGCGTGCTGATCGTGCCGACCAGCAGGATGCTGGCTCCGAATATCTGCTCGGCAGGGCTGACGTCCTGTGCGGCCGCGGCTTGCAGGTCGAAGGCGTTGATCGTAGCCCCGGTCTGCGGGAAGATCGTCCCCAGCACCGCGCCGCCAACCGCGATGGCTGCACCCACGCCGACCAGGAATGCCACCGCGGGCGTCCCTATTTTCGACAGCGGCGGGATGATCTTCGTCAGCAGGAGCAGCCCCAAGACCAGTGGGATCGTCAACAAGATACGTTCGCCAGGCGAGCCAAACAGCAGCGGGCTGATGAGTTCCGGCCAAAGCACCTGATACCAGGCTACAGCTGCGATATACCCTGCAGACACGCCGACGAAGAGATAGATGGCCGCCCGAAAGAAGGGGTTATCGCCCAACAGGTAGCTGAATACCAGCAGGGTAAGGATGAAGGCGATGAAACCGGAGATGAGATCGGGCGCAACCGACATATTAATCCTCGTCCGTTTGTTGTGTCTGGCGTGCTCGCCAGGCCGCGACCAAATTCAAGACGCCGCCGACGGCGATCAGGATCTCGGCCATGAACAGGCCAATGCTGTACGCATCCCAATACTGGCGTCCCAAACCGGGACGTCCGTTGATCTGTTCATAGGCTGCGCCGCCCGACAACCCGCTGACCATGCCATCCACCTGTCCTGATTCGTAATATGGGTGGATGACCGGTTCAGCCTGGGCGCTGACGACCATCAGCAGGGGCGTGTCGTCCAGGTAGCCGCTGGTTTGTTCGATCCAGGTCCGGCCGCTTTCCATGCTGTCCGTCAGGACGACCAGGGCGGCGAAATCGGCCAACGACGAGACGCCCTGCAGGGGCGGCGTGTCCCAGGCAGGCAGGCCGTCTATTGTCTCGTGGGTCGCTGCAGGAGGCAGCATGGCGAAACTCAGCACACCGGACGAACCGCCGGGCAAATATCCCAAATTGACGTATTGCTGCCCGGACTGATAACCGTGGTCAGCCTGCGTATTTCTCAGGAAGCGCTCGGCCAGCGCGGCCCCGGTCGGCGACGTAGACAGGATGGTCAACCGTTCGCCGCGCAGCATCAGGTGATCCACGACCGGCGCGGCCGCGGCCTCCAGTTCACCGGCAAAGCCCGGCTCGTAGTCGAAGACCAGCAGCACCGGCGCGTTGTCGGGCAGACTGTTGATCACATCTTTCACCGCGCCGACTTCGGGCGGATAAAGGCTGGCCAGGGGGGTCATCCGTGTCCCGGCGAACGTGGATGCGCCGACCGCCAAAAACATGAGGAGGGCGATTACCCAGCGCAGCACACGCGCCGGGAGTACCTGCGGCGGGGTTGAAAGCGGGCGCGGTTCACTTTCGGTTGACAGCATTTTCTCCAGGAGCGCGGCGCTTGACTGCTGGCTCTCGCTGACCTGGAGTTTTATCGAATGAGCCTGCGCCTTGTTGAACGGGCCGATGCCCGGCCCAACGGGCAAGATGCCGTTCAACCCAGCCAACGGGCCTTCTCTTGCGATCACGTGTTCGATGTCTTCGTTGCCGGGCGATTCCGGCACAACGGATTCCACCGGGCGCATGGCCTGTACCCAACTGGGCAGTTCCGCCGATTCCAGCGATGCGGGACTCTCTTCAGGCGCGGGCGTTTCACCTTCCCCGGCAGTGGCTTCTTTCTCCTCGGGGCTGAGTGTGGAAAGCCAGTCGGGCATTTCCATCGAGAAGATGGCGTCCATGTCATCTTCCGAGATAGTTTCCTCGTCCAAAATCAGCGCGGGCGTGCTTTCTTTGGCAGGCTGCTGCTCGATATTTTGTTCCACAGCGGGCAGGGAGGACAGCCAGTCGGGCACGCCGTCGTCGGAAGCCGCCGCCGGTTGTTCGGGCGCATCTTGTGCAGGCATCTCGGGGGATACGTCCGACATTCTGGACAGCCAGTCGGGGGCCGCGTTATCAGCAGGGGATGCGGACTCCGCTGCGCTTTCGACCGGGGCGGATGGCTGCGCCGCTTCGGACTCCCCCTGGCCTGACAGCCAGTCGGGGGCCGCTTCCGCCTCCGCGGGTTGTTCCGTTTTCGCGCCGGCAGGAGTCTCGTCAGCAGGCAGCCTGGAGATCCAGTCCGGGAGTTCCTCCTGCGCGGGTTGTGCGGCGGCGGGCTCCGGTTCGTGTTCCTGTGGCGGAGCGGCGGCGGGAGTCTCGGCAGATAACCAGTCGGGCAGTTCTTCGCCAGGCGTCGAAGCCGGAGCGGGCCGGGACGGTTCTTCGGCTGGGGGCGCGCCGGGTCCTTCCTCGGCGGACAATTTTGCCAGCCAATCGGGAAGACCTTTTTCGGTGCCTGCCGTTTCGGCGGCAGCCGGCTCCGAGTCCGCGGGAAGTTCCGCAGCCTGCTGCTCGCTTTCGACGATCAGGTCAGGCAAATCTTCGCCCGGCGTTTCCGCGGCCTCGCCGGATTCGGCTTGCAGGTCTGCCAGCCAGCCGGGCAATTCGCCTTCGGGGGTGGCAATCAACTCGCCTGTTCTGGGAGCCACGGGTTCTGATGTCGCCGTGATCGGTTCATCGACAGCCGGCCGGCCTTCGTCCGGCTCGTCTTCAGGTTCGGCGGTCTCTTCAGCGGAAACAGGCGTCTCTGTTTGCAGGTTTGCCAGCCAATCGGGGACTTCTTCCTCGTCCGATTCGGCTTCGGCTTCCAGCCCGTCCAGCCAGTTTGGCAAATCTTCCTCCGCAGCCGGTTCCTCTATGCTGACGCTTTTCTGGGGCGGGGGGCTTAACGCATCGGAAGGGGTTTCTTCCTTGTCCTCCGTCTGGTCGCTTTTGCGTGCGCCGCGCAGCCATGCCGGGAGAGTCTGTTCCAGTTCGGCGGTCACCTTTTTGGTCGGCGCTTCGCCGGGACGGATCATCTCGCTGACGCCGTCCAGTTCAGCCGTTGTCGGCTTGAGAGACGAGTCGCAGTGCTGACAGAGTTCCAGGTCGTCCGGATTGGGTTTCCCGCATACGGGGCAGCGAATGACAGCCATCACTTACCCCCGTAGGGGCGGTCTGCCCCGAACAAGATGCGCAGGCCGGTCATCAGTGTGCCCAACGCCACGCCCAGCAGGATACCGCGCGCGCCGGCTGCTGCCGGGACGTTGACGATCCAGGCGTGAATGATATCTCCGACCATCGGGATTTCAAAGAGCGGCAGCGGCGCCGTGCCCAGCAGGATGATCAGCGCCGTGATAATGAAAATGATGGCCATCAGGTCGCTGCGACGGCGGGTCAGACGCATGCTGGCGTAGACCAACGTCACAGCCAGGATTGCCATCAGGCTGGTCTCGACCGGCAGGATGACGGCATCGAACAACGAGCGCATTATCGAATGATCCGGGCCGAGCGCCAAACCAAGGATAAAAGTTGCAAAAAGTGCGGCGATCAGCAGCAGGCTGTATACGCTCCCCTTCTGCTTCTTGCGGATTTTCTCGATATGGACGAAAAACAAATTGAAGACGCCGACCAGGACGGCCACGCCTGCCAGGATCACAGCCCAATGGACGATTTGGATGCGCAGTTCCGCTATCGTAGTGTAGTCTGGCAGGAAATACCCCAACAGGACGACCAGGCCGATGGCGATTGCGATGGCAGGGGCAAACAGTCGTCTCACAGAACACCCACCAGTTTCATAGCCGCGCCGCCCAGCATCACCAGGACAATCAACCAGCGCAGGATGTCCTGCACGTGCAGGCTGGCCGTGTGCGTCGGGCCGGCTTGTACGTAGGCTCCAGCGGCGTACAGTTCCTCGCCGATCAACGGTTCCTGTGCGCTGGCATACAAGACTGCCTGCGCGGCCAGGTCGTCGGCTGCGGCCAGGGCAAAGGCGTTTTCGCGTTCGGCAGCATCGGTCAATAAAGCCACTTCGACGCCGAATCCGCCAGCCAGGATGTTGGCCGAAACGTTCTCGTCACGGATGACAGACAGCGCGCCGGCCGCGTATGCGAACGGGGTCAACCCGGTCAGGCGGCCGGTGGTCGGACGGTATTGCTGCCCCGCGCCGGCAGCCTGATAGGCTGCTTGCAAGGTATCCTGCGTCAGGATCGCCAATGCTGCGTCGCCAGAGGTCGCGACCGGAGGCCGGTCACTGGCCGAGGTCACTTCCGCTATCCGGCGCAGCATGCCGAGCGTCGCGAAGGACGCGGCGCTGCGCGGCGTGACCAGATCGGAGCGTCCCAGCGAAAAATGCAGGCGCGTCCCGTCTTCGACGGCAGTTCCGATAGCTTTTTGTAGGCGTGTGAATGCGGGGATGTCGCGGAAGGATGCTTTAGACTTACGTTTCAGCAGGGAGAGTCCCAGCAGTAAGCCTGCGCTCAACAAAACAAGTAGAAGACCGGCAGCAGCGGCTGTCAAGTTCACGAGGTTGCGTCCTCCCGTAGAAAAGCAGCGAACGCGCGGGCTTCGTCACCATCTTCCAGCAAGTGCGCCAGGGACCCGACCCGGTCGCGGCCCAAAAAAGGCTGCCCGAAATACAGCGCCTGTGCACCCAGCAGCATCAAAGGTTCACCTGCTTCCAGGAACCAGGCAACGAGGCCTTTCAGTCTCAAATGATGCAGGATATTGGCCCATTCAGTCCACTCGGCGTGCGGCGTTCGCATAGCAACAGTATAGCATATTTTAAGGTTGACCAGATTTTATTACCTCGCGCGCGTTCGGTCAAGTGACCATTGGTATGGGGTATTTCGGGAGTGCGGGGGCTTTGGGCGAAGCGATAGCGTCATCGCAGTCGAAGAGCGGCGTTTGCACGATCCGCCCTTCCCCATCCGGGGACGATGCGGCTGCGACAGGAAGAAGATCGTTGCAATGGCATTGTGTGTTATCCAAGCAGGGCCCATCGCCCGTTTGTGAAAAAAACCCATAGTATAATTTTCGAGAAGGGCACTCATTCTCATCTGGCGTCACGAAAATGTGTCGTGTGTGCTTTTTGCCGCATACTTTCAAATGAGATCAAGCACACTTTGTGGAGGGAAGCATGAGCGAACGTAAGATCCGTGTATTGGTTGCCAAACCTGGCCTGGACGGTCACGACCGGGGGGCTAAAGTGGTTGCCAGGGCGCTGCGCGATGCCGGCATGGAGGTCATTTATACCGGCCTGCGCCAGACCCCTGAAATGATCGCCGAAGCTGCCTTGCAGGAAGATGTGGATGTGGTCGGGTTGTCCATTTTGTCCGGAGCGCATATGGCGCTCGTGCCGCGTATCATCGAGCTTCTGAAGGCCAACGGCCAGGAGAGCGTCAAACTCTTTGTGGGCGGCATCATCCCGGACGAAGACGTGCCGCGTCTCAAGGAGATGGGCGTAACTGGTATCTACGGCCCCGGCGCCTCGACCGAGGACATCGTCGCCGACGTTCGCCAGTCTGTGCTGGCTGCTGCATAGAGGACGTACATGACTTTGGCTCAGGCTGTTTTGGACAAAGACCGCTTGGCGCTTTCCCGCCTGCTGACGCGTGTGGAGAACGACACGCAGGAAGGCCGCGCTGCGTTGGCCGAGCTTTTCCCGCACACTGGCAAGGCGCACTTGATTGGCGTGACCGGCGCGCCGGGCACGGGGAAATCCACCCTGGTCAACCAGATGGCGCTGCACTACCGAAAACAGGATGGCAAACGCGTCGCCATCGTCGCGGTGGACCCGTCCAGCCCGTTTACGGGCGGCGCGGTGCTCGGCGACCGCGTCCGGATGCGTGACCTGGCCGGCGACCCGAATGTGTTCATCCGCTCAATGGCTTCACGCGGCTCGCTCGGCGGCTTGGCACAGACTACCGCGGCTGTCGTCCAGGTCTTCGACGCTGCCGGTTTTGACGTGATCCTGATCGAGACGGTCGGCGCGGGACAGGCCGAGGTGGATATTGCCCGCCTGGCGCATACCACGCTGGTTGTCGAAGCGCCCGGTCTGGGTGACGACATCCAGGCCATCAAAGCCGGTATTCTGGAGATCGCCGATGTGCTGGTCATCAACAAGGCCGACCGGCCCGGCGTGGAGAATACCGAGCGCGCCCTCAAGAGTATGCTTGAACTGGCGCATCCCGTTAAACGCGTCTTCCGGCATCACGGGCAAACGATGACCGTTCCAGCCCAGGAGGTGGAAGAGGATACGCTCTTGTGGATCCCGCCCGTGCAGCGCACGGTCGCGACAGACGGGACAGGCATCCCCGAATTGGCCGAGGCCATCGCCCGTCACGCCGAGCATCTGCGTCAGAGCGGAGACTGGGTCGCTCGTGAGCGCGCCCGGCTCCAGTCCGAGCTGGATGCGTTGATCCAGGAGACGCTGGTCTCCCGGTTCCGCGCCGATGTCTCCGAAAAACGCTACGAGGAGGCGTTGTCCCAGGTCATCCAGCGCAGTCTTTCACCCTGGGAGGCGGTCAGGATGCTCATGAACGGAAGGAAAGGATGATCTACGGCGAGCGCATTCGCCTGCGCGGCGTGGAGCGGGATGATATCCCGCGTTTCGTGGCCTGGTTCAACGATCCCGAGGTGACCGAAGGGCTGACGATGTATTTGCCCATGACCACCTGGGAAGAAGAACAATGGTTCGAGAACTTGTCCAAGCGACCCGCAGAAGAGAGACCGCTTGCCATCGAGGCGCGCCTTGAAAACGGCTGGCAGCACATTGGCAGTTGCGGCTTTCACAACATCGAGTGGACGAACCGCGCAGCCGAGGTCGGCATTGCCATTGGCGACAAATCGGTCTGGAATCAGGGCTACGGCACCGAGACGATGCGTCTGCTGCTTGAACATGGTTTCGAAACCCTTAACCTGAACCGCATTTTCCTGCGCGTGCACGAAAGCAACTTGAACGCCGTCCGTTCCTACGAGAAGGTTGGCTTTGTGCACGAGGGGCGTATGCGGCAGGCGGTTTATAAACACGGAAAATATGAAGATATGTTCTTGATGAGCGTTTTGCGTTCCGAGTGGAATTCTCCAAGAGTAGGAAAGAACAATGGTACATCACCACACCCATGAAATGAAAGCCTATGGCGGGATCAAGTTGTTTGCCGGTACAGCATCCCCCGAACTGGCAGGGAAAATTGCCGATTACCTCAATACCGAATTGTGCGGTCGGGACGTGGTACTCTTCCCCAACGACAACCTGTTCGTCAAATTGCATGGCAGCGTGCGCGGCCAGGATGTATACGTCATCCAAACCACATCGCGGCCCGTCCACCAGAATTTGATGGAATTGTTGATCATGCTCCAGACCCTGCGGCTGGATTCGGCGGCGCGCATCACCGCGGTCGTTCCGTACCTGTGTTATGGACGTTCCGACAAAAAGGACCAGCCGCGCGTCCCGATCACAGCCCGCCTGGTTACCGACATGATCGAAATCGCCGGCGCGGATCGCTACATGACCTTTGACCCGCACGCGGGGCAGATCCAGGGCTTTTTCTCCATCCCCGGCGACGTGTTGACCGCTTTTCACATTTTGATCGACTATGTCAAGAAGGAACTGATCGCCAATTTGAAGAATCCGGTCGTGTTGACCCCCGACCTGGGGTTTGCGAAAAAGGGACGCAATTTCGCGGCGCGGGTGGATGCGCCGATCGCCTTCATCGAGAAACGCCGCGTCGCCAACGATGCCAAGGCCAAAGCCCTGACCCTGGTTGGCGACGTGCATGATCGTGATGTAATTGTGGTGGATGACGAAGTGGACACCGGCGGCTCGATAGTAGAAGCCGTCAATTTAATTAAAGAGAATGGCGCGCGGAACATATATGTGACCTTTGTCCACCCCATTTTCTCGAAAAACGCTGCCGAGCAGTTGTCTGCCCTGCCGGTCAAGCAATTCATTACGACTGATACCGTGCCCATCCCTCCTGGGAAAAAGGCGCTCTTCGGCGATCAGTTGAGGGTACTTTCTGTCGCCCCGTTGCTGGGCGAGGTCATCCTGCGGGCGCACGAGGGCCGCAGCGTCGGCGAGATGTTCAACGAGTGAACGGTCGTCTGCCTGCTGTGAGCATCCTGCTGAGCGCTGTTCGCTGTTCGCTGCCTGCTGGTTATGCCCGAACTCCCTGAAGTCGAGACGATCATCCGCGGACTGCGCCCGGATTTGGTTGGGAAGCGCGTCCAATCGGTTGACCTGCGCTGGGCGCGGACGCTGGCAACGCCCTCGCCTGTCGAGTTCAAAAAGCGCCTGCGCGGCCAAAAGATCGAGGCCGTCACGCGGCGGGCAAAGTACATTCACCTGCACCTCTCCAAAGGGCATTTGCTCATTCATTTGCGCATGAGCGGCGATTTGCTGCTCAGAGAGAGGACGCAAGCCCCCGAAAAGCACGACCGGCTGATATTGACACTCTCGAACGGCTCTTCGCTGGCATTCAACGACGCACGCAAGTTTGGCCGTGTCTGGCTGACAGACAACCCCGACGAGGTGCTTGCGCGTCTTGGGCCGGAGCCGCTCGACGCAGCGTTTACGTCGCAGGTGTTTTACGAACGGCTGCAGGCGCACCGCCGCCAGCTAAAACCGCTCCTGCTCGACCAATCCTTCCTGGCTGGGCTGGGCAATATCTACACCGACGAGGCATTACATATGGCCGGGTTGCATCCGCGGACGAAATCTGATTTAATTTCGCGTGAGCAGGTCGAGGATCTGTGGCGAGCCGTGCGCGATGTGTTGCAAGAAGGCATCCGCCGCAACGGCGCCAGCATTGACTGGGTCTACCGGGGCGGCGAATTTCAAAATCATTTCCGCGTTTATGATCGCGGCGGAGAACCGTGTCCCGTTTGCGGAACGGCGATCCAGCGTATCCTCGTTGGTCAGCGCGGTACACATATCTGTCCAACCTGTCAACCAAAGGTAGGTGATTAACATGAACCCGGACCTCACTACTCTTGGAATTTTGCTCGCTGTTCTCGTTATCGGTTATCTGATTGGGCTCCTCCAAAGCAGTTCCAGCGCCCCATCGCCGGATGTCGATACCCCCGAGGGCGCGCCTGAAGCTGATCAGGGCGAGCCTGGCGAGGTCAACGTCCTGCGTTTGTGGCTC
>JAADGN010000128.1 GCA_013152325.1 Chloroflexota bacterium
ATCGTTAAAAAAGCCGTCGTTGAACGGCTCAAGGAAAAATACGATACGGAATGGTTTGAAGAAACAGGGGCAAAATTCACCATCCAGGTATCGCTGCGCAAAGACGTCGCGGTGCTTTCCATCGATACGTCCGGCGCGGGGCTGCACAAAAGGGGCTACAGAAAACAAGCCGGGCCAGCGCCGCTCAAAGAGACGCTTGCCGCCGGACTGGTTCTGCTCAGCTTCTGGAACAAGGACAGGTTGTTAATAGACCCCATGTGCGGTTCAGGGACAATCTTGATCGAAGCCGCAATGATCGCCCGGAACATCGCGCCGGGTCTCAAGCGGGAATTTGCTTCTGAACAATGGCCAGCAATCGACCAGGAAGCCTGGCTCCAGGCAAGACGCTCCGCGCGCAAGGCAGTTGATACCAACAGCGAACTCCAGCTATTCGGCTACGACATTGATGCTGCCAGCGTCAACGCCGGCAAAGCTAATGCCGGGCAGGCAGGAGTTGGGAAGGATATTGTCTTTGCGCAAAAAGACATCAAAGATTTGTGGATCGACAAACGCTATGGCATCGTCATCTCGAATCCTCCCTACGGAATCAAAGTAGGGGAGCTTCAAGCACTTAACAAAATCTATATCTCGCTCAACAAAACATTCAGGAAGAAAACGGGGTGGTCTCTATATATCCTGACCGCCGACAAACAATTCCCGAACTATTTCAAACGATCACGGCCGGACAGGGTCAGAAAACTCTACAATGGGGCCCTGGAAGTAAACTACTATCAATACTATGGCGAAAAACCACAAAAACAAAGCGGCGCCTCTTGACTCGATTCCCTTCTTGCAGTAAACTGATTTAGACTACCCTAAATCTGATTTTAGCCATGAAGAATACCTTGACCCACGCCAGCGAGGATTACCTCAAAGCCATTTACGCGCTCAGCGCCAATGGAGCAGCCGCCAACACCACCGCCCTGGCCGCGCGCCTGGGCGTCGCGCCAGCCTCGGTCACCGGCATGTTGAAACGCCTGGCTGTCACCCAGCCGCCGCTGATCGTCTACCGCAAACATCACGGCGTCACGTTGACTCCCGCGGGTGAGCGCGCCGCGCTGGAGATCGTCCGCCACCACCGACTGCTCGAAACCTACCTCTATCGAACCCTGGGCTACACCTGGGATGAAGTCCACGAGGAGGCCTGCCGCCTGGAGCACGTTATCTCGGAAGACTTCGAGGAACGCATCGCCGAGGCCCTCGGTCACCCCGTCCGCGACCCGCACGGCGAACCCATCCCGACCCGCGAACTGACCATGCCCCCCTTCGAGGCTGTCCCGCTCAGCAAACTGCGCCCCGGCCAGCGCGCCGTCGTCCAGCGCGTGCACGCCGACGACCCGGCCCTGCTGCGCCACCTGCAAAGGCTGGGGCTGACGCCCGGCGTCGGACTGACCGTCGACGCGTACGACGAATTCGACCACAACCTGCAAATCAAAATCGACGCCCAGGCCGATCCGCTCGTCCTGGGAACCGCCATCACCGACAAGGTCTTCATCGAGGTTATTGCATGAATCTCATTCTCTGGCTGTCACTCGTCCCTGCCCTGCTTGTCATCGTCTTCGCCCCCCGCTACGGCCTCCGGACGCTGCTCGGGAACTGGCGCGAGATGCGGACTCGTGAACTCATGGAGGACGCCCTGAAGCACCTGATCGACCGGGAGCAGCAGGGACGCCACGCATCGCCCGAATCGCTCGCCGGGACCCTGGGCCTGCCGGCCGCCAAAGTGATGAATATCATCGCCCGCATGAACTCCCAGAACCTGATCGAACACCGCGGCGTCGAACTGTACCTGACGCCCGAAGGCGAACGCTGGGCGCTGCACGTCGTACGCGCTCACCGTCTGTGGGAGCGTTATCTGGCCGACGAAGCCCGTCTGCCGCTCGAAAAAATCCACGCCGAGGCCCACCGCCGCGAACACAGCCTGACCCCTGCGCAAGCCGACGAACTGGACGCGGCCCTCGGCTACCCAACCCGCGATCCGCACGGCGATCCGATCCCGAACCGGGACGGGGTCCTGCCGTCCGGCGGGGGGACGCCGCTGACGGCGTGGCAAACCAATCGTCCCGCGCGCATCGTACACCTGGAGGACGAGCCCGAACTAGCCTACGCGCAGATCCTGGCCGCCGGCCTGCGTCTCGGTCAGACCATCCGCATCATCGAAACCGCGCCCGAACGCTACGTGCTGAGCGATGGCGAAGCCGAGTACCTGCTGGCGCCCGCCGTGGCCGCCAACGTCCACGTTGCGCCGCTGCCAGAGAGCATGCTGGCCCTGACAGATGCCGTCCCGCTGGACGAACTGCGCCACAACCAGCGTGGCGAGATCGTGGCGCTGGACGAAGCCTGCCAGGGCTTCACCCGCCGCCGCTTCCTGGACCTGGGATTGACGCCCGGCACGACGATTTATCCCGAACTGAAAAATTCCTTCGGCGACCCGCGCGGCTACCGCGTGCGCGGCACATTGATCGCGCTGCGCCGCGAACAGGCGAATCAGGTTTGGGTAAAACCGACTTAAGTTTTGCAAAGCCAACCCGCGGCCCTGAACAGAAACGAGACATCCATGAGCAGCAAAAAACTTAGTTTGCCCACCGAACACTGCGAGACCTGCCCGGCGTTCACCCAGCTCGAACAAATGGGTTTGAGCCTCGACAACTTCGACCGCGTGGTCGCGCTGGCTGGCAACCCCAACACCGGCAAATCCACCCTGTTCAACACCCTGACCGGTCTGAAGCAGCACACCGGCAACTGGCCCGGCAAGACCGTCACGCGCGCCGAGGGCGGCTTCGAGTTCAACAAGGTCCGCTACAAACTGGTGGACTTGCCCGGCACCTACTCCCTGCTTTCCGCAAGTCAGGACGAAGAAGTAGCGCGTGACTTCATCCTGTTCGGCCAACCGGACTGCACCGTCGTCGTCACCGACGCGACCGCGCTGGAGCGCAACCTGAACCTGGTCATGCAAGTGATGGAAATCACCCAAAACGTGGTCGTGGCCGTCAACCTGATGGACGAGGCCCGCCGCAGAGGCCTGGACGTGGATACACGCAGCCTGGCCCGTGACCTGGGCGTACCGGCCATCCCCATCGCAGCCCGCAGCGGAGAAGGCATCCACACCCTGCTCTCGACCATCGAGCAGGTCGTCAACGGCGAAATCGAGACCCAGCCCATGCGCATACAGGGCACGCCCGAATTCCAACGCGCTGTCGCTGAGCTGGCGCCGATGATCGAGGCAGCCGCTCCCGGCGTCCCGAACGCCCGCTGGCTGGCCATCCGCCTGCTGGACGGGGACGCCAAAGTCCAGCAGGCGCTGCTGAGCGGCGAACTGGCCAACCTGGTCACCCGCCAGAGCCGCGCCGACGTGCAGTTCAGCAAAAAGATGGCCATCGAAGGAAGACAGTGAGCGAGTAATTAAAATATGCCCCCCAACCCAACCAACCCACCCGACGCCACCGAAATCCTGGCCAAAGCCGACCAACTGCGCGGCACGCTCGGCACCGGCTTCCGCGACGAAATCGTCAAATCGCTTTACAACGAGGCCGAGACCATCGCCCGGCGCGCCGTGCATGCAGAAGGCGACCACAAATACGACTTCGACCAGCGTATCGACCGCATCGTCACCTCGCCGATTTTCGGCCTGCCGATCATGCTGCTGATGCTGGCCGTCATCATCTGGATCACCGTCATCGGCGCCAACGCCCCTTCGAACCTGATCGCCAGCGGGTTGTTCTGGGTCGAGGCGCAGGCCGCAAACCTCTTCGAGTCCTGGGGCATCCCCTGGTGGATCACCGGCTTCCTTTGGCACGGCGTCTACCGCGGGCTGGCCTGGGTCATCGCGGTCATGCTGCCGCCGATGGCGATCTTCTTTCCCATGTTCACTTTTCTGGAAGACCTGGGCTACCTGCCGCGCGTGGCCTTCAACCTGGACTTTCTCTTCAAGAAATCCGGGGCGCACGGCAAACAGGCGCTGACGATGGCAATGGGATTCGGCTGCAACGCGGCCGGTGTGGTTGCAACACGCGTCATCGACTCGCCGCGCGAACGGTTGATCGCCATCCTGACCAACAACTTCGTCCCCTGCAACGGACGTTTCCCGACGCTGATCATGCTGGGCACCGTTTTCGTGGCAGCCGCCTTCCCCCCGGCCTTTGCATCCATCGCCGCGGCCGGATCGGTGGTCGGCGTGGTGGTGATCGGCGTGATCTTCACCCTGGTCGTCTCCTGGGCGCTCTCCAAGACCATCCTGAAGGGCGAGGCCTCGGCGTTCACGCTCGAACTGCCGCCGTACCGCCGCCCGAACTTCATCCGCATCCTGTACACGTCACTGATCGACCGCACCCTGTTCGTGCTGTTTCGCGCCGTCCAGACCGCCGCGCCCGCCGGGGCCGTTATCTGGATTTTGGCAAATATCAACCTGGGGAACGTCAGCCTGGCCCAGCACATCGCCGACTTCCTGAATCCCTTCGGCCTGCTGCTGGGACTGGACGGGGTCATCCTGCTGGCCTACATCATCGCCATCCCGGCCAACGAGATCGTCGTGCCGACCATGCTGATGGTCTATCTGGGCACCGGCATGATGACCGACCTGCCCGGCCTGAACGACCTGAAGACCCTGCTGGTGGACATGCACGGCTGGACGATGCTGACCGCGATCAACCTGATGCTGTTCGCGCTGCTGCACAATCCCTGCGCGACGACCATCATCACCATCTACAAAGAGACCAACAGCAAGAAGTGGGCCGCGCTCGGCGCGCTGCTGCCGCTCGGCATCGGCTTCGTGGTGACGTTCACCACGGCCAGCATCGCGCGGCTGTTTGGGTGGGTATAACGGTGTAAATTCCGAATGCCGTCGCGGGCGCCCACAAAGGCGCGCAGCGATCCCCAAAAAACAAAGGTCGCAAGGACACTGAAGTCCCTGCGACCTTTTGTCAATTCACGCAATGTGTCTTACGGAGCGGCCTGGGACTGCGCCCAGCGTCCACCGCCGCCGTATCCACCCATGCCGGAGCCAGCCTGATGGCCGCTGCCATCGCATTCGCCGGTTCCTGCCCCGTAGCCGCCATGTCCGGCGCCGCGGGAATTCATCCAGTCCGCCTGCTCTTGCGTCATGGTCCCATCCGCAACAGCGGCTTCCAGGGCTGCGCTGCGCGCATCTGCCATGATCGCATAGAACTCGTCGGCGGTAAAGCCTTCCGACAGGGCGATATCGTACATGCTCTCGCCGGCATCGTGGCGGCTTTCCAGTTCATCCGCCGGAATGCCGAGCGCATCTGCGAATGCGTCGACCATCGCGTCGTGCATCGGGCCTTCATCGCCATCAGCGCCCATCATAGGGCCGTATCCGCCCATGTGGCCAAAGTCACCGCCAGGATTGGAAGTCCGCACCGGGGGTTGATTTCCCTGGGCAAAGGCAGCGCCGGCAGCAACCAGTCCAACAGCCACGGCGACGATCAGAGCAATTACCAAAGTCTTCTTCATGTTTACACTCCTTCATGTTTTTTTCAGGTTATCCCTGATTTCCTGCCCATAGGATAGCGCAGCAATGTAAAGTTCCCATGAAGGAAAAAGAAAGGTTGTTTAAAGCAACCCCAGACGTCCCGGGGCCTCCCGACCCCAGGATGTGACCGACTCGGCGGCCAGCCCCCTCTCGACGCCAGTCATGAGACCGCCGCCGAGCGAGGCATTCCCTGTGCTGACAAACAAATCGAGGGTTACGGCGCGCCGAAGAAATCTTCCAGAATCTGCGTATATGCGGCCGCGTCGTTCAAATACGAAAAGTGCCCCACGTCCTGCCGCGTCACCACCTGCGCGGAGGGGTAGGTCGTCTTCAGCATCTCCCGCAGCGCCGGTTCGACCAGCGGGTCGTTGTCGGCTTCGATGATCAGGATGGGAATGCCCAGCGCAGCCACATCCGGCGGCGCGAAGGGCTCGACCACGCAGCGGTAACGTCCCAGCAACTGCGCCTTGGACATGCGCCCGTGCGTCTGCTCCAGGCCAAAGGCCAGCACCAGTTCCGCGTCGCCCACGCCCGCGGCAGGGTAGACCTTCTCAACCATGCTGCCGGACATCACCTTCATGATGAGCCAGGCCGGCAGATAGGGCAGCAGCGCGCCGAGGGTCTTGTTCTTCTCGGCGATGATGCCGTTCGGCGGGAACGTGTTGGCAAAAACCGCTTTCTCGATGCGGTCCGGCACGCTGGCGACCAGATACTGCGCAAAATATCCGCCCAGGGAAGAGCCGACCACGTCGAACCGGTCCACGCCTTCCGCATCCAGAATGGCCAAGACCCCCGCACGCATTGCCTCCAGCGAGTCGACCGCCGGATAGGTGACCGAGATGACGCGATAGCGGTCTTGCAGCGCTTCCATCTGCTGCCACCAGATGTCGTATGCGCCGGTCATGCCGTGCAGGAAGAGTATCGTCTCGCCGCCCTGTCCCAACGCGACGTACTCCCAGGTCACGCCGCCCACGTCCAGCGTCTGCGGCGGATGCGCCTGTCGAAAATCCAGCAGGGATCGAGCATCGTCGGCATCCACTTTGCCAGCAAGCTGCTCGAAACTCCTTTGCGGCACCGGCCACACATAGACGACCAGGATCGCCGCAACCAGCAGCAATGGGAGCAACCACTTTTTAGACTTCACAACACACCTCCATGATCAAACAGCTCGATTTCCGAACATTATTTGCCAACAAGTATACACTTTCGCAAAATGAAGGGTCTATCCGAAAAATTAAAACGCGGCAACGGTGATTGCGTCACCCGTCCTTCGACTGCGCTCCCGCCGGCCGCTCCCTAAAAGTCGCTGCCACACATTTTCCGGACAGGTTTTGAATGTATAATGAAGTTGTGCCGTAACATACAGGAGGATGGACAATGGACGCTACCCCAAACCGACTCTCTTTCCGTGACTACCCTACCGCCATGTGGGTCTTTGGCATCGTGGCCGCAGGCGTGGGAATCTACTTCTACATCCGCAACCCCGCACAATGGGTGATACCAGCCATCGGAGCAGGGATCGGCCTGATCGTCTTCCTGACCTCCTCGGTGCTGACCGTCCAGGCGGACAGGATCACCAGAACCCTGACCATCACCCGTCGTTCGCTCCTGCGGCGTTCGACCAAGTCCATCCCCTTTGGGGACATCGCCGCGATTCAAATTGGCACCAGCATAGATGACGAAGACGGTTCGCGCACCTATCGCGTCGAGATCGTGCTCCAGGACGGGCAGGTCGTCCCCCTGCGGACTTATTACACGAGCGGCCTGTCGGGTAAAGAGAAACAGGCCCAACGCCTGCGCGAGTTCATCGGCGTCGGCGGGATGGACGGGATTCAAAACATCGGAGACATGCTGCAGATGGCTTCGCAGATGGCTGTCACCGGGCTTAGGGAAGAACAGGAATCCATCACCGGCAGCCAGGACGAAGAACGCGTCACCAACGGCGTCCGCTGGAAACTTTCGACCCTGACCTTCGGCAGCGCGCCGCTCACCCGCTGGCATTCCAGAGACTACCAACTGCCAGACGGCTTCCTGTACCTGGCGCAAACAACCCAGAATGGGAAAGGCCTGCTCGATAAGCTGGCGCGACCGTTAAGCGGAACGCTCGTCAAACATTCGTTGAAACTCTATGGCTTTGACGTAAACGACATCCCGGGAGTGGACAAGGCAGAGGTCGTTGCAGATATTCCAGCGCTGGAGCCCTATTACTTCGTTTACGCCAGCGATGCCTATCTTGCGCAGCAAATATTAAACCCCTGGACCACCACGCCGTTAGTGGACTGGGCAAACAGACATCCGCTAACAAAGGCAAACGCGACCGACCAACTGGTCATTTTGTTCGCGCCGGGCGGCGTCTATCTGTCCGTGCCGGGATTTGTCAACGCCGAATATCTGGATGAACTGGCCGCTCTGGGTGCGGAACTGGTACGCGCCCAAGGCGGTGGAGCGCGGCTGTAGCGTGCAGCCTCCCGCAAGTCGGGAACCTGCGGGAGGGATGAACCTACTCCTCACACATCGCTGTCCGACAGTTGTACTGTCGGACGGCAAGCAAGCCGCAAACAAGGCAGATCTGACAACCGCGAGGCGTTCTAAGCAATCTTGCCTTCAACAGTTGTTATCAGGCACAGCAGACACACCGCTGTCCGGCAGTTGTACTGTCGGACGGCAAACAGGCAGACATAGGCAGCAAGAAAACGCATCAGTCAGATAAAGGGAGAAAACTTGGCTGGCGGGTATCGCATATTCTCCGATGAGAATTATCCCTATTTCGTCACCTGTACGATAGTCCACTGGCTACCGGTGTTCAAAGAAACGACCTGTTGCCAAATCGTACTGGACAGCCTGGCATATTTACGCGAGCACAAACACACGCGCCTGAACGCTTTTGTCGTCATGCCGACCCACATCCATGCCATTCTCTGGCCTGAGGAGAACACCAAACTTTCAGATGTCTTGCGGGACTTTAAACGCTTCACGTCTCGTGCGATCTCAAGGCAGGCAGCAAAAACAGAAAACCAAACGCTGTTGGCCGGATTTCGGAAAGCCCGTTTGCACAACAGGGCCAGCGATGTTTCGCAATACCAAGTCTGGCAAGAAGGATCGCACCCTGAAGCAATTTTCTCGCTGAAATTTGCTCAACAAAAACTGGATTATATTCACGAGAACCCGGCACGGGCAGGGTTGGTTTCCGACCCTGTGGATTGGCCCTACTCCAGTGTGCGGGCATATTGGCTCGGAGAAACGGTATATCCCACCGTAGATTTGTTGGAAACGTAGCAGGGTGGTACCAGTCTCGCAGTACAACTGCGAGACATCCTGAGAGCGGCCACGACCTCGCACAGTGCACCTGCGAGACATCCCGAGGGTGGCCCCGGCCTCCCAATACAACTGCGAGACATCCTGAGGGCACAGGCAAATATATCGTTGTCCGACAGTTGCACTGTCGGACAGCAAGCAGAACCCGCGGAGGGATGAACTTACTCCTCCCCCGCCAGCAGCTTGACCCGCTCCCACGGCGGCAAATTGGATTCATCCGCCAACACCTTGCGCAGCTCGAAAATCTGATCGCGCAGGACGGCGGCCTTCTCAAACTGCAAATCCTTCGCCGCAGCTTTCATCTGTTTCTCCATCTCGACGATCAGACGCTTCAGCTCGCCCTTTGGCATGCCGGCCGCGCCGCGGGTCTTATACTCGCCCCTGGGCTCGGACACCGCCGACGCCGCTGCGGACAATTCGTCCGTGATGTCGCGCACCGCCTTCATGATGCTGACCGGCTGGATGCCGCGTTCTTCGTTGTACGCGACCTGCTTGGCGCGGCGACGATTCGTCTCGTCGAGGGCGCGGCGCATCGAATCGGTGATCCGGTCGGCGTACATGATGACCCGTCCGTTGACGTGACGCGCGGCGCGGCCAATCGTCTGGATCAGCGCCGTGTCGGAGCGCAAGAAACCTTCCTTGTCCGCGTCGAGGATCGCCACCAACGAGACCTCCGGCAGGTCGAGGCCCTCGCGCAGCAGGTTGATCCCCACAACCACGTCAAAGACGCCCAGCCGCAGGTCGCGCAGGATGCCGACCCGCTCGAGCGTGTCGATCTCCGAATGGAGATAATGCACCTTGATGCCCAACTCCAGCAGATAGTCGGCCAAATCTTCGGCCATGCGTTTGGTCAGTGTGGTGACCAGCACGCGCTCCCCCGCCTCCGTGCGGGCGCGGATCTCGCCGATCAGATCGTCAATCTGACCCTGCACCGGGCGAACGTCCACAACGGGGTCGACCAGTCCTGTCGGGCGGATGACCTGCTCGACCACCTGCTCGGCGTGCTGCAGTTCGTAGGGGCCGGGCGTAGCCGAGGTGTAGATGGTGTAGCCCATGTGCTGCTCGAATTCATCGAATCTGAGCGGGCGGTTATCCAGCGCCGATGGCAGCCGGAAGCCATACTCGATCAGCGTGGATTTGCGTGAGCGGTCGCCGTTGTACATGCCGCGCACCTGGGGCACAGTCATGTGGCTCTCGTCGAGAATGAGCAGATAGTCGCTGGGCAGAAAGTCGATCAGCGTCCAGGGAGGCGTACCGGCGGGGCGCTGGTCGAGGTGACGAGAGTAATTCTCAATGCCGGAGCAGTAGCCCACTTCGCGCAGCATCTCCAGGTCATAGCGGGTGCGCTGCTCGATGCGCTGGGCTTCCAGGTATTGTTCGTTCTGCTTAAACCGGGCCACGCGTTCGTCCAATTCGGCTTCGATGTCGGCGATGGCCTGCTTGAGTTTGTCTTCGGCGGTCAGATAGTGCTTGGCGGGGTAGATCTCCACGTTCTCCAAATCCGCCAAAATCTCGCCCGTCACCAAATTGAATTCCATGATGCGCTCGACTTCGTCGCCAAAGAAGGTGATGCGGTAGCCGCGCCGGTCGGCGTAGGCCGGCATGATCTCCAGCGTATCGCCGCGCACACGGAACAGGCCGGGGCGCAGCTCCATGTCGTTGCGCTGGTACTGACCCTCGACCAGACGCCGGATGAGGGCATTGCGCCGGGTAAGCTCGCCGACGCGCAAACTGACCGCGCCGCGCGTGTATTCCTCGGGGTTTCCCAGGCCGTAGATGCAGGAGACCGAGGCGACGATGATCACATCCCGGCGGGACATGAGCGAGGTCGTCGCGGCCAGCCGCAAACGCTCGATCTCCTCGTTGATGTCGGTCTCTTTTTCGATGTACAGGTCGTGCCGCGGGACGTAGGCCTCCGGCTGGTAGTAATCGTAATACGAGACGAAATACTCAACCGCGTTCTCCGGGAAAAATTCCTTGAACTCGGCGTAGAGCTGGGCCGCCAGCGTCTTGTTGTGCGCCATGACCAGGGCCGGCATCTGCAGCTGCTGAATGACCGAGGCGATGGTAAAGGTCTTGCCCGTACCGGTCGCGCCGAGCAGCACCTGATGCTTCATCTTTTTTTGGACGCCTGCGACCAATTGACGGATGGCTTCGGGCTGGTCGCCGGTTGGCTGAAAAGGGGCGTTAAGTTTGAATTTCATGGGAGGGAGGGGAATTAGAGAATAGGGAATAGGGGATGGAGAATGGAGGATGGGAAATGGGGCGAACGTACGTTCTATATTTTATCACGGCTTTCGGGTTGGCCCGGAAGCCGTCTCGAAAAGGGAATGCTTGAACACAAAACAACAACTGGCCGTCCGGCAAACGATCCCGCCAAACGGCCAGTCGGCTATTTGAGCACAAAACCACCGGCCACTCACGGCATCGGCGGCCACGAACCATCCGGCGCATACCAGTCGCCGGGATCGATGTTGCTCGTCACCTGTCCTGCCGTGACGACCACGTCAAGCAGCGAGTGATCGTCGCAGCCATAGGCCAGGCCGCACGGCACCATTTGGCTGTAGCCTCCGCCCAGCCCTGCCGGGAAACCGGTCCCGCTCGAAACATAAGCCACCACGTGGTACGTGCCCGGCGGCAGGTTGTCGATCTGGTAGTCGCCCTGGTACATGACCGTATCCACGTAATAGACCTGTCCGGTATCCACATTGAAAGCTGCCACCCGCAGCGGCGGGATAACTTCGCTGGGATAAGAAAGGTCGCCCGCAATGCTCCCTGTCGCGGGAGGCGGCGGCGTGTCCGTCGAAACGGGAGCAGACGCCGCCTGCGCGGTGAGCGCCTGCATCGTCCCTTGCACCAGCGCGTCGACGTCGGTCGTTGGCGGGAGCGCCTCGGCGGTCAACGCCTGGAGCGTCCCCTCGACCAGTACGGCCACGTCTGGGGTGGGCGTAGGCGGAGCGGGCGTCGTCGAGCAAAAGACCGTACCGAGCACGAGAACCGGCACGATCAACAACCAAATCTTTGTACGCATAAAAGTCTCCTCTTCTCCGGCGGGGACGGGAGCCCCGCCTCACATCAGGGTGCGGGGTTGGCCGGGAACGAACCGCTCCAGTTGCTGATGTCGGCAATGACGGTCTGCCCGGCCACGACGTTGACGTTGGGAGGCGTTCCGCCCCGGTGAGCGCCGGCGTCATAGGCCACAACCTGGTACGTGCCCGGCGGCAAATTGTCAATCGTATACACCCGCACGCCGGCGGCAGGTTGATAATAGTACCAGTAATGTGTCCCCTGGTTGAAGGCGACAATGGTCAGGGATGCGTCCGCGCCGCCCGGATAACCATAGATCGTCCCGGAGATCGCGCCGACGGTCGCGTCGGACGTGTAATTGGGCGGATACGGCACGTCGAAGGGGCCGTGATACCAGTCGCACAGGTCTACGCCGGTCACGGTCTGCCCGGCCGCGACGGCGAACGGGAGCGGCGCGTGGTTGCTGCAACCCGATCCGTTCGGACAGGCCGAATACAGCCCGCCGAGGGAGAAGTCCGGCAGCCAGGCGTAGGCGATGTATGAACCGGGCGGCAATTCGATTTCGTAGGTTTGCTGGCCGCTGGGGACAAAGGTCTCGAAAACCGCGCCGCTCTGCGTGTCCTGCACGTAGATGTTCATATCCGGCACCGAGGCACGGACAAAGCAGGTCTTGCCGGTCACGCTCCCCGTCGTTGGCGTGGGCGTGACCGGTGGAGGCGTCGCCGCCGAGACGGGCGCGGTCGGCGTGGCGAGCGGCGTCAGGGCCTGCATGGTCGCCGCGACCATCGTCGCCATCGGGTCGCTGACCGGCGTCGCCGCAGGCGCTGGCAAATTACAGGCCGTCACGATCAGGGCGGCCAAAACAAGAATCGTTTTTCTGGCTCTGTTTGAGAACATGGCAGCCTGCTATTGTCCCAGCGAACGCGCAAGGCCATCCATCAGCTGCTGCTTTTCCGCATCGCTGAGGCGTCCCGCCGGATGGGTGAGCAGGTAGGCGGCAGGCGGCATCTCGCCTTCCAGCATGACCTCGCGCATCTCCCCGGCGTCCACTCCCTGCGCGCGCCACTCCGAGAAGTTCAATTCTCCCCGTCCGCGCATGGTATCGATGACAACCAGCCAGGAAACCGGCGGGAGATTGGAATACCACGGCCAGACAGTTTCGTTGCTGTGACAATCAAAGCAGGCGCGTACTGCCAGGGCGCGCGTTTGGGGGCTGTCCCATTGCGGCTCGGCCAGGACCGGCGGATTGCTCTTGAGCGCGTTGACGGCCAGTTGGGATAACGCCAGCAAAACGACCGCGGCGAGGATCGTGAGTTTAATGATCTTTTTCACAGATTGGCTCCTTTGAACTCGCGAATAAAAGCGGTTGCCCGCAAACAAAATCTGCTATATATTATACAGCCCCATCTTGCAGATGTGGCCGTCAGCGCCCGCACACAATTTCGTCAGCTCGAAGGGTATAGTATAATCAACGCAAAACGCTTATCCGACCAATGGAGGTCTATTATGCATGAAAAAAGCATTGAATTGCTCAACAAAGCCATTGCAGACGAGTTGTCGGCAGTTCACCAATATATGTACTTTCATTTCTATTGTGACGACCAAGGCTACGATCTGTTAGCCGGTCTGTTCAGACGAACCGCCATCGAAGAGATGCTGCACATCGAGCGTTTGGCGGAAAGAATTCTGTTCCTGAAAGGCGAAGTGGAAATGGTCGCTTCGCACGAGGTGCAAAAAATCCACGCCGTCGGCGAGATGCTGGCGCTGGCCCGCAAGATGGAAGAGGGCAGCACGAAAGACTACAATCTCTGGGCCAACGAATGTTCCGCCAATGCCGACTCTGCTTCCAAAAAGGTTTTCGAAGACCTCGTCTTGGACGAAGAACGCCATTTCGCGCAATACGACACAGAAGTGGAAAACATAGAAAAATTTGGCGAGCGCTATCTGGCCTTGCAATCTATCGAACGCAGCAAGAATTTGGGCGCTGGCATGCCAGCGGAATAAACACACCCGCGCCAAACGACAGCCTGTCTTTCAGACAGGCTGTTTTGGTATTCACTTTTCTGCCCCAATTCTTTGACATTCCAGCCGCATGGACTACAATAAAGAGAAGATGAAGCACAAGACCACCGCCATCCCCATTGAGAAACTGCTCAAACAATTGCCCGAGAGCTACAACCTGGCCGACCGGGAGTTGGTGAAACGCGCCTACCGCGTCGCCGAAAAAGCCCACCGCAAGCAAAAACGCGCTTCCGGCGAGCCGTACATCAACCACTGCCTGGCCGTGGCATCCATCCTGGCCGAACTGCACGTCCCGCCGGATGTGGTCGCGGCCGGTCTGCTGCACGACACCGTCGAAGACACCGACATCACGCTGGACGATCTGCGGCGCGATTTCAACGAGGTGATCGCCAACCTGGTGGACGGCGTCACCAAACTGACCAACCTGCCGCGCGTTTCACGCAGCGACCAACATGCCGAAGAACCGCGCCCCGGCGAAACGGAAGCAGACCCGCACGCCAGAAAGACGCCCGAAAACAACCACACTGAGCCCGCCCTGCTGGGGCGTCCGCAAGACCTGGTCTCCGAAACGCTGCGCAAGACTTTCCTGGCCATGGGCGACGATGTGCGCGTCGTGCTGATCAAGCTCGCCGACCGTCTGCACAATATGCGCACGCTGGGCTACATGCCCGAACACAAGCGCAAGCGCATCGCCCAACAAACGCTCGATATTTTTGCCCCGCTGGCAAACCGCATGGGCATCTGGCAAATCAAGTGGGAATTGGAAGACCTGGCTTTTCGACACGTCAACCCAAAAGAATACAAGGAAATCGCCACACAACTGGACGAGCGCCGCCCCGACCGGGAGAAACAGGTCGTCGCCATTGTGGCCCGGCTGAAGAAAATGCTGGCGCAAGCCGGGATCGAGGCCGAGATCACGGGCCGCCCCAAACACATCTATTCGATCCATCGGAAAATGGTGCGGAAAGGGAAGCCGTTCGAAATGGTGCGCGACGTGCGCGCCGTGCGCCTGATCGTGCCGGACGTTCCGTCCTGCTACGCCACCCTGGGCCTGATCCACACCCAGTGGCGGCCCCTGCCCAACGAATTCGACGATTACATCGCCGCGCCCAAGGACAACTTTTACCAGTCCTTGCACACTGCCGTCATCTACGACGACGGCAAACCGCTCGAAGTGCAGATACGCACGCCCGAAATGCATCAGAACGCCGAGTTCGGCATTGCGGCCCACTGGCGCTACAAGGAGGGCGGCGCGGCGGACAAGACCTACGAACAGCGCATCAACTGGCTGCGCCGGATGATGGAATGGCGGCAGGACGTGGACGACGCCCAGGAATTCGTCGAAAGCATGAAGACCGACGTCTTCCAGGATCGGGTCTACGTCTTCACGCCGCGCGGCGACATCATCGACCTGCCAGCCGGCTCCACGCCAATCGACTTCGCCTACCACATCCACACCGACGTCGGGCATCGCTGCCGCGGGGCGCGCGTTAACGGCAAACTGGTCTCGTTGAATCGGGAGCTAAAAACCGGCGAGCAGGTTGAAATCCTGACCGCGAAGCGCGGCGGCCCCAGCCGCGACTGGTTGAATGCCAACCTGGGGCTGGTCAAAACCCAGCGCGCCAAATCCAAGATCCGCCTGTGGTTCAAAAAACAGGACCACCAGCAGAATCTCACCCAGGGGCGCAGCCTGCTGGAACGAGAACTCCAGCGTCTGGGCATCGAGGAAATGAATTTCGAAACCCTGGCCCGCAGCATGGGCTATCGCACGCCGGACGAACTGTTCGTAGCCCTCGGCTGCGGCGATCTTTCGGTGACCAAGATCGTCCGGCAGCTCTCCGAGAGCGAGGGAGAGACCGAGATCCTGACCACCACGCCGCCAGCCAGCGAGATGATCTCCTCCAAAGCTGTGGACGTGGTCGGGCTGAAAGGACTGCTGACCTCGATAGGCAAATGCTGCCATCCCACGCCGGGAGACGAGATCGTCGGCTACATCACGCGCGGCCGCGGCGCGACCATCCACCGCCGTGACTGCCCCAACATCCTGCGCACGAGGGACCGCGAACGGTTGGTGCAGGTTTCGTGGGGTTCGCACGTACAGACGTATCCCGTGTCGGTTCGCATCACCGCGTACGACCGCCAGGGCCTGATGGGAGATATCTCCAATCTGCTCAACACCGAGGGGATCAATATGGTCGACGCAGACATCAAGGTCCGCAACAGTCTGGCCGACATGAGCCTGGTGCTCGAAGTGCGCGACATCACGCAGCTCAGCCGCCTGCTGGCGCGCATCGAGAATCTGCCCAACGTGCTGGAGGCCCAGCGCAGCAGGCCGGGATAACAACTTCAATGCCATTGCAAGGAGCCGCACAACAGCGATGGAGCGATCTCCCGCAGCGACATCCCAAGAGACACCTTCGATTTGCCCACCACCCCCTATGACCCTGATCAGCGTTCACGAAGCGCGAGAGCGCATCCTTTCCCACTTCGACCCTGTCGAGACGACCCAACTGCCCCTGGCGCAGGCGGCCGGACGCGTCCTGGCCGCGGACATCCGCGCTGCGGACGATCTGCCGCCCTTCGACAACTCCTCGATGGACGGCTTTGCCGTCATCGCCGCCGACCTGGCGGACGCCGCCGCCAACACGCCGCGCACGCTGCGCGTCGTGGACGACATCCCCGCCGGGCACGCGCCCGCCATCGAGATCAAACCCGGCCAGGCCGCCCGCATCATGACCGGCGCGCCGCTCCCCGCAGGCGCGGACGCGGTCGTACCGGTCGAGGAGACGGACTTCAACGACCGTTCGCCGGGCACGCCGCTCCCGGAGTACGTGCAAATATTCAAGCCCCCGCCCGTCGGGGCCAATATCCGCAAACAGGGCAGCGACGTGCGCGCCGGGCAGAGCATGCTGACCGCCGGGCATATGCTGCGCCCGCAAGATGTGGGGATGCTCGCCATGCTGGGCGTCGCGCTCGCGCCGGTCTATCGCCGGCCGCGCATCGCGCTGCTCTCCAGCGGCGACGAACTCATCCCGGTTGAAGCGCCGCTTTCGCCGGGCAAGATCCGCGACGCCAACTCCTACACCCTGGCCGCGCTGATCGAGGAGAGCGGCAGCGACGTCATCCGCCTGGGCGTGGCCGCCGACCAACGCGAGTCCGTTCAAGCGCTGCTCGATCAGGCCGTCGAGCAGCGCGCCGACCTGATCCTCTCCTCGGCGGGAGTCAGCGTGGGCGCCTTCGACTTCGTCAAGGACGTGGTCGAGGCGCACGGCTCGCTCAATTTCTGGCGGGTCAACATGCGCCCCGGCAAGCCGCTTACCTTCGGAGAGTACCGCGGCGTCCGCTTTATCGGACTGCCGGGAAATCCGGTCTCGGCCTTCGTCGGCTTCACCGTTTTCGTCCGCCCCGCGCTCGAGAAAATGAGCGGTCGCACGCCGCTCGATCCGCCGCGCGTCCGCGTGCGGCTGAGCGAACCGATCCGCTCGGATGGGCGCGAAAGCTACCTGCGCGCCATCGTCAGCAAAGAAGGCGGCGCGCTCACCGCCCGCCTGACCGGCCATCAAGGCTCTGGAAATCTGCTCTCGCTGGTGCAGGCAAACGCTTTACTCATTCTCCGTGCCGGGGTAAAATTTCTCGCGCCCGGCGAAGAAGTTGATGCCTGGATGCTCGAATAGAAACTTGTCGTTGCGGGGGCGTTCTTCGCCCGGCGTTTGCACCGCAAAGACATCGACCCGGATAGATGCTCACAACCACTCAGGGACAAAAGTTCATGGACAAACTCACATCGATCTCCTTATTTTCTGCGCTGATTGGCCTGATCGACTCGGCCTATCTCTCCTGGCTTAAACTCTCGCACAACGAAGTGCTGTGCGCGGGCGGCCTGGGCGACTGCTATACGGTCAACACCAGCCCCTATTCCGAGATCTACGGCATTCCCATCGCCCTGCTTGGACTGGGCGCATACCTGGCCATCATTTTCGTACTCCTCTTCGAAACACGCAACACCTTTTTCGAAGAGAATGGCAAATTGATCGTCTTTGGGCTCAGTCTGGTCGGCGTGATCTACTCGGCCTACCTGTCTTACCTTGAAGAGTTCGTCATCCACGCCTGGTGCCCCTACTGTGTCCTGTCCGCGATCGCGATCACAGTTATTTTCGTCGTGTCCATCATGCGGTTGACGGGCGGCCAAGTCGACGAATAGGAAGCGATCATGTCCCGCATCCGCTGCCGATACGCAGACTGCATTTTTCTCGAAGGCAGATACTGTAGCGCTGCTGCGGTTGAAATCGACCCGGATACGGGGTGCGCGACGTATTTGCCGCTGGATGGAGCCAGCCTGAACGACTGGGATGACGACGAGTCTCTCGAGGACTGGGAGACGGAGACGCTCGAAGAAGACGACGACGAGTTGTGGCTGGACGAGGTGCTTTGAGCGGACATTCCCCGCATCGCTCCCGGACTTCAACCCGATCCCGCCAAAAGAGGTGACAGCCGCATCGACGCAGTTGTCACCTCTTAGATTCTCTCCCGTAAGATGACGGCGGATTACAAATCCGTCCTACCTTTCTTCTTCCCCCAACGCATACAACAGGACCCCCGCCGCGACGGCCAAATTGAGCGAACTGACGTGTCCGCGCATCGGCAGCGAGACAGTCACATCACAGGCAGCGGCCTGCCCGGCGGCAAGTCCCTTTTGCTCGCTGCCCAGCAGCAAAATCCACGGCGTCGCCCCAAAATCCAACGAGCGATAATCCGTCTCCGCCCGCGCCGACGTGCCGACCAGCCGGTATCCGCCGCGCCGCGCCCAATCCGCAAATTCGGCAAACTCTCCCCGCACGACCGGCACCCAAAATAGCGCGCCCATGCTGGCGCGCACAGCTTTGGGATGGTAGACGTCCACGCCGCCGTCCAGCAGGAACAATCCGTCTGCGCCGATCGCATCGAGTGTGCGCAAGATCGTCCCGACGTTGCCGGGGTCTTGCGGAGCGACGAGCGCCGCGCCGCGCCGGAAACTCTGCGGCGAGAAATCGTCCAGCCGCTGCGCCCGTTGGCGCACGACCGCCAACAAACCCTGCGGGTTGTCCTTGCCCGACAGAACCAAAAAGGCGTCGGGGGAGACCGGCTGGCAGGAAATTCCCAGTTTGACGGAATCCGCGATCAGTCCACGCGCGTAGTCGCTGGTCAGCAGGCCGGGCGCGTAGAAGAGCGTCTCCACGTCCCAGCCCGCCTCCACTGCCGCGCCGACGTGGTGGATCCCCTCGACGAGGAATAAGCCTGTCTCGCTGCGGGCCTTGCGCTGACGCAACGCACGCGCCTGCTTGATGAGCCGGTTGCCCCGGCTGGTGATGAGCGGCATTTCAGACATGCATTGATTTTACAACAAAAAAACCTTGCGAAAGCACAAGCCTCCGCAAGGTTCGAAAACCGAACTGCCCGACGCCCATTCCTGGACAGATTCTGGAAATGTCGGGGGCTTTCCCAAATTTTGTTGTAAACTATAGGGGACTTAAAACATCATTCAGGAGACGTTCATGACCGCACCACAATTCTCAGATTTAAACCCCTCCGTCCGCGTTTTGCTCGGCCCCGGCCCAAGCATGGCCGCCCCGCGCGTGCTGCGCGTGATGTCCACGCCCCCGGTCGGGCACCTGGACCCCGGCCTGCTCAAAATCTACGCCGAGGAGCAGGAACTGCTCCGCTACATCTTCCAGACCAGGAACGAATGGACCTTCGCCCTCTCCGGCACAGGCACATCCGGCATGGAGGCCGCGCTGGCAAACCTGATCGAGCCGGGCGACGCCATCCTGGTCGCCATCCACGGCTACTTTGGCGAACGGCTGGCCGTCATCGCCGAACGCCTGGGCGCAGTCGTGGACCGCATCGAGCGGCCGCTGGGCGAGATATTCTCCGTCGAAGAGATCGAAGCCGCCCTGAAACGCAAACCCTACAAGATCTTCGCCATCGTCCACGCCGAGACGTCCACCGGCGCAGAACAACTGCACATCCAAGAGATCGCTGCCGCGGCCCACAAACACGGCGCGCTGGTCGTGCTGGATACGGTCACCTCGCTGGGCAGCATCCCCGTCAAAGTGGACGAATGGGACATCGACATCGCCTACTCCGCCAGCCAGAAGAGTCTCTCGGCTCCGTCCGGGCTGGCGCCGATCACGGTCAGCCCGCGGGCGCGCGAGGCCATCGCCAAGCGCAAGACGCCCGTCTCCAGTTTCTACCTCGATCTGGGCCTCTACGCCAAATACTGGGGCGATCCGCACGGCTACCACCATACCGCCTCGGCCAGCCTGCATTACGCCCTGCGCGAGGCCCTGCGCATCGCCGCCGAAGAGGGGCTGGAAGCGCGTTTTGCCCGTCACCGCGCCAACGCCGAAATCCTGTGGGCCGGGCTGGAAGAAATCGGCGCGCCGCCGTTCATCCCATCCGCCTACCGCCTGCCGCCGCTGACCACCGCCCGCGTCCCTGAGGGCGTGTCGCCGCACGACGTCCGCGCCCGGCTGCTGAACGAATACAACATCGAGATCGCCGCCGGCTTCGGCGCGCTGAAGGACGAAGTCTGGCGCATCGGGCTGATGGGCTATTCCAGCCGCAAGGAGAATATCACGCTGTTGCTGGCCGCGCTGAGAGAATTGATCTGAAGGGCAAAAGCGCCGGTCACTTTGCCGCGGTGTTGTCAACAACGTTTTTTTCGCCTGCAGGCGACCATTATGAACCTGTCCGAAAAATGCGTAGTAGCGACTTTTAGTCGCTGCTTGACGGCTGACCCTGACAGGGTGCTACGCGAAGCCGTTACTACAAAAAAAAGAATTTCCGGATAGATACTCTATGCCCATGATGATGATCGCCCAGGCGGCGATGCACACGGTCACGATGGGAAACAAATTCTTGCTGCGCCGCGACGTTGACACCGGGGGGAGAAAATGTTAGACTGGTCTTGCACTGGTCTATTTGAAAGGAGCACATCTCATGCCTACGATTGGCGCATACCAGGCCAAAACCCAGTTTTCCCAACTCATCGAGCGGGTCACGCGCGGCGAGCGCATCACCATCACCCGGCACGGCGTGCCCGTGGCGGTGATCTCCCCCGTTGCGCCTGCGCCTCCCCGCCCCGCACAGGAAATCATCGCCGCCATCAAAGCCTTCCGCAGCGAACGCCGCCTGGAGGGATTGTCCGTGCGTGAGATGATCGAGACAGGACGGTCGTGATGGCCGATTTCGTCCTGGATACCTCCGTCGTCATGGCATGGTGCTTCGAGGACGAAGCCAGCGATTATGCCGATGCCGTCCTGGAGCAGTTGACCGACGGATACGCTCTCGCGCCGGGCATCTGGCCGCTGGAAGTCGGCAATGTGCTGGTCGTCGCGGAACGGCGCGGACGGATGACCAAAGCCGAAAGCGTGCATTTCCTGGAACTGCTGAGACAACTGCCCATCGAGGTAGAGATGTCCAGCGCGCCGCGTATGTTCGCTGCCGTCATCGGCCTGGCGCGGGAACAGTCGCTTTCCTCCTACGACGCCGCCTATCTCGACCTGGCGATGCGCGCTGGCCTCCCGCTGGCGACGCTGGACAGCGCCCTGCGGGAAGCGGCCCTGCGCTGCGGCGTGCCCATTTTCATGAAAGGAAAATAGCGGCGGCGCGGCGAGTTTGCCCTGAGAGAAGACGCCCTTGAGAGAAAGAGACCGGCGCTTGCGCAGACTTTCGGGCGATAGACAGCACACAATGTCATTCGGCGGACTAAAGTCCTGCCTAGTATGATAGAGAAGGCACGGTAAATCGATCCTGAAAAATCACAAGCCTGGGCATCTACCGGCAAACTGTCCGGTGGTTAGCGATAAAAGGGGTAATAAATTTTTTTAATTACCTGTGCCACCTTCTCCTTCACAACCCCAGCCTGTGCAGGCTGGCGGTGAGCCTGGTTTTTTGGTTGGGGCTGGATTAAATTGTCTAATCAATTCACAAGTCCAATCCTCTGGGCCAACTCTTTGAGCTAAGATAATGTTTCCGTCTGCATCCAATCGTGGGCTTTTGTCCCTGTTGGTCTCGTATGTCCATATTTGGACTTCCAGAGGAGTCTGTGTTTCCGGCAGGCTAAGGTTTACACCTGGTTTGCCTGCAGCACTGCTCATGAACACTGTTGTGTGTGTATATGGACCTATGCCTCCTTCAGGAGGCGTGGCGTACCCAAAATCAAGGATGGTCTCATTTTCTGCATTGACCAATGCAACAGGAACATCATGGCCAATTGCATCATTGATGACAAAACCGGTGAAGAGATCCGCCACATACCATGTGGCTTCGCTGAAATAACTGCAAGAGGCCGGGAGGCTCTCCATCCCGTCCACGCCCAGGAAGAAGCGCGCCCGGTCGAAGGCGATGGGCGGCAGGGTTGGGGTGGGGCTGGGCGTTTGGGTCGGGGTGGGCGTGGACGCAGGCAGCCGCGCTGCCGGGACGGGCGTGCTGCTGGCGGCGGTCCCGGCCGGAGGGTCGGCGGGGGTCGGTGTGGGGGCGCAGGCTGCCAGGAGCAGGAAAACGGGGATCAGCAGGGGGAGAGGTGTTTTCACGGGGTCGCCTTGTGGTTTCATTGTGTAACAAAAGCGGCTGTTTTTTTGCTGTCATTGCGAACGGAGGGCGGCAACCTCCGCGCGGCGAGAGCATTCCAGCCATCGGGGGACTGCTTCGTCGGAATGCCGCTCCCCTCACAATGACAGTTGTGGTCTTTGTTGTCAATGCGAGCCGCCGGTCGAGTAGCGGCCTTCTCGATACGCTTCGCACTCGACCAGCGCCCTTGCAATAACCCGTCAGCTATTTGTGTTCGCTTGTATTTTCAACAATCTCTTGGATTTGTTTCGTAAGCAGGGGGATTTCGTTTTGAATCACATCCCAGACGATCTCATCGCTAATCCCAAAATACTCATGCGCGACAATGTCCCGAAATCCGGCGATCTTGCGCCATTTGACCTGTGGGTATTTTATTTTAGTTCCATCCGAAATATTTTTGATGGCCTCGCCGATGATTTCCAGGTTTCGCAATGTGGCATGATAAGTACGGTCATCTTGGATGAATTCGTCAAAACTCATTCCCCTCGTGAATCTACTCACTCTTTCACAGGCAGCCTGCACGTCGTCAAGATACAATCCCTCATCCCGTGACATAGACCAAATCCTGCATAATGTAGGGCTTCATGCGCGGCTTGATGGCCTGCGGCATCACCAAATCCACGTGCAGGCCCAATAAATCTTCCAGGAAAAACTTTGTGTCCATGAAACGGTCGAAGGTGACCTTGCCTTCGAATTCCACGAGAATATCTATATCGCTGGATTTCGTTGCTTCATCTCGCGCAACCGAGCCAAACACTGCCAACGAGGTGACGCCCAGCTCGACCAGCGAGTCGTAATTTTTGCGAATCAGGGCAATAATTTCACTGCGTTTCATGGTTAATATTATACATGAAGTGAGAAGCCTCATGTGCAACGCCGGCGGCGTCGCGGCAATCTCTTTATGGGAGGAGATTGCTTCATCACTTCGTTCCTTGCGATGACATTTATGGTTTCATTAAGAACCTGTCCGAAAAATGCGTAGTAGCGACTTTTAGTCGCTGCTTGACGGCTGACCCTGACAGGGTGCTACGCGAAGCCGTTACTACAAAGAATTTTCGGATAGATACTAAAACCAACGCCATAATACTGTTTGGAAAAAGAGACCGGCGCTTGCGCAGCGCCGGTCTCTTTGCCACACAGCGACCATACCTTTCGCTTTTCAGCAGGAACGGTTTTTTCGCCTGTAGACGACCATTATGCCCATGATGATCACCCAGGCGGCGATGCGCACGGTCATCGCCTTGATGCTGTCCGGCGCGACCACGTCCCGGTAGGCGGTTTGCAGGATCAGCATCACCGCCGAGTGGCTGACCAGTGTGGCCAGCGCCGCTTTCGGAGCGATGGCGGCATCCCTCCAGAGCAGCGCCGCAGTCACGAAAACGGTCAGCAGGCCCAGGGTCAGGTTGTAGACCGGCAGCCAGTCGATCACGTAGTAGTCCATCACCTTGCCGAGCAGGACCACCTGCCCGCCGGCGAAGACGGCCATCCCGCCGATGATGAAAGCCAGGGTCGCGGCAATCTTGTTGGGTTTCATGACCGGCTCCCCTCAACGGCGTTCCTGGCGGGCTGAGCGGAACGCGCTTTGCGCCTGTCCCGCGTCCGTTTGGCGATGTAGGGGATCAGGTAGAGATAGGCCCCGCTGATGGCGAGCAGCAGCATCAGGATGGACTGGAACTGTTCGACCTGCGGCGGCAGGAGTTCCTTGCCCCCGGAGAATTTGGCAATCACAGCCAGCGGGATCAGAATGAGCGTGGGCAGCGCCATCCAGCGGTGGAAAATGCGCGTCCATTTGTTGAAAAATTTGGTCATGGTTTGTCTCCTGTTCGGTTTTATTTTTCGCTGCTTTCTGCGGCGTTGACGGCGCGTTCAAGCAGGGTGAGCAGCGTATCGCGTTCTTCGGGCGTCAGCCCTTGCAGCAGTCGCCCGAATTTGCGGCGATGGAAGGCGTGCGCCCGCCGGTAAACGTCCTCGCCCGTGGAGGTCAGGAACAGTTGGATCGCCCGCCGATCATCGGGATGGGGTTGACGGGCCAGCCAATCCATCTTTTCCAGTTGGCGCACCCCCACGCTCACGGTCGGGGGGGAGAGTTTCAGCCCGTCGGCGATCTCCTGGACGCCGCAGCCGGGAAAGGTGGCGACGTATTCGAGCAGGGCCAGGTGGGAGGGAGAGATCAGCGCGCCGTCAGAGACAGGCGCGTCCGCGCCCAGCCGCCGCAGCCGGGTCGCCAGTTTCAAAAAACGTTGGGCCGAGGCCTCAAGGGTGTTGTCCATTATTTTCTCCTTGTGTCAGTCATCCTGCGCCGTTGACGGCTTTTTCCGGAATGTCCAGGAACGCGTCCAGCGGCGCGCGCTGGACGCGGGCGGCGGCGATGACGGTCAGGAACCCGGCCAAAAAGGCGCGCGGGGTATAGCGCCCAACGCGCCGGACGCCGGATACGCGGGTGTTTTCTGTGATTTTCATCGTGATCCTTTCCTTGATAAACCTCTTGCAAAAGTCAGCTCTAGGCGGCGTCTCGCCGCCGGGAACGGCGATATGAGCACTTATGCAAGAGGTCTAATACATATACTTAGTTTGACTAACTAAATATATCATCGGGCGGACAGGCTGTCAATGGCGGGGTGTGTCAGCGTTGCATAAGAAAGAGGGCATCCGTCTGGCAGGAGCGCGTATGCTCCG
>JAADGN010000038.1 GCA_013152325.1 Chloroflexota bacterium
GCAGCCTTGTTTTCCAATACACGTAACAGGGCTTCGAATTCTTCACGACAGTCGGGGCACATGTCCAGGTGGTGTTTTACCAGGGGCATGATGCGTTCGGCGTCTTCGCCGCGCGTGACGGTTTCTGCATATTGGTCTAACAGACGGTATGCCTCGTCACAGGAGTATTCGACATCCTGGGTTTGCGCGACCATCTGCGCCAGTTTGTGGAGCGCGGCTGGCGGCAGGTTCGTCCGTTTTGGGTCTTTGGGAAATTGTTGTTCCATGGCTCTAAAAATCTCTCGTTTTCATATCACACGAATCCTTTGATGTTTTTGGTATGGCGATTCTTACCCTGTTCCAAAGGATGCGAATACCTCTTCCGGGGAAAACCCTTCGAGCGCCATGCGGCGCTTCAGCCGCAGGCGGGCATCGTGCATTAATTTGTAGAGCGCATTGCGGTTGGTGTTCATTCGGCGGGCAACTTCCTCGATGGGCATGCCCTGGATGCTCAACGCGACCAGCGCCCGGCGCTGTTTGTCGGTCAATTCCTCGGCGATGATGCGCTGGACGCGGGCCAGCATGTCTGCGCGTTCGGCCGCGGCTTCGGGGCCGGTTTGCGAATCGGCCATCAGCCGCGGCGGTGGAGGCGCATCCTCGTTGTCGACCATTTGATCGAGGGAGACGTCTTTCCATCGTTTGCGGCGTAATTCCGAAAGCGCGATGCGGATGGCGATCTTGTGTACCCAGGTGGTGAATTGGCTGCGCCCTTCGAACGTTTCCATTTGACCGAGGACGCGCAGCAGCGTTTCCTGGGTAACTTCTTCGACCAGAGATTCAAATTGGGGGTCAGAGGGGGAGAGCCAGCGGGACAGCGCGTAAGGCAGGCCTTTTTGAACGATGGCACGCAGATCAGCGAGCGCGACATCCCGCTCCGTTCCGGTGGCGCGCAGGTCGCTGAGCCATTCTTCGTTGGTTCTGTTGGGCATAATGGGATTATATCATGCGGCCATGGCGGGCAAGTTGCGCTTCAGGAGACCTGCGGCCGGGCGCACCCCAGGGTCAGGAGACCCTGGGAGATCTATGTATCTGCCTCGATGGCGCCCGGTCTCCTGACCGGCGCCAGGGCGCTGACCGGCAGGTCTCCTTTTGCTGGCAGTCTTGCGTCCCAGGGGCAGGAGACCCTGGGAGATTTATGTAACTATCGGGCGTCGGCAAGATCAGGGTATCGCCGCCGGGGCGACGACTTCGAAATTGGCGGTTTCGATCTCGGCGCGCTCGGGATCAGGTTCTTCGTCCCCGGGGCTGACGGCAATCGGGATCAGTTCCAGATCGTTGCCGAGCCTTTCGATCACGATTTGCCACTTGGTCATATTGTCCGGGAGCGGCGTTCCGGCGGGTTCGCCAATCAGGGCGTTGACCTCGTCGTCCGAGAGATGCAGCGCGGCGGTATGGATGTCCTCGGCGTAGAGGCTGAATCCGCTGGCGTTATCGACGATGATCGCGCCGTACTCGCGCAGGGCGGCCAGGAACATGCGGGTGATGGGGGCCAGTTCGTCTTCGTCTATCGGCAGGCCTTCCTCGTCCACCAGGGCGGCCTTCAGCCGCAGGCGCTGGCCCGCTGCCAGGGCAAGGGGATCGGTGTTGTAGAAATCGGTCTCGGTGGTGGTGGCCGGGTAGAAGAAATCGGCGGGCAGCGGCTGGGACGGGTCCCGGCTGGTGTTGCGCGGCCCGGGGATAGCCAGCGCCAGGGCGTGGTCGATGTGCCCGCTCTCGATGTCCTCTGGCAGGATCAGCCCGGCCAGCAATGGCGTGCCGACGGCGCGGGCGCTGTACGTCCCATCCGGGCTGACTCCGGGTCCGCGTAGGTCGAAGGCCGCCACCACGCCCGCTTCGGTGATGTGTGATCCGATCATCCCGCCCCGGAAGTTCCGGCAGTCTCCTGCGCCGTCGATCACGGCGGCGAAATAATCGTAGGCGACCTGGTTGAGCGGATCGTAGATGACCAGATGGCCGTCGGCGTCCTCGTTTTCCGGTCCCGCCGGACGGACGGTCCCCGTCGGTGCGGGCACGGTCACCGGGCCGCCCTCGGCCTCGACCCCGAATTGGGGCAAGGCCCAACCCAGGACGCCCTCATCCTGGCAGATGACGACCGCTTGCTGGCCCTCCCCGGCCAAAAAGATGGGGATGCTGTACTCGTACAGGTTGACGTCCATGTAGGGCCAGGTGGTGGCGGCTTGGTCGTATCCTTCCAGGGTCGAGATGTCGCCCAGCAAAACCCGGAAGAGGGACAGCATCTGGCGGTCGCTCTCCGGCAGGACGGGAGCGGCGTCGACGCGCTGGTTCCAGGCGCTGTCGGGGGCGAAGAGCGGGAGCGGCAGGCTGAAGTCGCGCAGCAGGGAGGCGTTCGCGGGCTGGACGTTCGCGGCGGGGACGTCCGTCTCGAGGGAGGGGTTTCCCCCCGGGGCGTCCTGGAGCGGGGGAGCATCTTCATAGTCCGATCCGCAAGCTGCTAGCAACAACAGAAGACAGGTTGAGACCAGGAAAAAAGTTTTTCTGGGGAACATGGGCATCTCCTTCAGGGATTTGTCGGCGTGTTGGGGAAATCCACGTTTCGTGCCCAGCGCGCAGAAGACGGAAAGCAACGGATTGTTGGGGCCGGGCGTGTGGTTTTGTGGGTCGGCGTGAGGGCAACCGCGCCCCGGAAATTGCAGGTCAGGACAGCCAGGAACAATGCGGCCAGGGAGATGAATGATCGTTTCGTGGCTGTCTCCCGGAGCTAAGGTAAACCATACTCGAAGGCTCCAATGTCAGGCCCATTCAACGCGGGCAAGCCCATCTCCGCGCCGCGGTCGATGGCCGGGCTGCCGGCCTGCAGGTGAAAATCGCCGCTGGCCGGGTCCACAAAGAGGGGATCGCCTGTCACGTAATCGGCGCCCACCGGCTCGTGCCAATCTTCCGCAAAGTAGAACAGGTTGTGGGAGATGGCGCTGCTCCCGACGCCGTTACCGGTGATGCCTTCCTCGGCGTTGAGGGCGATGATATTGTTGACCACCTCTGCATCGTCGATGTCTTCCAGCCGGATGCCCGCGCCAACGCCGTCAACGCCGCAGTTATAGAAGACGTTGTTGTAGATGCGAATGCCGGTCATCCGGCCCGCGCCCGTGCCGCTTGCCAGCAGTTCGTCCCAGGATTCCAGCCCATTCAAGCGACAACCCCAGACGAGGTTCCGGTAAACCTGAATGTCTGTGAGCAGGCCCTGACTGAGTTCGCCCAGGTCGCCGACGGAGAGTTGAATGCCGCTGCCGTAGTATTCGCCGAGCACGTCGTCGAACGCTGGATAGGAGCCGCAAGGCTGCTTTTGGCCGGACTCGGTGAGATAGTATCCGGTGTCGGAAACGCGGTTGTGGTGAACACGCACATCGTGCGCCTCGTCAATGTAGATGCCCACCGCACAGGCGCGCGCCACGAGATTATCGTAGACGTCGCCGCCGGTGGAACTCTCCTTGATGACGATCCCCTCTTCAAACACATCATGCACGTTATTGTTTGCCACCACGAACCCAGATGCGCGGATGATGGAGATCGCTTCGTTGTCGCCTTCGTTAAATCTGCCGCGCTCATCCAGCCAGCCCAGGTCCGTGCGCCGCACCTCGTTGCCGATGACTTGGGGGTTTACGGGGTCTCCTTCGACGATGATCCCGCCGTTCCCCAACCCATCAACCAGCACGTTCGTGACGGTTGTGTGGTTCCCGCCCTCTATTGTGATCCCCATCCCGATGTTGTTACGCACGGTGAGATCGCTGAGGATCAGGTAGTCGCCGCCTGTGATGAAGACCATGCCCTCCCAGTTTTGATCGGCGTTGACATCGTCGACGCTGCACGGGAAACCGGGACAGCCGCCATCGAAGATGACCGCGTCCCGCGATTCGCCGCGGATGACGATGGGCGCGTCGGCGGTTCCGGCGATCCCTTCCACCAGCAGTGTTTCGGTGTAAACGCCGGCCTGGATGACAAGCGTGTCGCCTGGTTTCAGGTTGTCGAGGGCTGTCTCGAAGGAACAGAAGGGCGTTTGGGAATCGCCAGGTCCTGTGTCGCTGCAGCCGGTTTGCCCCACGTAATATGCGCCCGCGGCAATTGCCTCTGAGTTGACGGGAGTTGGGACGTTCGCAGGCTCTCCGACGCCCGGCGCGGGGGCCGGGATATTTTCTTCGTCAGCGCTGATGGGCTGGTTGCAGGCCAGGGCAGCCAGGAGCAAAAGCAGGATTGCAAAGCGAATTGATGTGCGAGTGGACATAAAACCTCCAACAAAGATCGTTGGTCAGCGTGTCATAACAACAATAGGGCGGCACATCTTTGCAGTTTACGGATTACTAGCAGGTGCGATGAACCCTCTGACACTTATTGTGACGAATCCTTTTGCATCAAAATCGTATTTGCCATTATCATCGCAGGAAAGCGAGAGTTTCTCTGAATGATTTAAATCTACCCACTCTTGAGAGCTCTTGTTTATTTGTGTAGAGGCAATGCACAAAGTGTCAGCGTCGTCAAACGGGGATGGATCATTGTCGGTGAAACTTGCCCATATATTGATCGCGTTGCCGGATGGATTTTGAGCAGAAATTGGAACGATGAATGTGTCCACGCTTTCGTATTTGTGTTCTTGTGGGGTCAATGCGGGCAACTGGGAGAAGTAGAATTCGTCACAATCCATATCAATATCATCGCCTTCAAATTCTCCAAATTGACGCCCCTTGCCATTTACCCCTATACTGTAATAAGCTTCCACTGTATCACATGACCCTGGCTCGCCATCGTCCACATCTGTAAAAGTGATGGTTTCAAATTTGACCTCTGCATATATTTTGCACAGCGGCTGCTTGTATTCGTACACCGCGCTGGGCGCCGACTGCGCTTCTCCGGAATTGGCCGCCACCTGGAATTTGTAAGTCCTGCCACAGGATGTGGGCAGCAGGAAGGTCTCATCCCATCGTCCGGGCGTGCCGCCCTGCCAGTTGGGCACCGAGCGGAAAAACTTTCCGTCCAGCAAGATGGTGAAACTGGTGAGCTTGTTGGGATCGCCTGTCCAGCCCCAGTACAGGGTCGGGCGGCGGGCCAATTTCTCGTTCTCTGAAGCATTGGATGATTTCCCTGTCGTGATCCACGGCTGGGAGGGGGAGGGGATGGTGAAATCTGTATAGGTGAAGAATCCGCTGGCCTGGGTGGCGCCGTAGGGTCGGATGCGGTAGCCGATGGTGTAGCCGGCTCCCTTAAGCTCCAGGCGGCGGCCGTCCCAGATTTCCTTCGGCGCGCTGACTTTGAACGCGCCCAGGTTGTCTGGCCCGCTGCCTCCCTGCCAGCCCAGGCATGTGCCTTCCAGCGCTACTTCGCCATCCTGGGGTTCCGGCAGCAGAAAACTACTGCCGCTGCCGGTCCAATTGGAAACGTCGCCCCAGCCGCCCAACACCTGGACGAACTGGCTGTCGTCGAGCGGGATGCGTTTTTCGGGCGCGCCTTCCACGGAGAAATAACAGTAGGCGCGGTCGTGGCCGCCGCTTACGAACATATCCACGATTTCGACGTTCAGGTGTGTGGCCACTCCCGGCCCGCAGCTCAAATCGGTCACACCAACCCAGGCGATCTCACTGGACTGCCCGCCCAAAGCATTGACTGCTTCGATCCAAAAACTGTAAATACCCATCTGGGGGGAAGCAAACTCATACCAGGCCGGGCCGGTTTGTGACGTACCCTTTAGCGTGGCGATCACTTTGGATGGTCCGCCGAAGGCTTGCATCCAGACATTGAAATACTTCTCGTTAGTCGCATTGTCCACCCAAACCAGGCGTACAGTGCAGTTTTCGAACCCGGCTTGCAGGGATGTCGGCGCTTTGGGCCTGCCGGACAAGATGATGGACAGCAGCGGGCCGATGTCGACCGGTTGGTACGCAGTCACTGACAATTTCATGGCGCCGGGCGGTGGAACGGGAAGCGGCGCAGGGGGGATGATGGCGACAGGCGGTTGCGACGGCGCGTTTCCGGACGGGGGCTGGCCTGGGGATGACGGCTGTGATGGCGTGTTTCCAGAGGGCGGTTGCGGCTGTGAAGGATTGCCATCGTTCTGACCCGCCCTGGGGCTGCCCAGAATGGCGACGGGAAGACTTTGGCCGACCAGTCCTTTGGCATCCACCGCGCGGGCGGAGAAGATGTGCGGCCCTTCAGTGATCCGCAACTGCGAGACCGCGTAAAAGGTCGTCACTTCCCCCAGCGAGGGGTCGGGCGTTTGGGTATCGACCAGCGCGCCGTCGAGCCACAGCTCCAGGCGCGAGATCGGATTTTGCGCCGCGGCGGTGACGCTGGCCAACAAGAAACTGCCTGCCGGGGCGGACTCGCCTGCAGCGGGGGAGTTCACCAGCACCGAGGGCGGTATGCTGGCGGCTGTGCGCGTGCGCTGTACGCCGCGCAGGAACAGGACGACAATCACGGCGGCGGCCACGACGACGAAAAAAGCTGCGATCAGGCACGATTTTTGGAATCCAGTTTTGTTGCTCATGGCGATCTCCCGGTTACTCGATACAGTTTTGCACGGTGACGTACAGCGGGCCGTACTGGGCGCTGTTCCCAGAGGTATCTACGGCGTAAACCATGATCGTCATCGTCCCGGCGGTGTCAACCGGGCCGATCGTGGCCCAGTAACCCAGGCCGCCCTCGACGAGCGTCACCGTGCCGCTTTCCGAACCAACGCTCCAGGTCGCGTAGACGCTGCTCAGTCCGCCCTCGTCGGCGACAGCCGCGGCGACCGTGATGGTACGCTCGTAACTTGGGCAGCCCGTCCCGTCGGTCAGGATCGAATCGGGCGAGATGTCCGCGTTGTAGAAAGTGGGCGGCGTTGTGTCGGATGGCGGCGGTTCTTCCGTGCTCGGCAGCGGCGGGGCCGTGACGACCGCGATGCCGCCGACATCCCCGCTGACCTGGACCACCGCGCCGGAGATCCAGCAATAGCTGCCGAGCCCCGGGTGGTTGATCTGCCACCAGCCGCCGTCCGCGCTGCGACCGGTGATTTCCGCCGTCTGTCCCTCGAGCAAACTGGCGATGACGTCGTACTCAAGCGAGGGGCCGCGGCGGCAGTTGGCGTTCTGCGTGGCGTTGACCAGCGGCGCGGTCGGCTCAGAGGGATCAACGACGATGGGCGGCTGATAATGCCCCGGGCAACGGTTGTTCGGTTCGAGGGCATAGGCATAGATAGGGTTCGGGTTGTCGGGTAGCGTCACCATCAGCCCGATCTCGTGGTCGCGGTCCACATTGTCGGCGAAAGGTTCCGTCAATTGGATGCGTTTGTCGACATTTTGGGGATAAGGCGCTGTGAAGCTCTCCCCGGTTTCGGCAGCCACCCAGGTTGAGAATACCTTGTAAGAAGCGATTCCCTGTGGGTTGCTGATGCTGATGTCTACGTTGACCGCCAGGCCCCCGGCGCATTCCACGCCCGTGATTTTTACAGATGTGGGGATATTTTCAGCCGGCTGCGCCTCGGTGACAGGGGTTTCATCCAGCAGTAAGGCATCCGGCGTGGGTGTGTGCTGGGTTAGCTTGCCATCGACGGTGATCACGGACGTGGCGTACGAGCCGGCGTTGCCGCCAGTATCAACCGCCCTGGCTTTGACGGTGTACGTCCCCGCACCGGGCGGCGTCCACTCGATGGAGGCCTCGCTCAGCCTGCCGCCGCTGCCGCTCACCGAAGACAAGAGTGTGTCATTCACGTAGAACTCAAAACTGGCTACACCGTCCGCATCCGAGGCGTGGGCTTGGATGGTGAGCGCCGCAAGGGGGAGGGTGCTGTTGTCCAGAGGGCGATCCAACCAGGCTTGGGGTCCACCCGCGGGTTGGTTGCAGGCCGCGAGGACGAATGCCAAAAGAAACAAACTACTCGATATTTTGATCTTCATGGTCTGCTCTCCTTCTTGTGCTGAGATAGCGCTCAAAAAACGGGAGCAATACTGCCGGGTCCAAAAAATTCAGTGATTGCTTGCTTTGCAGGTGCTCAGCACTCCCGCGCCATGTAGCAGTTTTGCCAGTCGGGTCATCCTGCCAGAATCGGACAACAAACGTATGTTGTGGGGACAAATGGTTTGGCATTGCGCCTCCAAATGTGAATGTTGGACAGTTTCGAAACGGCTGACAACAAGTCCGCGCTTGTATGAATGCCCTAAAACAAAACAGACTGCTATTACAGCAGTCTACCGTAAGGGTGTCAAAAAACTCTCAAAAATATCTACTGATGTTTTGAGATCTCTCCCCAAAAGGATTGGGCTGCTTTTTCATCTTGGATACGTCCCGTTGTCCGCCCCAGTTCAAGCGCCTGGTCGGTCAATTGGACGGCGGCATTGCGGTCGCCGCCGGCATATCGGGCTTTGGCTAACCCCAATAAAAGCCAACTTTGCTCGGTGAGGGAGTGGATATTTTTTGCCAACGACAAGGCGGCTTCGAATCGTTCAATGGCGTTGTTTGCTGCGTTTTCGGCCAGAGACAAATGGCCGAGATGCCCCAGGCAGAGAATCTCCTGGGTTCTGTCGGTTATTCTGCGGGCAATCGCAAGGCTCTTTGTCAAAAAATCGCGCGCGGCCTGGTATCGGCCCTGTGTGATGCTCGCCGCGCCCAAATCGCCCAGCGGCAGTCGGCGCTGGAGGTGCAATCCGGCCCTGTTGCACAGGTCGAGGGCGAGGCGGCACAACTCTATGGCTTTGGCAGGTTGTTTGGTTTGCAGATAAAGGGTCGCCAGATTGCACAGCGTGTGGACCTCATATACAGTCTCGTTCTGCTTTCCGAACAGGGCCAATGCCTGTTCCAAGGTCTTTTTTGCCAGAGGGTGATCCCCTGTCTCTCTTGCGGCCATGCCTGTTTCCCGCAGACACAGGGCCTCCAGCATCGGGTCGGCTGCGGCTCTGCCCAGGCGGATGCCCTCCTCGGCGGCGGTTTGGGCTTCTTGGTATCGACAGAACCAGCGGTGGGCGTAGGCTTCCCGCCAGCGCAGGTGGGCCAGATTCTTCTCCCCCTTGAGTGAATCGGCCAGACGCGCCTCCTCTTTCAGGTCGTTGGCGTAGGCTTGCATGTCTCCAAGCAAGCGGAGCGCCCAACCGCGCTCCTCAAGCGCTGCAATGCGAAGTTGTTGGTTGGATGCAATTTCCTCTTCATCGCGCAGGTATGCCGCTTCCTGGGTCAATAAGGCCAAAGCTCTGTCGAAGTAGGAACGGGCTTCCGCGTGGGCGAAGACCCGTTTGGCTTTTTGCCCCGCTTGCAGCGCATACCGGGCGGCAAGACGCGGTTCTTCTGCGCGTTCGAAATGCCACGGCAGGGTTGCAATGCCGGTGGTCTTTGTGCGAAGTTTTTCAAGCGCCAGGCCGACCTGTTGATGAAGCCTCAGTTTGCGTCGGCGTGGAATGGATGCGTAGACAACTTCCTGTATTTTGTGATGGGTGAAAGCATAATCACAGGGCGATGCGCCCGAACTTGTGGCGATCAATTTGTGCCGCAGCATTTCGTCCAGGGCTTTCAGGGTGGCTTCCTCGTCACCGCCCAGGATGGCTTGCAAAGGGTCGTGATCGAATTCCCGTCCCAGCACCGACGCTGCCTGGAGCGCTGCCTGGGCCTTTGCCCCGAGACGGGCGACCCGTGACAGGACCGCCTCGCTCAGGCTGGCCGGGAGGGGGAAATTGCCGTCATCGAGGAAACTGCTGTCTACCTGCCAGGTTCCGTCAGTCATGCTGACATGACCGCTTTCGAAAAGCGCTTTGAGCAGTTCTGTCAGGAAAAACGGGTTCCCTTCCGATTCGCGGTAGAGGCGCTCGGCCAGCGCTGCGGTCGTTTCCTCCCTGCCGGAAATGAGCCTGAGCAGATCCTGGACATCCTCGAAGGAGAGGGGATGCAGTTGTACGGTTTTGACGGCTTTTGTCGCATCCGCTTGTTCGACCAGACCGGGCAGTGCGGGACCGGTTTCGAGCAGGTCGGCGCGAAAGGTGCCGACGATCAAGACCGGGTGTCCATCAAGGCTCCTTGTCAGGTATAGGAGCAATTCCAGGGTGGAATCGCTGGCCAGGTGCAGGTCTTCCAGGATGATGGCAAGCGGACGGTTATGGCTGACGTGCGCCAGAAAGCAGGACAGGCCGGAGAACAGCCGGGCCTGTTCGAAATCGGCGCTCTGAGCCGCCGCTTGCGGCAGCCCCCGGTGCTGTTCAAGTATTTGGGGCACAAGACGGGCGACCTCGGAAACGCACCAAGGGGGGAGTTGCAGTAATGGGAATTGTGCCCGTTGCGATACGATCGCCTGCACTATTTCCACAAAAGGTTGATAGGGAAAGCGGTGTTCGAATTCGTAGCACTGCCCCCAGACCGCATGGATCCCGTCTTTGTGCAGATCTCTGGCAAAGGCCTTGACCAGGCATGTTTTGCCAAGACCGGCTTCGCCTTGCACGAATACGACTCTCTCGCGTTGGTCGGTTGTGACCGCTGTCCATGCCGCGTGGAGCGCGTCGAGGTCGCGCTGCCGACCGATGACCGGCAGCGCGGTCCGGACGTCGAGCAGGTCCAGGCCGGCGGGAGGGGAGTCCGTCGCGGCAACTTCGACGGGGTCATGCTCCCGGGTTCTGAATTTGCCGTCGCGTATGCTTTCACATAAGGCGACAGTCTCATCCATCGGCGCGATGTCCAGTTCCCGCGCGATCGTCTCCTGCGCCTGCTTGAAGTGGGACAGGGCCGCGTTGCGTTGGCCCAAATGGGCGTAGGCGCGCATGACGCCCCGGTGGGCATCTTCCCGCAGGGGATTGTGACGCAGCAAACGGAAGGCGGTCTGGATGGATTTTCGATAGTCCCCCTGCTTTTCGTAAGCCTGCATGAGAAAGGACAGCGCTTCGAAGTACAGCGTTTGCAGGCGAAAACGTTCGTTGATGATCCAGTCGTCGAAGAAGCCATCCAGGAACTCGCCGTGGTATTGGGCGACGGCATCCTGGTAATCACGAAAGGTGGGGTTGGAGAACTTGTTCTCGAACTGTCGGCTGTCTATTTGCACGCGGCCTGGAAAGGAAAACCGGATTGATTGCGAATCGCCCTGCAGCAGGTTCTGCTCCGGGAAACAACGACGAATGTGCCACAGTGCCGTTGAAAGCGAGCGGCGACCTTTCGCGGGCGGCGAACTGCCCCAAAACATATCGATCAGATGCTCTCTGACGTGTGCCCGGTCTTGGTTATAGATGAGATAGGCCAACAACGATTGGGACTTGAGTGTGGGCGGCAGTCTCAGCGGATCAGGCCGCGAGTCATGGTCAGCCAGACTGTTGAGTTCAAATTTTCCCAGATACTTCGCATGCAGGATCAAAGGCATACCGTTTCTTGTGAAAATTTCCGGTTGTGCTCTAACAGACCTCTTGCACAAGTCGCAATAAAATAAAGCCTTGTGCAGTAACGGATTCGCACAGCATCCTGCAAGGGTCAACTGTTGTTGCCCGGCGAGACTGCGATTGCCTAGTCCTGACGATCTGGGCCAGGAAAGTCGTTGCTACAGGTTACGTTTGCAAGAGGGCTGACACATAAATTATAGGTGAATTATCGGATATTGGGAAAATCGGTAGTGCGTAAGTGGTCACCTGTCATTGCGAGCGGGGCTTGCGGAGCGTCGCAATCTCCACGAGCGCCAGGGCTTGTTCTGACCAAACAAATGATTTGCGCAACAAAAACATGCCTTGTGTTGCTTTATGTTGTCCCGTATAATCTCTCTGCCAAGTTGCTGAAGCGCTTATTTCCCATTTTATCTTTTTGCATAGAAATCGATCAAGCATATGCCTCACAAAAAAAACCGGTTCAAGGCCGGCCTTCGCATTCAAATAGCGCTCGGTGTTGCATTGCCGGTGTTGGTGGGACTGGTGTTCTTGTCCTCCTTTCACTCCCGGCGTGAACAACAGTTGCTGGATAAACAAACCCTGCAGACGGCTATTCAAATCGGAGAGGTGATAAACAGCAGTTTGCGGCATTCCATGCTGTTCCATGACCATCAAACGCTGGAGCAAACCCTGGCCGACGTAAGTGACGTCGATTCGATTTCACGTATCCAGATCGTGGATGAAAATGGAGAGGTGAAAGCCGATACGACCGGCACGAGCGTTGGGACAGTGCACCGCTTGACTGAGAATGGATGTGTGGAATGTCATCAATACGAGCCAAGCCAGCGGCCTCATAGCGTCTTGCTTTCGTCATCTCCGGGAATTTTGCGCATTGCCGTCCCGATCCGCAATGATGAAGAGTGTATGGTCTGCCATACTGGGACTGCGTCTCATTTGGGAGTGCTGTTTGTCGATGAGCCGTTGCAAGTCCTCGAAGAACATGTGGCTGAAGACCTGGGCGTTGAGATCGTAATATCGATAGGCGCTACGCTGCTGGGGGCGGTGGTTCTTTATTTGCTTTTGCATTGGCTTGTTGTGCGGCGTGTGGAAAAATTTAACCGCTATCTGGAGGCTTATGCTGATGGCGATTTTTCTGCTCGCGTGCCAATTCCCCTGTACGGGCAAGATGAGTTGGACAAATTGGCAGCTACTTTCAACCGCATGGCTGACGAACTTGAGCGCAATACTCAAGAGGTGCTTGAACGCCAAAATATCCGCCAGAAGGCTGTGACCGAAGAGCGCGAACGCATTGCGCGCGAGTTGCATGACGGGATGGCACAGTTGATCGGTTTTGTCAACACCAAGGCGACAGCCATCCGCTTGCTGCTGCAAAACCGCCAGATCAGGGAAGCTGAGACAAACTTGAACCAACTTGAAGAAGCCGCGCAGGGTTTGTCCGTGGATGTGCGTGAGGCGATTCTGGGCCTAAATACCGCCGGACAGGTTGGCAGTGGTTTGGTCTCTGTTCTGAGGAATTACGTGGCTCAGTTCAGCCGACTTAGCGATTTGCCGGTGAACGTTTCAATCCCATTGGAAGTGGAGGATTTGCCGCTCTCGGCTGAAACGGAATTGCAAATTTTGCGCATTGTTCAGGAAGCATTGAGCAATGTCCGCAAGCACACGGTTGCCGCAAAGGCTTCCCTTTCGATTACCAAAGATGACCACGTTCTGCGGGTTGTTGTTGCAGACGATGGCGAGGGATTTGACCCGGAAGGCTTGTGCAAGGATGATCCGCCCCGTTTTGGCCTGTGCAGTATGCGCGAACGGGCGGAAGCGATTGGTGGTACATTTACGATAGAATCTGCTCCGGGCGCGGGGACACGAGTGATCGTGACGCTGCCTCTGGAGAACGAGGAGGTTGGTTAGGATGACGATGCGCGTATTGGTTGCAGACGACCATTCCCTCTTTCGAGATGGGATTGTCAGTCTGCTCAAGGCTGCTGGAATGACCGTCGTGGGGGAAGCAGGCAACGGCTTCGAAGCGGTCGAACAGGCTGTCCGCCTAAAGCCCGATCTGGTCTTGCTGGATATTAACATGCCGGAAATGGATGGGTTGGAAGCATTGCGCCGTATCCGGGCGAAATTGCCGGAGACCAAGGTGGTAATGCTTACTGTTTCAGATGGAGATGCCAATCTGGTAGAGGCCGTTCACGCTGGCGCTTCTGGCTACCTGCTGAAAAATTTGGGTGCGAGCGGATTTTTGTCCAGTTTGGAAGGACTTCAGCGCGGTGAGGCGGCGATGACGCGCAAAACCACGGCCCAGTTGGTCAGCGCGCTTTCCAGTTCAGCACAACCGGAGCCCCAACATCGGGGAGGGAGCGGGTTGACGACGCGCGAGACGGAACTGCTTCAGTTGGTCGCTGCCGGTCTTTCCAACAAGGCAATTGCCCAGCAATTGCATATCAGCGAGAACACGGTCAAGTACCACATGAAGAATATCCTGCAAAAAATGAATCTCCAGAATCGCGCCGAGGCTGCTGCATACGCGGTGCGCGAAGGACTGGTGGGAGAGAAAGTGGATGATTGATTATCTTGTTGCTGAATATTGACCGTTAGCGCTTACAAGTGTCCCACACTATTGGGGGGATCGTTTGCCACCCATAAGGGTAGTTTTTCTGCAAAGAAAACTACCCTTATTTGATTAAAAGATTGTGCCTTTGAGTGTTTCAATTTTACTCATATTGTGTTAATCTTCACAATATGGAACGTCAATGTCAAGAGGATACTGAATTGCCTCTACGCGTGGTCGTACTTGCTCATAATTCTCTTCTGGCTGGGGGGGTCGCCAGCCGGTTAAGAGAGGATTCGCACCTCTTCGAAGTTGACGTCATTGATGCTGCCGCGGTTGATGATGCCGCGAATCAGTTGCTGAGCATCACTCCGGAGATCGTCATTGTGGATGCCCTTGATGAACGCGTGATTGAAAAGTTGCCGATCATCAAGCTGTTGGAGATCTTGCCTACGGTTAAGGTCATCCAACTGAATTGCCGCAACGATCAGATCCGTGTGTTTACCAGCGAACAGCGGCGTGCACACAAGACAGGCGAATTGTTCACAATGATGCAGGACATCGTTACTAGCTAAATGGATATCTTATGCCCAAACTTATCACGAAGCTCTTCATCTTTTTTGCTCTGATCGCTCTTTCGTTGGCGGCGCGTGTTCCGGCTGTCTTGGCTGAGGCAACGCCGACTCCTCCAGAGGAACACGGAAACACCAATTGTCTAATGTGCCATTTTGACCCGGATTTCTCCGGTCATTTGCCAAACGGCGAGAGTGTTTCTCTATATGTTGACCCGGGCGTTTACTATCGCTCGGTCCACGCGGATGCTGGTCTGGAGTGCCTGGCCTGCCATGCCAATCAGAAGGCCTACCCACACCAGGCGTCTGGACAGGTATCTTGCCAAACCTGCCACGAGGATCTGGACGAGACCCAAACTGCGCAATACCGGCCGATCAGTGTTCAGTTGAATTACCCCGATGCACGCGCTATCACACTGGTGCTCAATGAAAACTGTCGGGCTTGCCACGAAGATAAATTTGAAGAATCTGTAGACAGCGCCCATGTGCGGGTGCAGGCGGGCGGCAACCGTTATGCGCCGGTCTGTGTAGATTGCCATGGCAGCCACGATATCGAGCCGCCCGACCAGCCGCGCGCAAAAATTTCCCAGACTTGCGCTTCCTGCCACCAAGCAGTCTACACCACGTACCGGGAGAGCGTACACGGCGCGGCGTTGGAAGAAGATTCCAATCCCGATGTGCCCACCTGTGTGGATTGTCATGGCGTGCACAACGTACGTGGTCCGCGCGATGCCAGATTCCACAATGACATGATCGCTGTCTGCGGGGGCTGCCATTCCGACAAAAACCGCATGGATAAGTACGGTATTGCAACAGACGTTTTCCAGACCTACCTGGATGATTTCCATGGGAGGACGGTGAACTTTTTCCGCCGCGAAGACGACAACATGCCCAGCAACAAAGCCACTTGTTTCGACTGTCACGGCATCCACAATATCCGCCCGCCGGATGACCCCCTTTCTACCGTTTATCCTGACAATTTGCAGCATACCTGCCAGCAGTGCCACACGGATGCCAGCATCACTTTTCCACAAGCCTGGTTGGGCCATTACGCCCCTAGCTGGGAGAAGACGCCTGTCTTGTACGCGGTAAATGTTGCTTACTCTTACCTGGTTCCCGGGCTGATCGGTGGGTTCCTGCTGTACATTGCCTTGGATGCCCGCAGGCGTTTGTTGCAACGCCGCCGCCCCTCACAGCAATTCATTGAACTGGATATGGAAGAAGACACAGAAGAGCCATCTCATGACGAAGAATAAACCTTCATCTACGAAAACGAAAGTCAAACCTTCCCCGAAGACGCGGACGCCGCACAAGCGGGTACTGCGCCGGATTTCGCACCGCGAAGCGGTTGAAGCCGCTGCTCGCCTGCGAACGGATGCGCAGGCCAACCGGTATGTGATTCGCTTCTCGCGGGCGCAACGGATCGAACATTTGTTGTTGATGTTGTCTTTCACCATGCTGGCGTTGACCGGACTGCCGCAACGTTATGCCAACACGGCTATTGGCAGCCTGCTTCTCGAACTGTTGGGCGGCATTGAGACCGCCCGGCAGATCCATCACATTTTCGCTGCCATGTTTTTCCTGGAGACCGTCTACCACGTTGGCAGTTTCCTTTATGGGTTGCTCTTCTTCAAGCGTTGGGGCAGTATGTGGCCTACCTGGGATGATTTTCGCCACTTCGTGCAGATGATGCGTCTTAATCTGGGCATCTCTAAAGAGCATCCGTATTTTGGACGCTACACCTTTGAAGAAAAGCTGGAATATTGGGCGCTGGTTTGGGGTGTTTTGGTCATGGGAATTACCGGCGTGATGCAATGGTTTCCCGTCTTGATCACTCGTTGGCTGCCCGGCTCGGCCATTCCTGTGGCGCGCGCCTTTCACAGCTGGGAAGCTTTACTGGCTGTGCTGGCCATCTTGATCTGGCATATGTACCATACCCTGATCAAGACGGTTAACAAGAGCATTTTCACCGGGATCATGACCGAAAAAGAAATGCTCGAAGAACACCCCGCGGAGTTGAAGTATCTCGAACGAGCTGCTGCTGCGCTCGAACGGCAGGCATCTCGAACGTCTAACGCCAAACCCCATGAACCTGACCCGCGTTCCGATAGTGGAAAGGAAGCAGCACCCCAAGTCGAACCTGAGGAGTTTGTTAGTGAAGCCAACTAAGCCCCGCAAGTTTTGGCGCTGGCGACCCCGCTGGCCCAGCTTGACCATTGATCTCAATAGACCGGAACATCGGCGCAAGGCGCTTTTTGTGCTGCTCGCGTTGATGGTCATAGGAAGCGCCCTCCTTATTGGTAGTTACAAAGGTTATATGTTCACGGAAAGTTCCGAGTTCTGCGGACAAATTTGCCACCCGATGAAATCGCAGTTCGTACGCTACGAGTCCTCGCAGCATGCCAATGTGGAATGCGCCAAGTGCCACATCGGGCCGGGAGCCTCGTTTTTCGTCAAATCCAAAATTGATGGTATCCGCCAGGTCTACGCGGTGCTGGCCAACACCTACAGCCGCCCGATCAAGAGCCCGGTACATGACCTGCGTCCGGCGCGTGAGACTTGTGAGACCTGTCATACGCCGACGTCGTTCAGGGATAACATCATCAAGACGATCACGCATTACGACAGCGATGAAGCCAATACACCGGTCGAGTCCACGCTCATCCTGAAAATGGGCGGTTGGCAGGAAAGCACTGGCATCAGTCAGGGCATTCACTGGCACATTACCAATCCGATCTATTACATCGCGGCCGACGAACAGCGACAGGTCATCATGTGGGTGGGCGTCGAACAGGAAGACGGCACCATCAAGGATTATTTCTCACGCGATCTGATGAACATGAACCGTCAGGCTTTTCTGGAAAATGCACGCGAGAAAGGCGATGTGCGCCAACTGGATTGCATTGACTGCCACAATCGCACTGCACATCGCATCCCTGCTCCTGAGGAAGTCGTGGATCAGGCGATCAGTGATGGGCTGATTTCCAGGGATTTACCCTATATCCGGGCGAAGGCTGTCGAAGTGCTCAAGCCGGTCTATCCCAGTGATACCGACGCTTACGAGGCAATCGACGGCCTGATGGATTTCTACCGTGTCCGATACAAAACGGTTTACGACAAGCAGCGTGCTGAGTTGGAAGAGGCGCTGGCGCAGATCAAGGAAATTTACGCCGAGACCAATTTTGCGGATATGCAGCTCAACTGGCAATCCAATCCGGATAACGAGCGGCACACGCCGTTCCCGGGCTGTTTCCGCTGCCACGATGACAAACATGTCAGCCTGGATGTTTCGGGCAACGAGGTGGATACGATCAGCATCAAGTGCAACTTGTGCCATACCGTCCCTATTGTTGGGCGCGGCGACGACTTGTTGGTAGAAGCCCCGGTCATCGTTGGCAGTACACCGGATTCCCACGCCGATTTCCGCTGGACGGTCGAGCATCGCACGGTAACGGAAGTACAAAAGCAGGATTGTTATCAGTGTCACGGACAGGGTTTTTGCAACAACGGCGCTTGTCACAACCTCTCACATCCGGAAGATATGCTCTACACACATCCGGAAGAGTATCAAAAAAGTGGCGGGCAGGTTTGCTACACCTGTCATCAGAACAACGTACTTTGCAGTCGCTGCCATCCGGCTGGCATCATTCGAAATCCGTAGGTAGAAGGATGAGGCGTATCTCATGATTGAAAAGTTGAAAGCGTTTGTTCGTAAAGCTGACCTTTCCACGCCGCAGGGTATCCAACGCATGATCTGGATCGTCGCGGTTGCCCTGCTCGCGAATGTGATGCTGTTTGGCGGCTACTATTATTGGGACCGCTACGTCCACATTGGCGACAAATCGCCGATTGAACTGGACATCCAGCATCTCGAAGAAGCTGTGCGGGCTGACCCCCAGAATCCCGATACGCGCGTGGCGCTGGCGGAGTATTATCTTGGCAAGGAAATGCCCGCCGAGGCGCTCGGTCAGGCCAACCAGGTGCTGGAGGCGTATCCGGAGCACGAGGGGGCGCTGCTAATCGCCGGGATCGCGCACACACGTTTGGACCAGCCTGAAGAGGCGTTGGAACCGCTGGAGATGTTTGTGTCCCTGCGCAAGGACGAACCGATGGCTCACGTGGATAAGGCTCTCGAGGCAGCCTATTACTTCCTGGGCGAGAGTTACCTGAAAGTCGAGCGCCCCGAAGATGCTGCCGAAGCGCTCGAAGCCGCGATCCAGATCACGCCGACCGACGCGGATGCGCTGTATCAGGTCGGGATGGCGTACAACGCTGCCGGTCAGCCGGAAAAGGCGCTGGAATATTTCGACCGGGCTGTGCGTCTGGTGCCGGATTTCGTCGAAGTGTATACGGGCATGATCGAAAGTTACACGGCGCTCGAACGGTCGGACTATGTCTCTTATGCGCGCGGGATGCAGGCTTTCTCGCAAGGAGATTACGAGACCGCCCAAACACACCTCGAGTATGCGGCGCAGGTTTTGCCGGATTATGCTCCCGCTTTCCTGGGGCTGGCGCTGACGTATGAACAACTTGGAAAACTGGACTTGGCGCTTATCTCCGTCACCCACGCGCTGGAATTGGAGCCGGATAACTTTGCCGCCCAGCAGACGCTTGGCCGTTTGCAATTCACCATTGAGTCGAAGGGAGGCTGAGCGCCATGCCAGCCGAAAAAGACAAGCGTGAATCTTTGCCCCCCGAGGCAGAGCCTGAATTGATCGTTGAACCAAAAGTCAGCGACGAAAAAGAACAGGAAAAGAAGCGCCGCCGCTGGCTGCTGGTGCTGTTGCTGCTTCTGCTGCTCTTGCTTTGTTGTGTTTGCGGATTGTTCAGCCGCTATTTGCAGAAGCCCGAACCTTTGCCGGAGATGCTCCCGGTCGTGTCCGGGGTCAATTACCCGCCGCATTACTTGTTCTCGATCTATGGGATCGACAAGCCGGTCGGGGTGTCGGTCTCTCCGGATGGCGAGCGGGTCTACGTGTCTGAAACGGGCGGCGAGCGCCTGATCAAGGTCTTCGACCGTACGGGCACTTTCCTGTTCTCCTTCGCCCCGCCTCGCACGCGGACGGGGGAGCGGTCTCCCGTTTATCAGGCCATAGATGGCAGTGGACGACTGTTCATCACCGACCGCCTGCAGCATGCTATCTACGTCTATGACCTGGACGGCAACTATTTGGATACCATCCTCGCACCCGACATGACCTTGAGCGAATACATTGCCAAGCATACCGGCGGTTTGCCGGTCGGGACGGTTTTCTCGTACAACATTTTCCAAAATGACGTCTATTACCAGAAACCTGGTGAAACGGAGCAGCTCCAGCCCGCGCCGGATCGTTCCCTTTGGTCGCCGTTGGGACTCTTCTTCATGCCGGATGGCGGTTTGCTCCTGACAGATGTCACAAAAGACCAGAATGCGCTCCGCATCATTCCAGCCAGCGTTATGCTCTCGCCATCCTGGCAGGAATTTGACCCGCCGGAAATTAAATTTGGCGCTACAGGACAAGGCGACGCCCAGTTCCTGTTTCCCAACGTTGCTGTAGTTGATGGGCTGGGGCGTATCTATGTCTCGGATGGGAACAATGGCCGACTTTCTGTGTGGGACAACTCGTACAACTTCATGTTCAATTTTGGCAAGGGTTCCGGCGAAGGCGCCCTCAACCTGCCGCGCGGCATGGCGATTGACGAGAGCGAGCGTTTGTACGTGGTGGACGCAGTGGGCCAGAACGTGAAAGTATACGACGTTTCTGGCGAGCAGCCTGAGTTCCTGTTCGCTTTTGGAGACTTCGGGCTTGACGATGGTCAATTCAATTACCCGAATGCCATAGCTGTAGACAAAACTGGACGGCTATATGTTGCCGACCGCGAGAATAATCGCATCCAGGTTTGGTCTTATTAAAAGACTGATGTTTAATGCCTAACCCCTGACGTCTATTATCTCTGAAAGGAGGTGGTTCACTGGAAAAAGGAAAACAGGTCTCAATACTATATGCAAGAAGAAAAAACTGAACGGAGGACAATGCAATGAAAAAACTTCTATGGGTGACAGTTATCGCCATGGCCCTGCTTGTCACTGCTTCCCTGGCGCTAGCCAACGGCGGCCCGCACGGCGGCTACACAGCCACAACCGATGCCTGCGCCGGATGTCACCGCGCCCACACGGCCTCTGGCCCGAACCTGTTGGTGGAAACAAGCACCTATGCCCTGTGTATGACCTGCCATGGTTCGACCGCTGCAGGCGCACAGACCAACGTTGAAGATGGCGTGTATGCACAATACAACGATGCTGGCACGTACACCAACAAGACCACGACCGGAACTGATGGTACGGTGGGGGCTGCTCTGAATGGCGGCGGTTTTGCCTATGCCTATGACCCGGTCGACACGACCTTTGAAGCTGTCATAGCCAAACATGATTCTCAAGGTACGACTGCGGCTGCCTGGGGCAATGGCGTCGCGCGTGGCGTTACCGCCGCTCTTGCCGACAACCTGACTTGCGGTTCTTGTCACGACCCGCACGGCACTGATGGTTACCGCTTGCTTCGCTGGGGGCCGACACTGGCGGCGGACGATTATGATTCTGCTGGCAAAGATTACACAGCCGAGGCCTGGGGCAATACCAAGATGAGCGCTTTCTGCGCTAATTGCCATGGTGCTTACCACGTTACGCGGGCCGACAGCGGGACCGACAACTCCGATGACTCGGGCGGGAACACTGACTACGGTGGAGATATTACGTCTTACGCTCACCGTGTAGATATGTCCTACGTCTACAACGGCAACAACAACCCCGAAACAACGGGTACGTACAACCTGCCGTTGGCGGATAGTGGTACCAGCGATGCTGTAGTGTGCTCAACCTGCCATCTGTCACATGGTTCGGCTGCCGCGATGAGCGGCGAGGCCGACAATGGCGGTCTGGCTGGCGGCACCAGCACGACCGACAATGCTTTGCTGCGGCTCGACAATCGCGGCGTCTGCGAGGCTTGCCACCAGAAATAATGACAGCGGGGTAGGGGAGGGGTTTTGGTTTCAACAGATCTGCCTCTTCCTTTCCCCACTGTCGGGGGGATTCTCCCCCGTTTCTGGAGTTGACCTCGCACAGGCCTAGAGAGGAGATAGTGGCATGAGATTATTTATCCCGGTGTTGATCGCCGTCTTGATCGTGGCAGCCTTGGCGGCTGCCCCGGTGCTGGCCGATAACGGCCCGCACGGCGGTTACACAGCCACGACAGATGCCTGTGCTGGTTGTCATCGCGCCCACACTGCTGCTGCGGCCAATTTGTTGGTCAGCCCGGTTCCCAATTTGTGCTTCACTTGTCATGGCAGCGCAGGGACAGGCGCCGACACCAACGTGACGGACGGGCTGTATCTGGAACGGGACGGCACGGTGGAAAGTCCCGTTGAAGGGACCGCCAACCGCGGCCTGAAGGGCGGCGGGTTCACCAATGCTCTGATGGATACTGATTGGGACCTGGTAGTAGCCAGCGCCCCGGTCACGTCGTCGCATGCGTATGACGCTACCCCCGGGACGATGTGGGGCAATGGCGCTATCGGTTCCGGGGCAGGGCAGGCGAACGTCGCTCTGACGTGCGTTTCCTGTCACGACCCGCATGGCAATGCCAGTACAACGGGCGGCCCAACTTACCGATTGCTGCGCGCCATACCGGTCGATTCCGGTGCTGGCAGCGGCGTTGATGTCACGGATGAGTCTACCAAGACGTATTCGGTCTCCAATGCTGACAATCAGTATTTCGGCGAGAACTACGGCAGCCGCGGAGCACAATTATCCAACTGGTGCGCTCAGTGCCATACGCGCCATGCAGCGCCAACTGGAAGTGGGCACACCGATTCGGGTGACCCTATTTACGCCTATCGCCACACGACGACTGGTTTTTCGATTGGCTGTGCGAATTGCCACGTTTCACACGGGACTTCGGCCACAGTGGGCGGCTATGCCCAGAATGTGGATTGGCCGGATGGAACCACCCCGAGTGGAAATGAGCGCAGCTCCTTGCTGCGGGTAGACAACCGCGGCGTATGTGAACTTTGCCATGCCAAATAGGTGGACGGCCCTGGCGGCCTTGATTTTGATCGCGTGTTTCACTGTCCTTTTTGCAGCCTGCACGCCTGTCGCCGGGGCTGTCCCAATATTGAACACAAACAATACACCGACTTTGGCTCCGTCCCCTTGTTTTGCGGACGGATGTCACAGCGACCTGACGGAACATGAACAGCGCTACAAGCACCAACCCTATGTGGACGGACGTTGCCTGGATTGTCACGACCAGTTCCATGCCGAGGAAACCCAGCGTGAGTATCTGCAGAGCGACATTGACTTGTGCTACATTTGCCACCCACAGGATGCCCTGGGCAGCACCCATCCGGTTGGTGAAGGTGTGACAGATCCCAATACCGGTCAGATGATGACCTGCACCAGCACCTGCCATCTCAGCCACACCGCACCGTATGAATACCTGTTGGCCCTGCCAGGCAATGGCGAACTGTGTCTTTTGTGTCATCAGGATCTTCTGAATCAGTGAGGCGAATATGAGCCAGCAAAAATATGTACGCAAGCGTTATTTTCTCCCTGAGAGTTCTCAGCCGCGCCTGCTGCTTGGGATCGAACTTATTTTTCTCATTCTGCTGCTCGTTTCTGGAGCCATTTTCTACGTAATTGCCAATCGTGATTTAACTACCACCTACTATCAGGCGCATCTCCAGATCAAAAATTTGCGGGATATCCTGTTGCCGGTGCTCATCGCCATCAATTTGGTTGGACTGGTGTTGGGCGCGATCCTGTCCCTGTTTTTCACGCATCGGATCGCTGGCCCGCTCTATCGTTTGTGCCGCGTGATGAAAGAGGTTGGGCAGGGAAACCTGGATCAAGTGATCCACTTTCGAAAAAGCGACGAACTGAGGGAGGTGGAAACCGCGGCGGATGAGATGCTTGCCGGGCTTAACGCACGTATCGCAGATTTGCAGGCTTCTGCAGGGCGCTTGCATGACCACCTGGATGCGTTGGGCGGAGTGGGGAGCGCGCCGCGCGAAGAAGCGGAGCATCTGCTGCAGGTGCTGTCTGAATTCCGCGTAAAAGGTGGTCTGAAAGGGGATGGCTCTTGATGAAAGCCGTACTGCGATTTTCGTTTGTGACCGCATTTGTTTTGGTGATTGCGTTTTCATTGTCTGTTGTCTCAATAGCCAATGCCAATGGCGGCCCGCATGGAAATTACAGCGCCACGACAGATGCCTGTGCGGGTTGTCACCGCGCCCACTCGGCAGGCGCTGGAAACCTGCTGTTGACCGATGTGCCTGCCCTGTGTCTGACCTGCCACGGCAGTTCGGCCACTGGCGCCAACACCAACGTGGACGATGGCGTCTATACCTCCACAGGCAGTGACCTGCTGGCAGGCGGTTTTTTGAATTTCCAGGGAGCGCCGTCCACCTCTGCCCACAGCACGGATGGCTCATGGCAAAATGCCTGGGGCAGCGGTACGACCTGGTCCAGCACTTACGACTGCTCGGGCTGCCACAACCCCGATTCCGGCTTGGTGTGGCCGGGCGCGCCGCTCTGGGGCATCAGCCCGAATGCCTGGCCGACCTACCCGGGCCGCGGGCAGAACGTCACCATGCCGCTGACATGCACCAGTTGCCACGAACCGCACGGTGGACGCAACTACCGCGTGCTCCAGCAGCGTATGCATCCGCCCTCGGCCCAACAGGAAGATCCGCCAGGCTATGTGCTGGTGACTTCCAACGAAACCGGTGGGCAGAATCCCGACCAGGCCGGCTACGTCCCGGATTACACCACGCCGAACTACCGCCTGGGGCTGGGCGATTGGTGTACGGGCTGCCACTTTACGTACCAGCAGGATGTTTCTGTGCAGCCTTTCAATGCTGAAGACGGGAAAGGACTGGTTACCCGTTACCGGCACAAGCAGAACGTGACCATCGGCGCGCTGACCACGACATTGCCGCTCGAAGACCCCTCTGGCGACGGGGCCAGCGCCGACGATCAACTCTTCTGCATTACCTGTCATTATGCCCATGGGACGAATGTCGCCATGAGCGGCGAGGCGGCCAGCGTTGCCCCGACCAACGACAGCGCTTTGTTGCGGCATGAAAACCGCACTGTGTGCGAGGATTGTCACAAGAAATGAATCAGGAGTCGTTCAAGCGGATCGTGAGTGTACTGGTGGCGGCTATCTTGGCCTTGTTGATCATCGGTGGGTGGTTGCTCGTTTCCATCCTGGATCGACAGCCGTTGTCTTTTGATACGCCGCAACCGGAACCTTCGTCCACTGCGACGACATCCGTTGACGCCTTGGAAGATGCTGCGCCTGCGTTGACTGCTGTCCCGACTGCGACGGCCGCGATATCTTTTACTGCAACACCCACGTTGATCCTGCCTGCCAGCGGACCAACCCTTTCGCCGGACTTGCCAGCGGACCACCCGGATTACGATCCTGTTGAGACCTGCCAGTCCTGCCACGATCCGCATGGAGGCGGCGGAGGCTGATGTTGAAGCTCTTCTTTGCCGCCAAGCCGAATAATTGGTCGCGCCCCATCCGTTTCTGGCTGGTGGCGCTTGTTGTGCTTACCTCCATATTCGGGCAGGCGGCGGCCTCGGCTGCGCCGGTGAAGACGCGTTCATCCGACGGTGATGCGACGGTCTACGTCTGGTGGCTGGTGCGTTGGGAGAACAATCAGGTCGCTTGTTCGTTGAGCGTTGCCCACGAAGGGCCGCCTACCGCCGACGAGATCGAGCTTGGCTGCGGGACGGGGCTGCTCTACCAGTGGCAGGCGACGCCGTATTGTGCAGGTTCGTCCGCATCTTGCACAGGGCTGTATTTGCACCTGGCGACCCGCATACAGCAGAGGACGAATTTGCGGGAAACCGTCTATACGCGGCCGAGTTGGGTCTCCACGGCTTCGTCCGTCGGCGCGATGGAGTTGCTCTCTTACAGCGTCGACCCGGAGATGCTGGCGACCAGCCGCTCGCTGCTGTACCTGGCGGGGCGGATGATCAAAAACGGCATGATTGCGGCGGATGATTGTCCGGGGGGCGGGCTGCTGCTCTCCGGCGCGGCGAACAGGTGTGGTGAAGCGCGCGCGCAGGAAACTGTCGTTGAGTGGCAAAATCAGTTTGACGAGGCGATCATCCAGGCTGCGGAGCAGACTCAGGTTCCCCCGCGTCTGCTGAAGAATCTTTTTGTCCAGGAAAGTCAGTTGTGGCCGGGCATCGAGTACAGCCTGTCTTCTTCCGACGAATTTGGCCTGGGCCACATGACCGAAGCTGGCGCTGATACGCTGTTGACCTGGAACACGGCTTACTTCAAATCGCTTTGTACGCAGATGCTGGGGGACGATGTCTGCGCGTCGGGCTACGTCTTCATGCCCGCGGGGCAGCGGGCTATTTTGCGCGGGATCGTATTGCGCCAGGTCGGCGCGGAGTGCCGTACTTGCCCGTGGGGTGTGGACCTGCGCCAGGCGCAAAAAAGTGTGCCGATTTTCGCCCATGTGCTGGTGGCTTATGCGGAACAAACCGGGCAGGTTATCTATAACGTGACCAATCGCAAGGCTTCCGAAGTGACGTACCGCGAGGATTTGTGGCGCTTTACGCTCGCCAATTACAATGCTGGCTCGGCTTGTTTGGGCGCTGCGCTTCAGGCTACCAGGGAGCAATCATATCCTTTGGATTGGCCGCATGTGGCGCCGAATTTCCCCGAAGGCTGCCAGCAGGCTGTGGAATATGTGAACAAGATCAGCAATGTTGAAGTGCCTGCTTCACAGCTTTCGGTACCTTCCGGTCGGACGGCATCCCTGTTTGAACGTTGGCAGCAGGCCTTTGACCCGGCCTACATCAACCCTGCGGCTGTTGTCGCGCCCGCGCCTGCGCCGACCCAGGCGGTCGCGATGGCCTCCGCGGATAATGGGAACGGGACGAGCGCGGGCACAAATGGCATTCAGGGCGATTACGCAGTGGGTGAGGTCGTGGTCAAACTGGATGGTGGGCAACTGGATGAGGCTGCGCTCCAGAGTTTGGGCGATTCCCTGGGGGTGGCGATCAGCGTCAAGGGCGAGGTGGAAGGCCTCGACACGGTGGTTCTCAACGTCCCGGCGGGCAGCGAGGGGGATGTCCTGGCCGCGTTGCAGCAGAATCCGGTCGTCGCTTCTGTCGAACCAAATTACGTTGCCCAGACGTTCCTTGCGCCGAGCGATCCTAATTGGGGGGAACAAACTTATTTGCTTAACGTGCAGCTTCCGCAAGCCTGGGATGTGACCACCGGCGCGTCGGACGTGGTCGTGGCTGTCGTTGACACGGGCGTGGACGTGGCTCACCCTGACCTGGCGGCGAAAATCTGGCAGAATCCGGGCGAGGTGGGGCAGGATGCGGACGGGAACGACAAACGCGATAACGGCCTGGACGACGACGGCAACGGGCTGGTGGACGATTGGCAGGGGTGGAACTTTGTGTCCCAGAGCAACAATGTCCAGGACGACCACGGTCACGGTTCGTATGTCTCTGGCGCAATTGGCGCCGAGGCCAACAACGGCGTGGGCATGGCAGGCGTTGCCTGGGGCGCGCGGTTGATGATCCTGAAAGCGTTGGACAGCAACGGTTTTGGCACCTACAGCCAGATCGCGGACGCCATCGTGTACGCGGTGGACAATGGCGCGCAGATCATCAATCTCAGTTTGGGGAATACCGCCGACAGCGATATTTTGCGCGATGCGGTGGATTATGCCGCGCAACGTGGCGTGACGATCGTCGCCGCGGCGGGCAATTCCGGGACGCAAGCTGTTTACTACCCGGCTGCTTATCCCGAGGTGATCTCGGTCGCGGCGGTGGATAACGACGATCAGCGGGCCTCGTTTTCGACGTTCGACGGCACAGTCGACCTGGCCGCGCCCGGCGCAAATATCTTCACCACCGGGCTCAATGGCGGATACGGGTACTACTCCGGCACTTCGATGGCTGCGGCCCATGTCTCCGGAGCGGCTGCGCTGCTTCTCAGCATGCCGCAGTTCGATACACCGGATGAGATCCGCGCCGCGCTGGATTATACGGCCCTTGACCTGGGCGCTGCAGGCCGGGACGATGAGTATGGCCACGGATTGATGCAGGTCTACGATGCGTTGAACTTTGACCCGTCTGCGCTGCCGACGCCGACTCCGCCGCCAACCGCGACGCCGGCAACAGATGTTACGCCATCGCCTACCGCTACGCCCGGCGGGCCTACACCCACGCCAACTCCCAGCGCGACACCTACCCCTTGGTCTGCGCCAGCCGGCGGGGTGAACGTCTTGGCTTCTGAAGGGTTGTGGGGGACGGCGCAGTCGAGCAGTTATACGATTCAAAATCCTGCCAACAGCCTTGACCTGGCGTTCAATGATACGCTGGCCAGCGCCACCGGAAACTATGGTCCTGATAGAGGCGATTGGACGTTTACCGATTTCCAGAATACCAATTTGAGCACTGTGGTTGCAGCCACATTGTATGTCCGTTATTATGCGACCGGATGGGTGAATGACCAAATAGATTTGGAGATCTCTAATGACAACGGCGTTACTTGGTACAGCTTTGGGTCCACATCCAGTACCAGTCCGCCGACGACCCTGACCACAGTAGCCTACGACCTCTCCTCCTACTTCACGACGCCGGGAGAGGTCAACGCAGCGCAGTTCCGTTTCCGCGGCGTTCGCCGCTGGAGCGGTACGGATACGGTCACTTTCTACATCGATGAAGTCCAACTGGCCGTGGCAGATGTGACTCCGACGCCAACGCCTTTGTTTCCTCCTTTGCCGACGCCGACCGCCCCCGTACCTGCTCCCACGAACGTCCCCATCGCTTCTGATCCGCATGTGGACTACAACGCCACCACGAGCAGTTGCGCGGCTTGTCACCGCGGGCATACCGCGACCGGCATTGTCCTGCGCCAGCAGTGGCCGGAGGAGAATGTCTGCTTTACCTGTCATACGACAGGCGGCACGGGCACGGACGTTCAACCTGCGTTTACCGGCAACACCAACACCGCGACGAGTATTTTCAAACACGCCATCTCCGGGACCAATGGCGTGCATCGCCTGGGGCAAACGACCGGCGCCAGTTTTGGCGGCGCGAACCGGCATATCGAATGCGAGGATTGTCACGAACCGCACGAGGCCACGCGCGGGGCGGCGAGCGCGCCGATGTTGCAGCGTGTGATGAACGCTTCCCCTGGCGTCGATCCCGCCTGGACAACATCGGGCGCGCCGACCTCCTATACCTGGATGCCTCAGGCGGAGCGCGAATATCAGGTCTGCTTTAAGTGCCATTCCAGTTTCACCACGCTGCCAAGCTACCAGCCGGATGGCTGGGATGCCACTGCCTACGTGGCTAACGGTCTGGCCAAACTGACCAGCACCGACCCGGATCAGGTCCCTGACAGCCGCGACCTGGCGCAAGAGTTCAACCCGTACAACGCCAGTTTCCATCCGGTGACGGCGCAAGGGCGCAACCAGAATATTCCGGCGGACAGTTTTGTGACCGGTTCGGGCATGTCACAGACCAGCCTGATCTACTGCTCGAGCTGTCATAATAACGTCAACGCGGCTACGGAAGGCGTCGGGCCGCACGGCTCGCCGCGCCTGCACATTCTCTTGGGTCTTGCAAATTACACGACCGTGGACACCAATGGCGCTACGTGGGTCTCCAGCGACGAAGTTTGTTTCCAGTGCCATCGTTATGACGTCTACGCTTCTGACAATGCTGATACTTACGTGTTGTTGACCAATTTCCGGAATCGCAACAGGAACATGCACCGGCTGCACGTTGCCCAGAATGGCGAACGCGCCTCTTGTTATGTGTGTCATGACTCTCATGGCAGCGAACAGGAGCACTTGATCAATTTCGAAGTGAGCGCGGCGGTCCCCTTGGGTGGACGCGACAGTCAGAGCGCCTGGTATCCGATCACGGGTGGTGGCGGCGGCTGCTACATCAGTTGTCACGGCCGGAACCATTGGCCAAGGACATACCGGCCCTAGTCAACAAACGCGGCTGACAAAGAAACACGGCCTGCCTCCCTGTTTGGGACAGGCCGTGTTTTTATTGGCTTCTCTACATTGGGCAGGAAGGAACCTGATTTGGACGCGGACAAGTGGGATGTGTCCGTTTAATTAACCGCCCAAAAAACCGGCCCTACTATCCTTTTCCTGTTTGCGGTTGCGCCGCAGCAAAAAGAGCATCACAGCCAGGAGCACGGGTGGTTTGAGCGACGTGATCTGAATTTGCACGACCATGGCGCTGTAGAAGGTCAACAGCCACAACCCAAAGAAGCCCAATTCCCACATGTCATACTCCTGGACGTACCAGTAAGTCTTTTCGGAAAAGAAGACCAGGGCGACCGCTGAGAGCAGGACAAAGGCCAGGCGTGCAGCGAAGCTCTTCATTTGGGGATGTCCCCTATTTTGTCC
>JAADGN010000138.1 GCA_013152325.1 Chloroflexota bacterium
CTCGTCCAATCCCTGCTGACGCTCATCCTGCTCGCGGCGGGCGCGCCCATGCTGCGCGCGATGGGACGGCAGTTCGCGGCGATCAGCAGCCAGATCACCCTGCCGCGGGTGCAAATCCCGTCCCTGCCGCAAATGATCGCCGTCCTCACGCCGCTGCTCACCTGGAAGCCTGCGCTCACGTTGACGCTGCCCACAATGCCGCAGGTGCTGCGCACCACCCCTTCGCTACCCACGATGCCCGTCAACCCCGATGCCCGCACCTGGCTAATACTGCTGGCCGCAGCCGGGATCCTCTGGCTGGTCGGGAATCTCAGCCTGCTGCGCACGCAAAAAACGGAGAGGCGCACCCGATGAAACGCCCACCGATAAAACACCCGCTGCTGCTGATCGTCGCCATCCTGCTCCTGGCCGCGCTGGCCTGCGAGAACAGCGCCGCGCCCACAACGGCCGCGCCGACTGTTTCGGTCTTCGATTCGGGGCAGACCGCCTTTGGCTTCTTCCCCACCCCGCCCGAAGTCAGCGTCGAGAGCGTGCTCAAGAACATGAAAGCCATCAGCGAACACGCCGACGTGGCCCTCTTCCAACAGGAGATCCCCTGGAGCGACTTCATCGAAAGCCCGGACGCGGATTCCAAAAAGATCAAAGACATGCGCGGCATGGTGGAGCTGGCAACTGGCAACGGCCTGGAACTTATCATCGTGGTGGACCCGCTCAACGGGCTCAACCGCCGCGAGTTCATGGGCCTGCCGCCCGAACTGGCCGACGGGAATTTCGGCACGCCGGAAATTCGCAGCGCCTTCAAGAACTACACGCTGCGGCTGGTGGACGAGTTCCACCCCCGCTATCTCGGCCTGTCTTCCGAGATCAACACCTACATGGACGCCCACCCCGACGACGTGGAGAACTACCTGAGTCTGTACCGCGAGACCTACGCGGCCGTCAAGGCCATCGCGCCGGAAACACAGATTTTCGTCACCTTCCAGTGGGACGACCTGAACAATCTGGGCGTGTTCAACGAGGGCACAGCCTACGACGTCAAGTGGGAGCAAATCGAGCTCTTCGAACCGCAGCTGGACGTGTGGGCCATCTCATCCTATCCCTGCTTCTTCTTCGACAGCGCCGCCGACATCCCGCCCGACTACTACACCCCGCTGCTGGCGCACACGGACAAACCGCTGGCCGTGGCCGAGGGCGGCTGCTCATCCATCGACCTGGAGATCCAGCACGGTTCCTATCAGGGCCAGGTCGACTACCTGAACGCCATCGACTCGCAAATCGGCGAACGGCTGTCCTTCTGGATCTACCTGCTCTACAGCGATCTGAATATGGACTCGTTTGCCCCACTGATGCGCGAGCAAGGCGCAGGCGACGACGACATAGAAACGCTTTCGTATTTTGCATCGCTCGGCCTGATCGAGGCCGATGGCACGCCCAAACCTGCCCTGGCGGTTTGGGACAGCATACGAGAAAATCACTAACAAGGAGATAACAATGGAAATGTTCGCTGTCTTACTGCTCGTTGTACTCGGCAGCATCGCGGTCATCGCGCTCTTCGCGGCGCTGACCCTGCTGATCCCCGCTCCGGTCGAGAAAACCCGTCTCAATCTGGAGGCCGCGCTGGGACGCTCGCTCCTGCTTGGGCTGGTCAACTTCATCTTCTTCGCCGTGCTGACGGCCCTGTTCACCTGGATAGCGCAAGAAACCAGCGGCCTGGTAGCCGGGATATCCATATTCCTGGCCGGCGTGATCGTGCTGGCATTGTCGCTCTTTACCCTGCTCGGCCTGGTGGCGCTGGCAAACCTGCTCGGCGCGCGCATGGACGGGAGCAAGACGCCCTTCACATCCCATCTGCGCGGCGGAGCACTGCTGATCCTGGCCGGGCTGGCCCCCTACGTCGGCTGGTTCGTGTTCACCCCCCTGGCAGCGTGGGCGGGGCTGGGCGCGGCGATTTCGGCCATCGTCCGCAAAAAAGACGAGCCCGAAGAAGAAGCCGCTTGACGAGGAAACCTCCCGCGGGGCTTGACCCTGCGGGAGGTTGTTTCTGCCATGAAACGCACCCTCCCTGCCCTGCTGGCCTTGCTGCTGGCCGTCCTGGCCTGCGGTTCGCCCGCGCCGACGCCGTCTCCCGACGACGGTGCCGCGCAGTGGACGCCGTTCAGCGTCGGGAATTTCAGCGTCGAACTACCGGCCTGGCCCCAGACCAAGTCCTCAGACGAACAGGCCATCCACAATCTCAGCGACGGCGCGGCCACCGTGTGGGTCAAGACCTGGCCTTACATCCCGCGTCTGGTCGCCGACAACGTCAGCAAGTGGGCGGAGGGGAACAAGAAGGCGACCCTGCTCAGTGAAGACGTCACCCCGCGCAAAGCCCGCCTGGAATTCACGCTCGCCAACACCCTCAACACCATGCGCCTGAGCACGTTGCTGCTCTACTGCGACGCCCAATCCTACGAGGTGACCCTCGGCGCGCTGGAGAAGGATTTTGAAAGTTATCACGACATCGTGGAGAGAATCGCGGCCTCGGCATCTTGCAATACGACAGACCGGCCGCCGCAGTTGACCAGCGGCGCGTTGGGGATGGTGATCCTGCCGGCCTCCACCGAGAGCGACTCCTTCGACCCGACCGCCTACCAGCAGGCTTTGGCCTTGGCGCGCAAAAGCGGCGTGCAGGTCTCGCACTACTACCTCCAGTGGGGCGACATCGAAAAATCGCCCCGGGTCTACGACTGGACGGTCACCGATTACGTCTTCGAGGCGCAGTCCCTGGAAGGTTTTCAGGTCTCGGTCGTTGTCAACGTCATCCACACCACCGTGCGCGGCCGCATCCCCTCCGACCTGGCAGGACTGCCCTTCGACGACCCGCGTTTCGTAGAACGTCTGGATGCCTTCCTGGCCGCCTTCGCCGGCCGCTACGCCGGACGCATCCACTACCTTTCCATCGGCAACGAGGTCAACAACTACTTTGCCGCCCATCCGGACGAAGTCCAGGCGTACGCGGCGGCCTTCGATCAGGCCCGGCAGACCGTTCGCGCCGTCGATCCCGGCCTGCCGGTGGGCATCGTCTTCGCCTATCACGACGCCGAGACATCGGGCACGCTGGATATCGTCCGCACGCTCAACCGGGGCGACTTCATCGCCTTCACCCTCTACCTCTACAACGAGGGCTTCCACTTCACACGCGACCCGGCCCTGATCGGCGAGTACATGGACCGCATGCTCGACCTGGCCGGCGGCACGCCCGTGGCCATCGTCGAGACCGGCTGGAGCACCGCCCCGGAACTGGACGGCTCGGAACAGGGCCAGGCCGAGTACGTGCGCCAGGTCTTCGCGGCCCTGGCCGAGCGGCGCGAACGCATCCGCTTCGTCAGTTGGTTCGTCCTGCACGATTCGCGGCGCGAGACCTGCGAAGACAATGCGCTGACCTTCTTCGAGCCCGGGACAGAACCGGACCCGGCGGCCATGGACGCCTTCGTCACCTTCATCTGCTATTTCGGCCTGCGCCGCGCCGACGGCACACCAAAACCGGGGTGGGACGTCTGGGTACAGCAGGCCCGGGAGTATTATCCATGAAACGCACCCTGTTCGTTCTGGCCTGCCTTCTGCTGGCCTCGCTGGCCTGCCTCGGCCAGGGAACCGTCGTCCCTCCCACGCCGACGCCGTCGCCCTCCCGCCACGCATCCCTTCCCGCCGGGGCGGTCAAGTCGACGCCCGCCGACGACGCCTGGCCGCCGATAGCAGGCCCCGGGTGGAGTCCGCCCGCGCCGCTGGAAGGGCCGGTCAACACCCCCGGCGGGGAGGATAGTCCCTTCATCGCGCCCGATGGGGAGACGTTCTACTTCTTCTTCACGCCAGACGTGAACATCCCCGCCGAAAAACAACTGCTCGACGGCGTGACCGGCATCTGGATGGCAGGCCGCAGCGGGGACGGCTGGGGCGAGCCGCAGCGCGTCGCCCTGGCCCCGCCCGGAGAGCTTCACCTGGACGGCTGTCCCTTCGTGCTGGGCAGCCAGATGATCTTTTGCACCATCCGGGAAAGTTCGGGGGGCATGGCGCTGTACGAGGCCGTTTGGCAGAACGACACCTGGACGGACTGGCATGCCTGGGAGGAGATCGACCAGGATTATCAAGTCGGCGAGATGCACATCACCGCCGACGGGCAAGAACTCTACTTCGCTTCCAAGCGGCCCGGCGGCCTGGGCGGATTCGACCTGTGGGTATCGCCCCGGACGGGCGACACGTGGGGCGAGCCGGTCAACCTGGGCGCGACCGTCAACACGTCCGGTGACGAGAACCGGCCCTTTGTCTCCGCCGACGGCGCGGAACTGTGGTTCGACGCGGCCAGCCGTGCCGGGAAACCGGGTCCGGCCGTCTACCGCGCCCTGCGCCAGCCGGACGGCTCCTGGGGGCAGGCGGAGGAGGTCATTTCCCAATTCGCCGGCGAGCCAAATCTGTCCGCCGACGGCCAAACCATGTATTTCGTCCACCATTACTTCACGCCGGACATGAGCCGGATGCTCGAAGCCGACATCTACGTCACACAAAGACTGGCGCCATGAAACGCGTTCTGCTCATCCTGCTCACCCTGGCGTTGACCGCGCTGGCCTGCGGCGAGCAGACCGCCGCCGTCACCCCTGCCCCGCTCGACGCGCCGGCAGCGGTCGGCGAGGTCGTGCCGAAAGGCGGGCGCATCCTGTCCATTGACGTGACCGACCCCGCCGACGGCGACTACGACGCGGCGTTGCGCGCGGCGCTCTCCGCCGGCGCACAGGCTGTCGGGCTGAGCGTCTTCTGGGACGACATCGAGACCGCGCCGGGCGAATATCAGCCAAATCCAAATTTCCTCGAAATCGCCAACGCGTATTACCCGGCCCGCCGGACCGCAATCGACCTGGTGCTCAATCCGATAGACACCAACCAACTGCGCACCCCCGCCGACTTGCGCGATCGTCCGTTCGACGACCCCGAGGTGATCGCACGCTTCAACAAATTGCTGGATTACGTCTTCGCCCAAATCCCCGATCTGGAACTGGTCTCGCTCTCCATCGGCAACGAGATCGACGCCTATCTCGGCACGGACGCGGACAAGTGGGCGCAATACCAGGCTTTTTTCGAGGCCGCGTCCGCACACGCCCGCGAGCTGCGCCCCGGCTTGGTCGTGGGGACAAAAGGCATGTTTGACGGCATCACCGGCGAAAGCGCGGCCTATTTCCAGGCCATCAACGCCCACAGCGATGCCGTCCTGGCGACCTACTATCCCCTCAACGCGGATTTCACCGTGCGCGACCCATCCGTCGTCACGGACGATTTCGCCGCGCTGGCCGCCGCCTATCCGGGTAAACCCATCTACCTGCTGGAGGCTGGCTACCCGTCCAGCCCGGACTGCGACAGTTCGGAGGAGAAACAGGCGCAGTTCGTCCACGAGGTGTTCCGCGCCTGGGACGCGCATGCCGACCAGATCATCGTCATCAGCTTCACCTGGCTGAACGACATCCCGCCGGCATCTGTCAATGAGCTGGAAAGCTATTACGGCTTTTCCAACCGCGGCTTCGCGGCCTACCTGGGTACGCTCGGCCTGCGCGCCTACGACGGCACGGACAAAGCGGCCTTCATCCAATTGAAGGACGAAGCCAAAGCGCGCGGCTGGTAGAAGAAATCTCCCCCGGATTTAAAAGTTGGCATCAGGGGCAGGCGTTAGCCAGATGCCCAGCGAAGGTTTCGGCGAAGGCATGCTGGCCGGAGCCGTCGCAGCGGGCGCGGAAATAATAATAGGGCGTCTGGGCAGGGAAGGCGACGGCCTGCAGCGCGCCCAGCGAGGGATTGCCGATCGGCGCGGGCGGCAGGCCGGGGTAGAGATAGGTGTTATAGGGGGAATCGAACGATAAATCGTCCAGCGTAAGCGGGTTCTTCCACCAGGTTTCCCCCGTCTCGTCATAGCCCAGCGCATACTGGACGGTCGGGTCGGACTCCAGCTTCATGCCCGCTTCCAGGCGATTGAGAAAGACCGAGGCGATCAGCGGCTGCTCGTCCGGCACGACGGCTTCACGCTGGACGATGGAAGCCAGCGTGACCGCCTGATAGACGGTCAGTCCATGACGGGCAAAACCCTCGCGCATATCCGGCGAAAGATGCAGGGCAAAGTTGCGCGCCAGTTCGGTAACCAGTTGGCTGGCAGTCATGGCGCGCGGCAGGGTATATGAATCCGGGAAGAGGAAGCCCTCGCTCGTGGCCGCGCCGACCAGGAAGTCGAGGCCTGCGGGCGGAGTCTGCGCGGCGGCGAGAAATGCGTCCGGCGTGATGGACAGGCCCGAGGTCGGGAGCGAGGCGGCGATCTCCTCCATCCGCCAGCCCGGAAAAACGGTGAATGTGATCTGCGCGGGCGTGGCGTCCTGCAACGCGTCCGCAATATCCATCGCCGAGAGAGACGGGCTGAGCGTGTAATCGCCAGCCTGGATGGTCTTGTCCAGCCCGCTGTAGACCAGGTAAATGCGCAGCGCGTTGGCGTCGCCGATCAGACCGGCCTCCTGCAAACGGTTCGCGATCGAGGCCACCGGCTCGCCCGCATCCACGTGAAAGGATTGCTCCGCGCCATAGATGTCCGTCGGGGAAGACAATATGCCGTCGTACCAAAGCAGCCTGACCGCATACTGAAAACGCTGTCCGCTGGTCAGCGCGGGCGAGGCCGGGCCGTAGACGCGCGCGGCGATTTGCGGGATGAGCAGATAAACACCCAGAATGAGCAGGATGAAAATGAGAGGGACGATGAGACGGCGCATGGGGTAATTGGACCGCTGGGTCAGCGCATTCGCTGGTCAGCTGGAATGTGCATCGAGGTAGGACTGGAGGATGACCGTCGCGGCCAGGTCGTCCAGATGTCCGGCGCGCTTCTTGCGCGAGACGCCCATCTGGATGCGCGCCTGGCGGGCATATTGGGTGCTGTAAGATTCATCCCACAGCACGACGCGCAGATCGGTCTGTGCGCGCAAGGTTTTCGCAAAACGCGCCGAGCGGCGGCCTTCAAAATTGGGTCTGCCATCCGCATCGAGCGCCTGTCCGATGACGATCAGTCCAGCGCCATTTTCGGCGGCTATCGCTGCCACGTGTGCGGCGTCGATCTCGCGCTTGACGTGCTGGATGATGGTCAGCGGGTTGGCGATGGTGCCGGTCTCGTCGCTGATGGCGAGGCCGATTCGTTTTTGTCCGGGGTCAACGGCAAGGATTCGCATTTTTTCTCACCACAAAACAACTGTTGTCATCACTCAATAGCCACATCGAACCGAAAAGGCGCCACCGGCAGCCAGGGCCACCAGGAAGGGCTGACGCTGATCTGCGGGGGCGCAGCCAGCGACAGGGCGGATTCCAGGCGGCGGCGGGCCGAGTCGGGCGTGCGCCCCTGCGCCAGGTAGATGATCTGCGTCTCGCCCACCGCAGGCCGCAACACCTGCTCGACGCGCATTTGCCAGCGCGTCGTCCCGGCGGACGTGGTGACGAGAGCGCCCACAGGCTCGAACGTCAGCGAATCGGGCGCCGGCACAAAGCCCTCCGGCAGGGAGGCGGCCAGGGCGGCCCGCGCCAGTTCCCGCAAGTCCGCCGCCGCGGCGTACTCCGCGCTGAACTCGGCGCGGATGGTCACGGTCAACCGGTCGCCGGACTGACCTTCGGGCGGATCGTACCTTTCATCGAGAATCTCCGCAAGGGTGATGGTCTCAGAGAAGAGCAAATCATCGGGATCGAGCGCGGCGGTCAAATCTTCCTCGGCGCGCCGCTCCAGCATAGCCAGCAGCAGCTCACGCGCCCGCTCACGGTCATCAGCGGTCGGCGCGCGCACGGTCTGATACTCGCCGCCGCCGGTCGGTTCGGGGTTGGTCACAGCCAGCGACAAACCCAGACTGCCCTCGATGGCCTGCAAAGCATCCGCTTCCAGGTTGCCCAGCTCGCCCAAAACGAGGGCCTGGATCGGCAGCTCCACCGTTTCGCCAACACCGGGAGCCACCTCCCCATCTTGCATCGTCACAAAACGCACCGGCGGCTCATCTGACGTGCGAATGATCGTCCCCGCCGGAATGCTGACGGGCGAATCGGTCAGGTTGCGAAACTGCGCCGTGCCACGCGCCACGCGATCCGGCACAGCCATCTCTCCGATCGCCGCGACCGTCCGGCTGTCCTCGATGACCAGCGTCATCTGCCGGGCAGGCACGCTGCCCGAAAGGAACACGTCCTGCACATCCGGGTCGGCGCGCACCGGGATCGTCACCGACTGGGTGCGCGTGACGGGTGTCAGGCGGATGCTGGAACGCGGGAGGAACGCAGCCGCGACCAGCAGGACGGCCAGGACGCCCAGCGCGAAAAAAAACAGCCGCGTGGCCGGATGCTGACGCCAATCCGCGACGGGAGGGCGCAACTGCTCCCGCGCCGATCGCAGATCGAACCGCGGCCCGCGCCGCGTCGGGTTCAGGGACGGCTGGCGCGGCGGCCAGGCTTCGCGCTGCGCGGCCAGATTCGTCCCGAAAACCGGGATGCCCAGCTCACCGGCGACGCGGCGAATTTGCCGGGCCCTGGTCACCAATCCCAACTGCGCGCCGAGCGCGGCGGCATGACGCTGGAGCAACTTCAGGTCCAGCGCGTGCAGCTTCACCCGTCGGCGCCGCGGCCAGACGAGCAGGATGCGCGGCGTCTTGCTCCAGTTCATTTTGTCGCGAATGGAGATATAGTCGTCGTGCGGTTCAAGCTGGATGATTTGGGTTTTCATGCTGGGGGAATTATAACTGAGCCGCCCGCAATTTGCCGCCCACTTCCAGTACTGCCTCGCTTACGGACGGCCCGCCGGGGTGGCCGTGGCCCGGGATGTTGCCACGGTTGGCTTTGGCGCGGGCGGATACGGTTCCACCAGCAACACATCCACTTCCCCGTTTACATCCACAAGCTGGAGCCAGACCCAGCAATCGATCCCGATGTTCGGTCCGGCCACCTTGATGTAAAAGCCGTCTTTTGATTTCTTCGAAGGTTAAATCGCCAAATTTCATGTCTTTGATTTTAAGCCACCCAACCCCCGAATCTCTCTCACTCTTTCCATGCGATTTAGAAAGTTTTCGTTGTTGATCATCATTACCGCCACTTCTCTAGCAAAAAGGTCTGGCAGCATCACACTGCCAGACCTTTACTGTCTACGACAAATGTTCCTCCACCCAGCCGACCACGCCTGCCAGCGCATCATCCAGCTTGGCGGCGTCCTTGCCGCCGGCCTGCGCCAGGGTGGGACGCCCGCCGCCGCCGCCGCCCAAAGGCGCGGCAACGAATTTGACCAAGTCCCCAGCCTTGATGCCGCGCTCGACAAGGTCTTCAGTCACGGCGGCGATCAGCATGGGACGCTCGTCCACGACGCAGGCCAGCACGGCGACCGCGTTCTTCGGGTTGCGCGCGCGGAACTTGTCCGCCATCTGACGGAGCGTGTCCACGTCGGCTTCCTTCAAAACAGCGGTCAACACCTTGACCTCGCCGACTTGCGACGTCTCGTCCAGTACGCGGGTGAAATCCGCCGCTGCCAGGTTTTGGCGCAAATGGGCAATCGTATGACGCATCTCCTTGATCTCGTTCAGCGCGGACTGCGCCTTTTCGAGCAGCAGTTCGGGCGTGGTCGCCATCATCGCCGCGGCCTGATTGAGAACGCGGAAACGCCGCTGGATCAAGTCATACGCCGCGCGCCCCGTCACCGCCTCGATGCGGCGGATGCCCGCCGCCGCGCTGCCTTCGCTGGTGATGATGAACGTCCCCACCTCGCCGCTGCTCCCGCAGTGCGTCCCGCCGCACAGCTCATTCGAGAAAACCTCCTCGCCGCCCATCATGATATTACGCACCACATCGCCGTATTTTTCGCCAAAGAGCGCGGTCGCGCCGCTGTCCAGCGCCTCCTGCAGCGACTTCTGCTCGATCTTCAAAACGTGATCTTCCAGCACGCGCTCGTTGACATAACGCTCAATTTTTTCGATCTCCTCCGCCGTCAGGGCTTCGGGATGGGTAAAGTCGAAACGCAGGCGATCCGGCGCGACCAGCGATCCGGCCTGCCGCGCATGGTCGCCCAGGACATGGTGCAGCGCCGCGTGGAGCAGATGCGTGGCGGTGTGATTGCGCATGATGTCCTTGCGGCGCGCCCTGTCCACCGCCGCCACCGCCGTATCGCCGACCTTGGGACTGCCGCGCTCGACCTCGCCCACGTGGACGACCAATCCCGGCGCAGGCTTTCTCATCGAGATGACGTTGATCTGCCAGCCCTCCCCCCTGTCCCCTTTCCCCGAGGGCGAGGGGACAGAAGCGATAACGCCCGTGTCCCCAACCTGCCCGCCGGATTCGACATAGAATCCGGTCTCGGGCAGCACCACTTCGACCAAATCCCCAGCGTTCGCCGCTTCGACGGGCGTCCCGTCCACGACGAGGGCCAAAATCTCGCCTTCGACTTCCAGCTTGGTATAGGGATCGTAGCGCACGCCCTCTGCGCCGAGTTTGCCTTTTTCCTGCAGCGCGGCGACCAGATTGGCGTACATCTCGGCGTCTTCGCCGCCCAGCGCCCCCATCGCCTTGCCGCCGCCCGACGCGAGACGGTGTTCGTCCATCGCGGCGCGGAAACCTTCTTCGTCCACGTCGAGATTTCGTTCTTTGGCGATGTCACGGGTGATCTCAAAGGGCAGCCCGTAGGTGGCGTAGAGGTCGAAGGCTTTCTCTCCGGCCAACACCTGCGCGCCCTGTGAGCGCAATTCCGCCAACATACTGTCCAGATGCGCGGTGCCGCTCTCGACGGTGCGCGCAAAACGGATCTCCTCGCGCGTCAGGCTGTCGAGAATAGCGGCGCGGTTTTTGACCAGTTCGGGATAAAAATCACCGTAAGTCTCGATGACCGCTTCGGCCACCCGCGCCAGGAAAGGTTCATCCAAGCCAAGTTTGCCGCCAAAACGGGCCGCCCGGCGGATGATCATGCGGCAGATATAATTTCGTCCGATATTGCCCGGCACCACCCCGTCCGCGATCAGGAAGGAGGAGGCGCGCACATGATCGACGATCACGCGGTAGGGCGTAAAATTGGCGTACATCTGCGCTTCATCGTCGCCGGTCAACCCGCGCAGCGCCTCCAGCGAGGAGGCGAACAGGTCGATCTTGTAGTTCGAGTCGACGTCCTGCAAAACGGAGACGATACGCTCGAAGCCCATCCCCGTGTCCACGTGGGTGGCAGGCAGCGGGTCCAGGTGCGTGGCGCTGGTGCGGTTGTACTGGATAAAGACCAGATTCCACAATTCCAGATAGCGGGCGCAATCCCCATTGACCCGGCAGACGTGTCCCGGCTCGTCCCGCTTGTCACAATATTCCGCCCCGCGGTCAAAATGGATTTCCGAACACGGGCCACAGGGGCCGGTCTCGGCCATCTCCCAAAAATTGTCCTTGCGCCCAAAATAGAGAACGCGCCCGGCGTCCATGCCCGGCTGCTGACGCCAGTACTCCGCGGCTTCATCGTCGGAGGGGATCTCGCCCTTCTCATCCTTGAAGCAGGTCGCCCAGAGATGTTCCTTCGGCAGCCCCCAGACTTCGGTCAGCAACTGCCAGGCCCACGCGATGGCTTCCTTTTTGTAGTAATCGCCGAAAGACCAGTTGCCGAGCATCTCGAAGAACGTGTGGTGCGTGTCGTCGCGGCCCACGTCCTCGAGATCATTGTGTTTTCCGGCCACGCGCATGCATTTCTGCGAGTTGACCGCACGCGTATAGGGGCGTTTATCGGTGCCGAGGAAAACGTCCTTGAACTGCACCATGCCCGCGTTGGTGAAGAGCAAGGTCGCATCGCCGCCCGGAACGAGCGACGAGGAGGGAACAAAAGTGTGTCCGGCTTTCTCAACGAAAAAATCAATAAAGGTTTGGCGGATTTCCGCACCGCCGAGTTTTTCAGTCATTATGGCTCCAGAGGTGAAGTAAGTGCCCGAATTATACGTGATGATTGGAGATTAGAGAATAGAAGGAATGGGGAATAGAGGGGATGGCCGGAGACGGTGGGTATAATAACAGCATGGCTCAACTGATCACAATCGTTGGCAGTACGGGCGTCGGCAAGACAGCGCTCGCACAAGCGCTGGCCGCAGCAGGCAATTTTGCCACCGGGCTGGAAGAGCACAACGAGCGCCCTTTTCAGGCACGTTTTGCCCGCGATCCGCGCTACGCGCTCCACAACCAGGTGGACTACCTCCTGCTGCGCGCCGAGCAGGAGATGGCGCTGCGCCGCGCGCCGCAGATCGCGCTGATCGACGGCGGCCTGGACGTGGACTTCCACGGATTCACGCGTCTCTTCCACGCGCGCGGCTATCTGGACGACGAGGAATTCGACCTGTGCCGCAGACTGTACGGAACGCTGCGCGCCGCGCTCCCGCCGCCCGAACTCATCATCCGCCTGACCGCGCCGCAGGAGATCATCCGCCGCCGCCTGGCCTCGCGGGAGCGCATCAACGTCGCCACGCCCGAAGACCTGTCCCTGCTCGAATCATTCCTGGACGAGTGGCTGGCCTCCGTCTCGCCGGAGCGTATCCTCTCCCTGGATGTTTCCGCCGACGACCCGACTTATGAGCGTATACTCCCAAATTTACTCGTCCGCATCCGGGCGCATCTCCTGTCCCAAAAATAGGACGATGGGGGCAGTCACGAAACGTTTGCCAAGCTCACTTTTTCGTTTTTTCTGGGTATACTAAGACAAATTTACAACCCAAGGTAAAGGAGAATCTTCATGAAAAAACCCGTCTTTGCAATCATCGTTATCTTGCTATTTGCCAGCCTGGCATGCAGTCTGTTCACAGCAACTGCCTCACCATCCGAATCGCAAGCGCCGGATGCGCCGGCCCAAAATGGCAATCGCCCCCCAGCCGACAAAGTGCTCTTCCATGAAAACTTCTCAGACCCGAACAGCGGCTGGCCGGAAGAGATCACGGACGGCGGGCAGGCCTTTTACCAAGACGACGCCTACCACATTCTCGTCGAGCAGCCCAGCCTGGATCTGTGGGCTTACCCTGACTGGGACGTTCCGGACGATGTCCGCATAGAAGTAGACGCCACGAAAGCCGGCGGCCCGGACGACAACGATTTCGGCGTCATCTGCCGACACACCGCATCCGACGCCTACGACAATTTCTATTTTCTCCTGATCAGCAGTGATGGCTTTGCCGTCATCGGCATGAAAAAAGACGGCAGCACCCAGTATCTCTCCAGCGAGAAGATGCAGCCGTCCGACGCGATCAACCAGGGCGCGGCGACCAACAGCATCCGCGCAGACTGTATCGGAGACCGTCTGGTCCTGTTCGTCAACGGCCGACAGGTTGCCAGCGTCGTCGATTCTTCACTGCCCGGCGGAGATATTGGTCTGATCGCCGGTACATTCGATGTCCCCAACGTGGACATTGCCTTCGACAACCTGGTCGTTTCCCGGCCATAGCAGCACAAGTCAGGCACAACACCAACGGGCGACAGATATCTGTCGCCCGTCACTACTTGGGAATGAAAGCCAAACAAGACTTCGGGGTCGCAGGGCGGGTCATGCAATCGCCGCGACTCGTTTTATCCCCGATCCCTGGGGACAAAGATGGCCGACGGTTCCCGGCCATCCGCTTACTCCGGCAGGTCATCCAGCAGCCGCTGCATTTGCTGACGATAGGCCCGGAAAGCCTCCCGCCCTGTCGGAGTCAACCGCAGCATCGTGTGCGGCCGCTTGCCCTGGAACGTTTTTTCCACATCGACATAACCGGCTTTTTCCAGCTTGCTCATGTGCGCCGAAAGGTTGCCCCACGTCATTCCGGTCTGGTTCATCAGGAAGATGAAATCCGCGCTTTCCAGCACATAGAGCAGCGACAGGATCATCAGCCGCGCCGGTTCGTGGATCAGGCGGTCGATCCCGTTGATGGCTTTCACCCCGTCCCTTTCAGACGCGGCCATTCCCGGCCTCCTGCCCAGGGATGCTCACAACCGGATACGCTCGCATGAAGCGCGCCAGGTGCCAGCTCCCGACGGCCACCACCAACGCTGCCGGAACGATGAAGACGGAAGCGCCCAGATCGATCCCTGCAAATTCGGTCAACATTGCATCCAGGGGAACGGGCAAGGCAAACATCACCCCGATGAAATACAGTCGTTCGAATTCCAGGAAATATGCCCCCGCCCCAAAGACCACCAGCATGTTAAGCGCATAGACGCCGGGAAGAATGGACTTCCACGGCAGCCCGTCGCCAAAACCGCCCCCCTTGGCGGCCAACGCGACCAAAAGCACAAACACAACAAAGATGACCGATACAAACAGGATCAGTCTCACTTTTTTCTGCCGTGTCTTTCGCCCAGCGCCAAACTTCACCCGCCCCATGCGCGGCACGGTGACAAAGCGCTTTCCGGCCCAAAACAGGAGCGTCGCAACCCCCAACAGCCCAACGTAAATCCCGGTCTGCCAGTTATCGGACAAACTCGTCTCGTACAGCCAGCGGCTCATGCCCATCGAGAACAGGATCAGCCCCAGGTAAATGTCCCACAGCCCGTCATTGAAATACGACTTCCAGGCTTTCCGTTCAAGTTCTTTTAGATCAACAGCGCCAGACATCACAAGCTCCCTTCGCTTTGCGAAATAGATATACTTTGTGTTGCAAAGTTATTTACAGCGATTATACAAGAAAGGGCCTGCCTTGTCAATCCCAATTCAATAAGATACACTGTGGACAATATCGGGCCTCACGGCGCTTTTAATGCGCGAGGGTCAAACAAGCCGCGAACTTACGCTGATCTTCGCGAAAAAAACCCCAAAGCACTTAAAAATTTGCGGAGATCAGCGGTAAAAAGATCAAACCACGTTTACCCCAAATATCGTCCCCTGGAGAAAGCCATGACCACCCCCACGATTGAATTGATCCATGCGCACGGCTCCGCCCGGCGCTACAAACCGGACCCGGTGCCCGCCCCCGTTATCGAGACCATCGTCGCCGCCGGACAACGCGCCTCCACCTCGTCGAATTTGCAAACCTACTCGGTCGTCGCGGTGACCGAACCTTCCAAACGGGAGAAACTGGCCGAACTGTGCGGGGGCCAGCGCCACGTCCGCGAAGCGCCGCTTTTCCTGGCCTGGTGCGCTGACCGGGCGCGGCTCGACCGCGTCTGCACGCTGCGCGGTTACACGCAGAATACCGAGACCGTCGAAAACTTCCTGGTCGCCGCAGTGGATGCGGCCATCGCGGCCCAGAATGCCGCCCTGGCCGCCGAGTCGCTGGGACTGGGCATCTGCTATATCGGCGCGATACGCAATGACCCGCAAGCCGTCATCGCCCTGCTCGAACTGCCCCGGCGCGTCTTCCCCATCACCGGCATGACGGTCGGCTGGCCGGAACAGACGCCGCGCACCCGTCCGCGCCTGCCGCTCGAAGCCGTGCTGCACTGGGAGCGGTACAACCCCGACCAGGACGCTGCGCTGGCCGCTTACGACCAGGCCATGATCGAGACCGGCATCTACAAGGCGGCGCGCGGCAAGGATGGCGGAACAGAAGCCCACGGCTGGCTGGAACACTCCGCCCGGCGCGTCTCGCGGCCGGCGCGTCCGCACCTGCTCGACGAACTCAAGAAACAAGGGTTTGGGATGGCATAGGCACGAAGATCGAACAACGTGCAGAACTTCAGGCGACCGTCACTTTGAAAGCGCCGGTCGCCGGCCTGCCCCATCCTTAACGAAAAAGCGGGCAACAGTTGACCTGCCGCCCAGCGGTCATCGAGGACTTATTCCACCAAATCCTGGTACTCAGGATGACGGCGAATGTACGCCGCGACAAAGGAACACGCCGGCACGACCTGGTGACCCTGCTCGCGGGCATACTCCAGCCCGGCGCGGACAATGCGGCTGCCAACGCCCTGCCCCTCCAGGGCGGGCGGCACGCCGGTATGCGTGAACATGATCACGTTGCCGTCCAGGCGGTAATCCAACACAGCCGTGTGTCCACCGGCATGGATCTCGAAACGTTCGGCCTCGGGACGATGCTGGACTTCGAGTTTCCTCGCGTTGATTTGCATGGCAAGCTCCTTTCAGATTAAACTATACTATAGAAGGGTCGTTCCCGCTGCGTTCTTACCCCGCACGCGAATGACACAAACACGTCGTTTCCACACCCCCGCGGAGGTCAAAATCATGCCACTCAGCCCGTCTGCCCAAAAAGTCCAGGATGCACTGCACACGTTGGGATATGCCCTGACCGTCGTCGAATTCCGGGACAGCACACGCACCGCCCAGGAGGCCGCCGAACGCGTCGGCTGCGAGGTGGGGCAGATCGTCAAGTCGCTCATCTTCCGGGGAAAAACGAGCGGCAAACCGATCCTTGTGCTGACCAGCGGCGCCAACCGGGTGGACGTTAAACGGGTGGGCGCGTACGCCGGGGAAAAGATCGGGCGCGCCGACCCGGCTTTTGTCCGCGCGGCGACCGGATTCGCCATCGGCGGAATCCCGCCCCTCGGGCACCTCCAGCCCATCGAGACGTACGTCGACGAAGACCTGCTCCGCTACGAAAAGATATGGGCCGCGGCCGGGACGCCCAACGCTGTCTTTGCGCTGCCCGCCAGCGAACTCCCCAAAATGACGGGCGGAAAGATCGTTCGGGTAACATGACATTTTTACCAACCCGCATCCAACGTCCGTTGCTGTACAATGGTTATATGAAAAGGAGGATTGAAATGAAGAGAATTTATGTTTTCGTCGCAGGCCTGCTGCTGCTGGGACTGCTGCTGCCCGGCTGCACACCGGTAAAACCGACCTGCCCCACCGACAGCCTGCAGGCGGTCACGCTGACCAGTCCGCCGATGTGGGGCCTCGTCGGTTCATTGACGCCCACCCTGCAATGGACGTACCCCGACCCATCCTGCAATCCGGAGGGCTACCGCATCAACCTGATGACCGGCCCCTTCTTCACCGACGACCTGGGCGGCGGGACAGGGGGGCCGTCCACGTCCTGGTCGCCGGGCGCGCCGCTGGAACCAGGCAAAGAATACGCCTGGGGCGTAGCACCATTCAACGGGACGACTCCCGGCCCTTACGCCGGGCGGAGCTATTTCTTCACCGGCCCGATGTGCGAGACCGCCGCGCTGGTCGCTCCCGTCCTGCTCGAACCCGCGGACGGCGGCACGTTCGACTATTTGTATGACGACGGCTTGATCTGGGATTATCCCGAGGACTGCCTCCCCGAAGGCTACCGCGTCGACCTTTCGACCGACCCGACCTTCGCCGACACCAGCCTGAGCGGCGGGACGGGCAACCCGTCCACGCGCTGGGGGCCGGGCAGCCCATTGACGGACTGCACGGTTTATTTCTGGCGCGTCGCGCCGATCAACGGCACCACGCTTGGCCCGTTCTCGGATGCCCGGAGTTTCACCGCCGATACCACCGGCATGTGCGGCGGCCCCGGCCCCGTCTCGCCGCCGGATTCGGCCTCGCTTTCCGGCATCGTCTGGCACGATCTGTGCGCCATCCCCGAACTTGGTCCGCTGCCCGACCCGCTGCCGGAAGGCTGTATCGATACGGGCGGCGGCTCCGTCGGCGCAAACGGCATCCGCGAGCCGGGCGAACCGGGCATCGCAGGCGTGCAGGTGGATCTGCACCTGGGCACGTGCGCCGACCCGGTCGTGGCCAACACCCTGACCGACGCCAACGGCGCATACTCGTTCGACGGGATGCTGGTTTTCGGCGATTACTGTCTCTCGGTGGACGCGCTGGCCCCGCCCAACGACAGCGTGCTGATCCCCGGCGGCTGGACAGCGCCGCAGCGCGACGTCAATCCGGCCACCCACAGCGCGACCGTCGCCAGCGGCGACGCCGTCAGCGACCTGGATTTCGGCTGGGACTACCAATTCCTGCCGCCCTACGTGGAACCAACACCCGAACCGCTTTCCTTCAAGTTCAACAAGAACGCCTATTGCCGCAAAGGGCCCAGCCAGGCTTACGAGGACATAACGGCTATTCCCGCCGGCGAGATCGTGCAGGTCACCGGGCGCAACGATGACAACTCCTGGCTGTATGTCTTCTGGAGCCAGTTCAACGTCCGCTGCTGGGTATCGGTCGTGACCGGTCAATTCTACGGCGATTTCGCCGCCATCCCCATCTTCACGCCCCTCCCGCTGCCCGACACGACCCCGCCCTCGATCAGCGATGTGCATGCACTGGAAGGCACCGTCTACTACGTCAGGGACGCTTGCGGCCCCAACCAGTTGAGCATTGCCGCCCGCATCAACGACGACGCGGGCATCGCCGACGCCTACGTGCGCTACCGCTACAACGGCAACAGCGGCCCCGGGAGCTGGCGCACCTCCCCCGTCCACGACCGGGCCATGGGCGGGCAATACGGCTTCATCATCGACGTCGGGACAGAAGCCGCGGCCGATCTCAGCAAAGGCGGCGGCGTAGTCGAATACCAGGTCTTTGCCAGCGACAACAACGGCAACTCGACCGGCTACCCTGACGGACACCTGCTAGGCGTGCCGATCCAGTACTGCCCGTAAACGCTGCTGACGACAAACAACTCCGGGGCCCGGACGGCCCCGGAGAATTTTTAGACAATCCCATGAAAAAACAACCTGGAATTCTGCTCACCCTCGGCGCCCTTTTGCTGCTCGTCCTGGCATGCGGACGCGGCGCCACGCCCGCTGCCCCGGACCTCCAGCCCGGCGACTCGACGCGTACGCTAACCGTGGACGGCCGCGAGCGCAGCTACGTGCTGCACGTCCCGCCGGGTTACGACCCGGGCCAGCCCGTACCGGTCGTGCTGGTCTTCCACGGCGGCGGAGGCAACGCCGAAAGCGCCATCCGCATGACAGGCTTCAACGCGCAAGCTGACGAGTCCGGTTTTCTGGCGGTCTATCCAAACGGCAGCGGAAAACTTGAAGAGCATCTCCTGACCTGGAACGGCGGGCGTTGCTGCGGCTACGCACAGGAAAATAACGTTGATGACGTCGCCTTCGTGCGCGCCCTGCTGGACGACCTGCGCACAGTCGCTGATATTGATCCGAAACGCATTTATGCCACCGGCATGTCCAACGGCGGGATCATGTCCTACCGGCTGGCCTGCGAACTCGCCGACCAGATCGCGGCCATCGGCCCGGTCGCCGGGACGCAGAACCTCGACATCTGTCAGCCATCAGCGCCGGTCGCGGTGATCCACTTCCACGGCACGGACGACCAGCACCTGCCCTACGAGGGCGGCGTGGGAGCCAAATCCCTGACCGGCGTGGACTACGTCTCGGTGCAAGAGTCGCTCCGCTTCTGGGTGGCGCAAAACGGCTGCGACGAAACAGCCTCCAAAGAAGCGTTTGACGACATCACTCACACCGTGTATGGATTTTGCGACCAGAACACGATGGTGGAACTCTACACCATCTCCGGCGGCGGACACGCCTGGCCCGGCGGTCAGCCCGGCCGCAAGACCGCCGACGTCCCGACCCAGAGTATCTCGGCCACACAACTGATCTGGGAGTTTTTCGCCGCGCACCCCAAGCCCTAGACGATATACCTGGAAAATGGTGGAATTCGGGAGAAGCTGCACCGCCGATTAACGCAAGCGCCAAGAGCAGGCAGTTTGGGCATTGCTTTTCGTTTTTGTTTATTATATACTGGTAATAATGAGGGGCCACAACACGACATCTTTTCCACATACCCCTAATGTGTCGAGATATTACGCCGGATATTTTCGGCCTAGCTAAGGGCTGGGCAGCTATATTTTTACACCTAAAGAGCTTTGGCGCAAACATTCTTGTTCTGCTGATTTTTGCTTTCATTACTTCACTTTCAATTATTTCGTCCTTATTGCGAAATTATGTACCAACGCCTATTTAAATGTCAAAGTGCTTCAGAAATAGAAAGGACTTTCACAATTGTTTATGTAAGATAGTAGCTTGGAGCAAATAGCTTAGCCAGTCCAAAAAGGAGAATGCGATGCCTCAATCCGACATGATGTTTGAAATGGCCTTCAGCGATGTAGAGAGCTTTGAAGATTGGATAAAAAAAGTACAAGATTGGATAGCAAAAGCAGAGGGGCAAATGGAAGATTTTGAAGTTTCTTCTATCACTCTCAACATTGCTGTTCCCCCATCTGCTTCAATAACGATTGCCAGGAAAGGAGCTACCATCTTGGCGCTTCCCGCCTCATAAATAAAACAAATTGAAACCTTGCTAGAAGAAATATAAAAAAACAAGTGTGACTGGCTAAGCTATCACTATTGCCCTTTACTAAAGATGGTTGAGGTTTTCTAAATATATTATGTCAGATTATCTTCCATATCTAGAAAGAATTTTTACTTTGCAAGAGCAAGTAATGTCAAGCCATATCAAACAGCATCCTGAGAGGTATGCTTTTATCAAAGAATGTATTGATGTTTTAGTTAACATCGATCGATATAGATGAACAAAAGTGGGAAGCTATCCCCG
>JAADGN010000034.1 GCA_013152325.1 Chloroflexota bacterium
TTTTTGTCGCGCTTACAACTTGCCATCGAGAACAACTTTTTTAACGTTGTTCATTATGGGGTTATTTGGCAGCTTATCGAGGTCAGACTTTGGCTTTCTTCCTCTTTCCATCTTTGTGGCAAGCCTTGTGCTGTACCGCATCAGTAGGAACAAGGGAGCAGTCCGGGCGTCTTTTTCCGGTTTGTTCGGCGCAAGTCTCGGCGTGTTACTTGTTTTTGCCCACAATTACATATTCTCAAACCATTTTTTGCAGACAAGCGCCAGGATGAAATCCTACTGGGGACAAATTTACGGAATTTCGCACAAAAGAGTGATAGGACTGATATTCCGTATAGTTGGCGTCAATTATTCGTTTGTATTAATAGTTCTTGTTGTGCTTCTGTTTGCTGTATTGGCACATTTCATAGTTTCCGGTAGCACAAAAAACAAAAGGGTGCTGCCAGGTTTTGGTTCACTTTCCGGGATACACGAGCGACTTCTTGAATTGACCTTGGTCACATCAGCAAGTCTATGCATTGTGGGGTATTTATTTGTTTATGCATACGTCTGGCCACTTCAACCCTGGTATTCGGGAAATTTGATAGTCCCCGTATTCGTAATACTTGTCACCGCGGCAGGTTATTTTGATAACGTAGTACGGAGCGACCGCCGTCAATGGATAAGATTAGGAATATCCAGCATTGTGTTGGGGATTGTTGTCCACAATATGATGGTGATCCACTCTGACTTGTCTAACTCACCGTGGCCATATCAACAGATCATGTTGAAGGCTGGCAGGTACCTTAATCAACACCCGCCAGATGGCAAAATCGCATCATGGAACGCCGGTATTATAGGATACTACCAAGGCGGATATGTTATCAACGTAGATGGTCTGGTTAACGACGATATATATGCCTATGCCGTCAACAATAGATTGCCAGTTTATCTGTTACAGCAAGACGTTAGGTACATCATTGATTTTGAGAACATGTTTAGTGATGAAGCATTACGATTGAGCGGAGGCTACGACGATGACGTTTTCCTTAACAGCCTACAACCGATAAAGGTGTTTGATGATGGACAGTATGGGTGGTGGAAATACATGACCCTTTACAGACTGCCACCATAAGCCGCCGCCCAAAGAAAAACGCCTCTCAAGGGCGTTTTTTCGTATCCGGACACTACCTGCCCAGCCTGCGCCGCTGTTTCGAGGCGGCCGGGCTCGCTTTTCCCTTTGCCGGGAAAAAAGTTCGCTCCCGCAGGTCAGGGCAGGAGGGTACTTAAACGGGGGCTGATTTTCAACCGCCAATCAGCGTGAAAATGGGGGTATACTGAACGAAACCGGAGGCATGGCCATGGCTACCGTCTTCATGAAATGGCTGGAAACCAGCCCAAAAGATTACGACCGGGGCATCCAACTTCTTACCTTGGGGAAACTCCAGCACGTCAAGGAACGGATCGTCCGCGACTACATCCGCGAGGGGACGCGCGTGCTGGAGATCGGCTGCGGGACGGGGACGCTCACGGCGATGATGGCCGCGCAAGGGGCCAGCGTGACGGGGATCGACGCCTCGCCCGCCATGTTGGCCGAGGCCGAAGCGAAACTCGGACCGGATATCGAAGCGGGGCGCGTGACCCTCAAGTTGATGGACGCCACCCTGGTTGGCGACCGTTTCCCGAAAGCCTCCTTTGACGTCATTGTCTCCACGCTGGTCTTCAGCGAACTGTCTCCCGACGAGCAGCGTTTCGTCCTTGAAGCCTGCACGACCCTGCTGGCCCCCGGCGGACGTCTGCTGATCGCCGACGAGGTGGTCCCGCCGCGGTCCCTGACGCGCCTGGTCTTCTACCTGGTCCGCCTGCCGCTCGTCTTGCTGACCTGGCTGCTGACCCGCACGACCACCTCGGCCTTGCGCGATTTCGACTCCCTGCTGGCGCAAAGCGGTTACCGGTCTGCTGTCCCCGTATCCTGTCTCAGCGGCAGCCTCGTTCTTTACGAAGCTGCCTTGTCTCAAACCCCGGGCACCGAGTTCCAATCCCCGATCCCCAAATTGCGCCACCGCGTCACCCTCCGCACGTTGTTGGTGGACCTGTGGGCGCTGTTCTTCCGCATCATCCCGCCGTACCCGAAATTCAAGACCGGCCTGTACGCCATTGGGAACCCCGACCGCAAATCGCCCGTCCTGGTGACCGGCAATTTCGACCTGACGGTGCGCCGCGTGGTCAAAGCCCTGGACGGCAGGGCGGATATCTGGCTGCTGGTGGCCGACTCGGCTGGCATCAACGTCTGGTGTGCGGCGGGGGGCGGATATTTCACGGCGGAGAAAGTCATCGCGGCGGTCCAGTCATCCCGCCTGGACGAAGTTGTGGCGCATCACGCCCTGATCCTGCCGCAATTGTGCGCCAACGGCGTGGACGGCTGGCGCGTGCGCGAGGAGACAGGCTGGGGCGTGCATTGGGGGCCTGCCCGCGCGGCGGATATCCCGGCCTACCTGGCTGCCAAACGCAAGAAGACGGACGCCATGCGCTGGGTGCGTTTTCCGCTCAAAGACCGCCTGGAGATGGTCACGGTCACGCTGGGCTTTTACGGTTTGCTGATCTTGCTGCCGGTGTTCATCTTTTGGCGGTCCATGTTCTGGCCGGTGACGGTCAGCATGGTGGGGTTGTCGTACTTCTACGCGGTCGTCCATCCCTGGCTGCCCGGCCGCGACGGATTGAGGAAAAGCGTCCCCCTGACCCTGATCGCGCTGGCCGGGTTGTTCATCTACACGGCGCTCCGGGATCCGCTGCCGGCCGAGCGGCTGTTCAACTGGGTCGTCGGCCTGACGGCTTTGTCGGTCTTCACCGGAGCCGAACTGCAGGGCATGTCTCCGGTGATGCGCGGCGAACAGGCCAACTGGGGCTGGGAAGCGGTTATCGGCGCGGCGCTGGGACTGGTCTATTGGCTGACGCCGCTGGCTTTGGGGTGGAGGTGAGCTGATGGGCAGTGAACCCGGTTTGATGGACACTTTGGCCGAGCATTGGGAAATTGCCAAAAAACTGCGCAGCTTGCAGATCCATTTTGACCCCGAAAAATGCAAGGGCGTCTGGCAGTGTTACGAAGTTTGTCCCATCGGCTGTTGGACGCCCGATTACGAACGGCGCGTGGCTATCTTCCACGATCCCGAAAAATGCGTTGCCTGCGGGGCGTGTGTGCTGCAATGCCCCGAAGACGCGATCGAGTTGAAGTAAGGGTTTGCCGGGAACAAAAGCTCGTTTTTTCTCGGAGACTGGGTGTTACCAAAGCGGCGCGCTGCTCCATGTTGTGAGCAGCCCCAGCGCAGTTTCGTAAACGCCCAGGCTCACGCCCCCCATGACGATCCCCAGCACCATCCCGGCGAGGATGTCGGAGACGTAGTGCACGCCCATCGAGACGCGCGCCAGCGCGACCAGCGGCGCCCAGACCCACAGCGCAGCAGCCAGCCAGGCGGGTCCGAGACCGGCAACCACAACGGCCAACAGGAAGGCGCGCGCGGCGTGCCCGGACGGGAATGAGTGCGGGTCGGTGCTGCGATAGATCAGCCCCCACTCCCCTTCGGGCCGCCGACGGCGAACGGTGAACTTGACCGCCAGGACAATCACGGCCAGAACGGCGATGCTGCCAAAGACGACCACAGCCCATCTCTTCCAAAACGGCGTCCCTGTCAGCCAGATGACAATGAGTCCTGCGGCCCAGAACCACGAATCGCCCGAATGGGCCAGCAGCGCGGCAAACGTCCGGAAAGGACCCGGTTTCTCGGCAACGCGAACCCGGCTCGAGAGACGCGCGTCGAATTCCAGCAGGGAAGCCCAGTTCATGCGTCCTGTTTTGCCAGATCAGCGCGCAGGATTTCGAGTTGGTGCGGCTTGTCCACGTCCATGGCCGGTTCGGCGTGATCCCAGACGATGGGACGGCCGGTGATGTTCAGGCGTTTCACCACCCGTGCAACCAGGTCGTCCAGCGTCAACTGGCCCAGCAGGAGCAGGAAGAGGGTCATGAAGCCAATCGAGGCGGCCTGCTTGAGGGGACTCTTGCGCTTGCCGATCAGATCTTCCCACATCGCCAGGTGCTCGGGATCGGTTGTCATGCTCTTGTGGGCAACGTGGATGTCAGCGCCGCAAACTTCCATGTCCTTCAGTTTTGTGAAGGTGCGGTTGGCGCCGGGGAAACGCGCCTCCATTACCTCGCGCGGCACGATGCCGTAGTAAATGTCGTCCTGCGTTTGCATGGCGGTATCGATCAACCAGTCCACCATCTCACCCTTAAGCGCGGGAATGTCGGATGACGCGGTCAGCACGTATTCGGCCTGCGGGTTGATCTCCAATACCTGGTCGATGCCGGCGACGATATTGGCCAGCATGCGCCCCTGGTTGGGGACATAGTAGGTCGGTTTCTTGCAGGTCACGCCGCTTTTCTCGGTCAGGCCGATGATGACGACGTTGTCCACTTTTTCGGCCTCGCCGAGCGCGTCCAGCACCCACTGGATCATGGGCTTGCCGGCCACATCGAGCAGCGCTTTCGAATCGCCGTGAGAATATTCGTACAGCGGGTCTTCCGGTTGGGGAATCCCGCCGGCGGTCACGATTGCGTCCATATTACAACTCCCGGATTTGGGGCTTGATCCCTAACTCGTCGATGATCTGGTTGAGTTCGTCCTCGGTCAATGTGCGTCCTTTTCCGGCGGCAGCGACCAGCGCGGCTTCGAGCATGTTGGTGCCGAAGGAGCGTCCATCCATCACCGGCGTGGTCGTGACCAGGTATTTCGCGCCGCGCGCCTTGAGGAATTCGACATCTTCCGGCGTCGTGGTGTTGGTGACGATGATCTTGCCGGTCATATCCTCGGGCATGTGCTGCTTGATGTAGAGCCAATCGCCCGCGGTGACGGTGTTCCCTTGGTAATACTTTTCGTATTTGGGCGTGACTTCCAACTGCTTCTCGCCGGTGGGGTATAGCATGCTCAGGGGCATACGTCCCACGATGGGCAGCAGCACACGGGCGACATTCTCCACCAGTTTGATGCCGCGCATGGCGATGGGGATGTCCAGCCCGAACATCAAATCGCCGAAGACGCACTCGTAACCGGCGTTGATGAAGGACATCGTCATCCCGTAGCGGGTGATGCCTGCCACCAGGAAGACCGTCTTGGGCTGGATCTGGTCCCCGATCTGCTCTTCGACATATTGCATCACGCGGGCCTCCAGGGTGTCTTTGAGGCCGCCGCCGTCGACGTAGGGCGTGATCCTGACGTCTTGAACCAGTTTGACCGCCGCGTGCAGAGGGTATTTCTTCCACGGGGTGCCGACTCCCAGGTCAATGCCCCCGACGCCAAAAGCGTCCACTTTGCCGTCCAGCTCGCGAAACATCTTTCGGGCTGCGGCTTCATCACCATCAGTGCCAATGCGCTCGATAACGACGCGTTCCCCTAAAAGCTCCACTTCGACTTTCTTGTTGCGGGTAGATGAGCCAAGGCTGACACTAACTGCTCGTTTCATTACATCCTCCTCCAGTTTTGGATAGGGTCAGTATACACCTGCTGGACATATTATTGCTGGCTTACCCTATTATAATAGACCTCTTGCAAAACAGGTTGTCGCAGCGACTCCGGTCGCTTTCCTGCCGGACGCTCACGACACAATCGTTATGCGGGAGTGCCAATCGAAGAAACCCGGGGAGCCGATTATGAAAACACGACGCATCGCGACTAGTTTCTTTGCCGTCTACGTTGTCATGTCCGTTTACGGCGTCCTGGCGGTTGCGGACATCCTGCCGACGTTCCCGCTGATCACGCGCATGACCACGATGGCCGGATTTCTCTTCGCCCTCTTTCACGCCGCGTCACAACGGGGATGGGGGAACGGGCTCCGCTTGTTGGGCCTTGTCTATGTGATCAGCATTCTCTTCGAAAGCGTCGGCGTGCTGACGGGCTGGGTCTACGGTCCCTACCACTACACCCGCTTGCTCGGTCCGCTGATCTTTGGCCTGGTTCCGACGCCAATCCCGCTGGCGTGGTTCATGATGCTGTATCCGGCATTGGTCATCGCCGAACACCTGACGCCATCCGACTGGCCGCGCGGAAGAACCATCCTGGGCGTGGCGGCGTTGGGCGGATTGGCCATGACAGCCTGGGATCTCGTCATCGACCCCATCATGGTGCAGGCCGGCCGCTGGATTTGGGAGGTGGAGGGCGCCTACTATGGCATCCCGCTGCAAAATTTCTGGGGCTGGTGGCTGACGACGTTCGTCGCGCTGGGCGCGTATTTGTTGTGGGCCAAAGGCGAAGACCGGCCTGCCGATCCGGGCTTCGACCGGCTGCCCGTGCTGTCCTACATCGTGACCGGCCTGAGCAGCGTCATTGCGGCGCTGATCGGCGGTCTCGGCGGCCCGGCGCTGGCCGGATTCTTTGCCATGATCCCCTGGATGGTGATGGGCTGGATGAAGACCGCAAAAGGTGTGCAGTCTTAGAGTTTACTTTGGCCGCCGTACCCTTTCGGGCACTTTACCCATAGGCACTTTCCTCTGCGGCGAGGAGACCACAAAAAAACAGGCGGCAATCTTACCCTGCCGCCTGTTTGGTATTTAACGTTTGGTTACGCCTTTGCCAGCAATTCTTCCAGCACCTTCTGGGATTGGGCGTCCACGACCATGTGCTGGGAGTTGCCGTTGGCGTCCATCGTCACTACGACGGGGAAGTCCTTGACCTCGATGACCCACATGGCCTCCGGCACGCCGAAATCCAGTTTGTGGACGGCGATGACGCGCCGCACGCATTGGGCGATCAGCGAGGCCGCGCCGCCGATGGCGTGGAAGTAGACGGCGGGGGTCTCCTGGCAGCCCTGCAGCGTTTTGGATCCCATGCCGCCCTTGCCGATCACGCCTTTCAGGTTGAAATGCTTCATCACGTCGGCCTGGTACGGCTCCTCGCGGATGGAGGTGGTCGGCCCGGCGGCCACGAACTTGTACTCGCCCGTCTCTACCCCGGCCACGACCGGTCCGCAGTGATACAGCACGCCGCCGTCGAGAATGGGCTTGATCGCTTCGTAGACCTCCAGATCATCGCCGACCGGCTGGCGGGTCTTCTTGATGAAGGTGTCGTTCATCCATTTGTGGACGGCGTCGCGTCCGGTCATCATCACGCCCGAGAGCAGCACCGGCTCGCCAACTTTCAGGTCGCGGATGGTTTCATCGCTGATGGGGATGGTTATTTCGCGCATTATTGCCTCCGAACACTTACCGCGGAGTCCACGGGATCACAGTTTTTCCATGTTTTCCCCGGGCTCTCCGCGTTCTCTGTGGTGAATTAATCGTACCTTACCTCGTCGCCCTGCACCGTCATCTTGCGGCGGCGATAGGCCCAACACATATACGATACCGAGACGAAGTAACTGGCAGGCAGCCGATGCAGCCCCTTGATCTTGGTATCCAGCACGGTCGTCTTGCCGCCAAAGCCCATCGGGCCGATGCCCATCTGGTTGGCTTCCTCGGTGATCTGCTGTTCCATCGCAGCCAGTTCGGGATTGGGATTCTCGTCGCCGATCTTGCTGAGCAAAGTCTCTTTGGATGCCAGATAGGACGAGCCGCGGTCGCCGCCGATGGCGATGCCCAGCACGCCCGGCGCGCAGCCTTTGCCCTGCGCCTGGTAGACGGCATCCAGCACGACCTTGCGGACGCCGGCCAGGTCACGCCCGGCGTGCATCCCGACGTTGGGCAGTTTGTACTGGGCGCCGACGTTCTCGCAGCCGCCGCCCTTGAGCATCAGCTCGATCGTCAGGGGCTGGTCTTCGTCCACCTCTTCGAAATGGATGGTGGGATAGTGCTCGTCGCCGGTGTTGTCGCCGGTGTTTTTGCCGGTGATCGCGTCGACCGAGTTGGGGCGCAGGTAATTCTTTTTCGTGGCTGCGATGACCGCGTCCTGGATCATCCTCCGCAGCTTGCGCGTGCTCGTCCCTTCGGGGTAATGCACGTAGAAGAGCGGCGTACCGGTATCCTGGCAGATGGGCGTGGAATTCTTCCGCGCCAGCGCCACATTCTTCAGGATGGTCTCCAGCGCGCCGTGCGCCGCCGAACCGGGTTCTTCCTGCGCCAGCGAGGCGCGCAGCTTGTTTTCAATGTCCGCGGGCAGGTCGGTGGACGTGCGGCGGACAAGTTCGAGGATTTGTTGGGTCAGGTCTTGCATAGGGACCTCCAGATCGGGAGATAAGTTGTCGGGGCGTCCCGTCCTGCGCTCACATAACGCGCCGAGCGGTTCTTTTTTGCCTTGAAGGGTCGCCCTTACGGAAAGAGAGTTTGGTTTTGCAAGATGTCATCTTATGATACTCCAAAATGGCGGGATTGCGAGTGACGAAGCGCGGGGGTTGGGGCGTGGAGTGTCATTGCATTGCCTTTTTGGGGTGTGCCATACTGGTTTTGGGACTTAATCGAAGGAAGGCCTGTTGCGGATGCAGCCGGGTCTCCAGAAAATGGCGCAGGTCAGGAGACCTTGCGCCATCCGACTCCCATCCGTAGGCAAAACTCCGAGATTTCGAAAATCTCGGAGTTTTTTGCCCTACTGCATGCCAAGTGACCGGCACTTCCAAAGAGCCGGTCACTTCTGGCTTTTGCCCTAACGCGCAACCCTCGCCCGCACCACAAAGCGGTCTATGCCGCCAAACTTGTATTTGTAATCCTCGTCGCCGCGCATGAAGTCGAATTCTGTGCGGCCGTTCTCGTTGGCCCACTGGAGAAGATGCCCCAGCAGCACCCAGCCGGGGGAAAGGGCGCGGAAGCGCTGATCCAGCCCGGAGTTGTAGACGTAGATGCGTCCGCCGTAATCGAAGTTGAGATAGCCGGCGGCTTTCTCGCCGTCCACCTCGAGGAAGGCCAGTTGCAGCCAGCCCGCGCGGAAGGCGGCGTAGATCATCGTCCGCATCTGCGTGCGCATGGTCTGTGAGAGAAAAGCCTGTTTTTCGGGGTCCTGCGCCATCAACCGGCAGCAGGCCTCGATCTCCTCGTCGAGCGCAGCCTCGTCTTCCACGATATACCAGCGCACCGGCTTTTCGTATGCCGCGGCGCGGCGCATCTTGCGGCGGATCTCGTGCCGCTGCTTCTTGTTGAGGCCCGCCAGATACTCGTCGAAGTCGCCGGGGAGCGGCACGTAGGGCGCGGGCTGCAGCCGTTCCTGGCTGAACGTCCACCCGCGTGATTCGGCCTGCGCCTTGAGCGCCGCCAGGGTGGGCGATTCTTCGGGGAGGTTGTACAGATCGAGCGCGGACCAGGCCGAGGGGTAGTCCGACCCGAGGTAATCGAGCAGACCGGCGATGAAGGGCCGCAGATCGTCCGGGCGGACAACCACATCCAGAAAGTCCGAGATCTCGATACTGCCCAACAGCATCAGGGAGGGCTGTCCCTCGTGCTCGGTGAGAAAGAGCGGGGCGATGCCGCGCAGCCGTCCGTTCTCCGTCGCGGTGATCACGGCCAGCTCGCCGCGCCGCCACTCGCCGCCGCCCAGCGTGCTCCACCAGGCGCGCAGGTATTCGTGCCGCAAAAAAGGTACGTGGGTGGCGCTTTGGGCCAGCAGCGCATTCCAGTCTGCGGCCAGCGCGTCAAATTCGTCAGGGGTGTTGATCAGTGTGTATTCCATAGTGTTCCATAAGGGGAGTAATGGCTGAATTTTACCAGTATAATGGTGGGAAGCGACAACTCCGGAAAACAGACGTGCCCAACGACTTCGACCTTACCCTCTTGCCACTCTACCGCCTGGACGGACAGGAAATGCCCACGCTGCCCGGCCTGCTGGCCATCACGCCGCCGCGGCGGCGGGCACGCGGCCGCGAGCGCGACCGGCTGGTGATCCATCTTACGCTGGCAGGCAACGCGCCCTCATCGACGGCCAACTACGTCCAGATGACGACGCACGCCGCCGAGCAGTTCTACCAGACCCCCGGCTCGCTGACCTCGGCCATGCGGGCCGCGGCCGAAACGCTCAACGGCGACCTGCTCGAACGCAATCTGCGCACCAGCGGCCAGGGTCGCTACGCGATCGGTCACCTGGTGCTGGGCGCGCTGCGCGGCGAGCAGTTCTACTTTTTGGAATGCGGGCGGGCGCACGTCTTTTGGACGGCAAACGGGGAAACGAAGCACATCCACGATCCGCAGCTCTCCGGACGCGGGCTGGGGTTGAGCCAATCCACGGATATTTACCTTTCGCAGGTGACGCTCGCCGCAAGAGGCCGCCTGCTCATTTGCAGTAATTTGCCGGACGCCTGGAAACGGGGGCTGCTCAGCGATCACGCCCCGGCCTCGCTCGAAGCGATGCGCCGCCGGTTGGTGACGCAAACGGACGCCGACTTGAACGCGGTGCTGATCGAAGCGCAGCCCGGCAGGGGACAGGTCACCGTCCTTAAGCCCTCCCGTCCCAAACCGGAGCCCGTCACGCCCGCGCCGCCCGTCGAAGCGGCTGGAACGCCTGCCGTCAGCGCCGCATCCGAAATGCAGCCGGAGCCGGCGAAGCCCGGCGAGCAGCCCTCCGCCTATGCCATCCCGCCGCGCCAGGAAACGGCGACCCCGTCCCCCGGCGGGCGATCCTTCCCGCCGTCCATTCCGCGCGCCAAACCGGGCGCCGCAACGGTCACGCCCGCGCCGGAGGATGAACCGTTCATTGACGAGATGATCGGGAGCGCCCCGGCGCACCCGCCGGTCGGAAAAGTCGTCGCCCGCCAGACCGCGCGCACGCTGGCCGGGGGCATCCGCTCCTCGCGGCGGTTGAGCGACAGGGTCTCGCAAGGCTTGCGCGCCATGCTGCCCCGCCTGCTGCCCAGCGCGGACTCCGCGACGCCGATGACGCTGCCGGGCTGGATGATGGGCCTGATCGCCATCGCGGTGCCGCTGCTGGTCGTCACGGTTGCCAGCGTCGTCTATTTCCGCTTCGGGCGCAACGTGCAATACGACAACCTTTACGCCCAGGCCGAGGTCGCCCGCACACGCGCCATCGGCCAGCCGGACCCCATTGCGCAGCGTGTCGCCTGGGAGGAAACGCTCTCCTACCTCGACAAGGCCGAGGAATATGGCTCCACAGCCCAGTCGCGGGAACTGCGCCTCGAGGCGCAAAACAACCTGGACAGCCTGCTGGGCATCACGCGCATCACCTTTAAACCGGCGGTCAGCGGAGTGCCGCGCGCCGCACGCATCACCCGCATGGCCGCCACGGATACCGACCTGTACCTGCTCGACGCCAGCGACGGCAGCGTTTTGCGCGCTTTCCTGGTCAGCAACAACAACTATCAGGTGGACGACACCTTTCTCTGCAAGCCGGGTTCGTACAGCGGATACACGGTCAACGCCATGGTGGACATCCTGGCGCTGCCCAAAGTGAACGCGCTGGGAGCGACGGTCATGGGCATAGACGGTTTCGGCAACCTGCTCTACTGCGCGCCCAACCAGGTCCCGCAGGCCATCTCGCTGGCGCTGCCCGACACCAACTGGGGCCGCGTCACCGCCGCCGTGCTGGATAACGACACGTTGTACGTGCTGGACGCGCCCTCGCGCGCGGTGTGGGTCTATACCGGGCAGGCGGCGGCCTTTCTCAACCGCCCGACCTTCTTCTTCAGCGAGCAGGTACCCGACCTGGAAGATGCCATCGATCTGGTCGTCAACGGCGACGACCTGTACCTGCTGCACGAGGACAGCCACCTGACGACTTGCGCCTACAGCCGCCTGGACAGCGTCCCGACACGCTGCGAAGCCCCGGCCGAACTCACGGATCCAAATCCGGGCGCGCAGGGGTCCGACACCTTCGGGTTGGTACACTTCACCCAGATGCTCTTCACCGCGCCGCCCGATTCGGCCATCCTGCTGCTGGATTCGGACGCGCAGGCCATTTTCCGCTTTACACCGCGCTCGCTCGAACTCCAGAATCAATTGCGCCCTGCCATCGGCGACAAGGAGGCGACCATCCCTTCCGGTCCGCTGACCGCCCTGGCGATCAACCCCAACCACATCCTTTTCCTGGCGCTGGACGACCAAATTTATATCGCGATGGATGTGCCGTAATCATTTTGCCATTTTTGGCAATGAAGGAGGAATCCCATGAGCGCCTCGTCTGGGAGTTTTATGTCTTCTCTAATGGATATTCTCAACCTGTTGTTTGGCAAAAAAACCTCGCCGCCCGTGACGCCCTCCCGGCCAGTTGCCCCGGCGGACAACACCACGGAACCGGCAAAGATCATCACCAACCGCGTGCTGCTGCTGGTCTACGATCCCGTCATGGACCCGGCCACAGGCCGGAAACTCTCGCAGATGCAGGGCTGGCACCGTTCCGAAGGGCTGGTGACCGGTTTCGCGGCGGACATCCTGCAAAACAGCGGCGGGATGGCGCGTTACGAGATCGTCCAGCGCGTGGACCTGGACGAATTCCCCGCCAAAGTGGACGGCTTCCGCTACACCCCGTCCACCTATCTGGACGTGCTGCGCGGCGCGACGCCTCCGCACAGCCCGCAGGAGGTGGATTATCAGGCCGTCCTGGCGGATTTCAACATCTTGCAGCGCGTGGCGGACAACGAGATCGACGAGGTGTGGGTCTTCGCCTTCCCTCACGCCGGATTCTACGAATCCGTCATGGCCGGCGCGGGCGCATTCTGGTGCAATGCACCGCCGCTGAAAAACACCAGCCAGTCGGCGCGGCGTTTCGTCATCATGGGGTTTTCGTACGAGCGCGGCATCGGCGAGATGCTGGAATCCTTCGGCCATCGCGTCGAATCGATCATGTCCAAGACTTTCGAACATACCCGCGGCGACGACAATCTCTGGGAGCGCTTCGCCCGCTACGACCAGAAAAATCCCGGCAAGGCCGAGGTCGGCACGATCCACTTTGCGCCCAACAGCGAACGCGATTACGACTGGAACAACCCGCGCATGGTCGCCAGCAACTGCTACGACTGGTACAATTTCCCCAACTTCCAGGGCGATGTGCGCCAGGTCAACGCCAGCGAGTGGGGCAACGGCGATATCCGCCGGCATCACCAGTGGTGGCTGAAACACATTCCCCACGTCGCGGGCCGCACCAACGGCATCCACAACAACTGGTGGCAATATTTGATGGACCCGAACCAAGTGCGAGTTTAGGTCCCAAAACTGGCTGTTCACAGATCAATTACGGCAGTGCATTCTTCGGGGAGAACAGAGCGGTGTGCTTATGAGAAAACAACTGGCTTACAGAAGTGTCGGGGCGTTGTCTGTCGCCTGTAAACATCCGAGCGCCGATTACCTTATACAATGGAAATGACCACTCAAACCCAAGCTGGGGAAGCACGCGCCGCGTGTTGTGGCCGCAACACGGCCCGTCGTAACCGGGCCCCATCGTCAGTCCGGTTTTCTACTGCCCTGTTATCGATAGTATGCTGAAATCATTCTTCCGCTCCGAGCCACAGCGTCTCAAATGGGCGCTTACCCTGTGTGCATTTTTGGGATATGCGCTGATATTCCTGTTGTTTTACAAGGATGCCAGTTTGGCTGTGCGAACGTCATCGGTGCTGCCGGTCATTGTGGCCGGGTGGTATTTCGGACTGCGCGGAGGAATGTTGAGCATTGTCTTTGACACCCTGCTCAGCGCATTCTTGCTCTATGTGACCGAGTACTCCGGGGGGAGCATATTATTTTTTTACGAAGAAGCCATGCTCACCATTGACATAGTCAGCGTGCTAACTTTAATCCTGATTGCAATCGCCATTGGCTGGCTGAGCGACCGCACCAGGCAGCAGAAGGCGGAGATCGAAGAAGCAAAAGCAGAGCAGCGCCACCTGGACGAATTGGCGACACTGCATGCGATTGCAATGGCGATCACAACAACCACTGACGAACACCACCTGATCGAGAAGATAACACAGATCATCGGAGAGAATCTGTATCCAAGCAATTTTGGCGTTCTGATGGTGGATGAAGAGGAAGGTATTCTGCGGTTACATTCGACCTATCACATCATAGAAGACAAAGCCATCACTGATATTCCCATGGGAGAGGGGATTACCGGGCAGGTTGCACGTTCGGGGCAAACGCTGCGTGTCCCGGATGTCTCGCTCAATCCACACTACATCATGGCCGCTCCAAGCACTCGCTCCGAACTGTGCGTCCCCATCAAGATAGGCACGCGAGTGGTCGGCGTGATCAATGCCGAAAGCAGCAAGCTCGACGCGTTCAGCCAGGCGGACGAAGACCTGCTGACAACGATAAGCGGACAATTATCCACGGCCATCGACCGCCTGCGCGTTGCGACGGAGCAGCGTCAGTGGGCGGAGCAGCTTGAGCGCTCAAACACACTTATCCGTATTTTGGCGCAGGTCGCGGCGCGCATCGAAACAGCCTCCGGACCGGACGGCGTTATGCACCTTATGGGAGACGAACTCAAAAAACTGGGGTTGAACGCGCTGGTGGCGCTCTTCATTCCGGGAACACAGGAATTGCTGATCCGTTATACGTCGATTGAATCCCAAATTATCGAGAGATTCGAACGGCTTGCCGGGCACACAATGGATGATTTTCGCATCTTTGTCGAAAAGCTGCCGGCTTATCTTAATCTGTCCCAGCACCCGCACCCCGTATTCCTGCCGGCGCCTCTCGAAGCGATCGCCGCCATCATGGAGGGCTTCCCGGAAGCAGCCATTGAGCGCCTGCTGGAACCCGCCGGTGTGGGCGAGAAAATGCTCCTGGGGCATTTCCCGTTGATCGTCCAGGAGAAGGTATTGGGGTTCATGTGGCTCTGGGGAGGGGATCTGCGCGAAACGGATATGCCGACAATGTCGATCTTTGCCAATCAGGTGGCCGTCGCGCTGGAAAATGCGCGCCTGTTTGCCGAGGTACAACGTTTGGCTGTGACCGACGAATTGACGGGCCTGCACAACCGGCGTCATTTTTTCAATCTGGCCTTTGCCGAATTTTATCGCGCCCGCCGCTATGCCCGCGCGCTGTCGGTGCTTATGCTCGACATCGACCATTTCAAACGCGTCAACGACAAATATGGTCACGCAGCGGGCGATATCGTCTTGCAAAGCTTGGGAAAGTTATGTACGCATTTGCTGCGAGACCTGGACATCATCGGACGCTATGGCGGCGAGGAATTCGTCATCCTGCTGCCGGAAACGGATTTGGCCGCCGCAAAACAAGTTGCTCAACGCATCCGCAGTGCGATCAGCGAACTGTCCATCCCGACGACAAGGGGTGAGATCTACGTCACGGCCAGCATAGGCGCAGCCGGTGACAATGTGGACGAATTGAATTTGCTCGAATTGATCGAACACGCGGACGAGGCGATGTACGCGGCCAAGCGCGCTGGTCGCAACTGCGTGATGGTCTACGAGAATTAGGCCGTGTTCCCGTCTTTCTGCCAAACCTGATACAACCCCAGCCTGCCCCCTTCGCCATCCGAATAAAACGTCTCATCTACGCGGAAACCGCTGACAGCAGCCAGGCCGGCCAGTTCGCTTTCGCTGAAGTGATGCACGTAGCGCAGCCCCCTCCCGCCATGACGCCAGTCGAGCAGATGGTCGCCCTCGTCCACATCGGCAGGGGTCAGGCCGACCTCGCGCCAGTCCTGCAGGCGCGCCCGCAGCCGCTCGCTGTTGAGGAATTGCCAATTGGAAAGGATGAACCGTCCGCCGGGCGCGAGCCGTGCATGGACGTTGCGCAAGATGCGCGTCCGCAGCTCGTCGCCAGGGATGTGGTGCAGTACGGCAAAGGCGGTCACCACCGACCAGCCTCCCCTGACGCCCGGCCACTGACCGTCGGCGATATCCATCGCCAGGAAATTGGCGGGGAAATCATCAGGGACGCGCGCCGCGTCTGAAAGCAGGGGCAGGCTGAAGTCCAGGCCGAGATACGGGCCGCGCTGGCCGCGCTGCGCCAGTTGGCGCGCCAATTCGCCGTTCCCACAGCCCAGGTCAAGGATCGAGTCATCCAGCGAAATCGCACCCAATATCCGCCGCACGCCGGGCTGGATGCGGCCGCGCGTGGCCGAGAAATCCGCCCCGAAGGTCTGGTAGAATTGACGATTGACGTCAAGTAGTTTTGAGACAATCTCCTGCTCCATATCCCCATTATATCCGTTCATCCGAGTGTACCTGTGACCAAGAGACAAGCGTGGATCAAATCCCGCACCCTGACGCCCGAAAAAATAACGCTGGCGCGCGTTGTGCTGGAGGAAGTCCGCCAGGGGGTGCCGGTGATGGATGCGCTGCGCCGCCATCCGCTGGAGCAGGGCGGCTATCTGGGCAAATATGCGCTGGTGGCCGCCTACAACGAAATGGTGGCGCAGGGCGAGCTCGCGCCCGATGCCGGACTGCTGGCGCGCATCCGCATGAAACCGGTGCGCACGCTCTCCGGCGTGACGACCGTCACGGTGCTGACCAAACCCTATCCCTGCCCCGGCAGGTGCATTTTCTGCCCCGACGATGTGCGCATGCCCAAGTCGTACCTGCCGGACGAGCCGGGCGCGATGCGCGGCCTGGAGCACGGGTTCGACCCTTACGATCAGGTAGCTTCCCGGCTGGATGCCCTGCAGGCGGTTGGACACCCGACCGACAAGATCGAGCTGCTCATCCTGGGCGGGACGTGGAGCGCGTATCGGCGCGATTATCAGGAATGGTTCGTGCGGCGTTGTTTCGAGGCGCTGAACAAAAACGGGGCGAACCACGAAGAGCACAAAGGGCGCGAAGAAGGAAAGGCAGAAAACGAAGGACAAAACGTCGTGCCGGATTCGGGCAGGTTGGCAAAAACCCAACGGGAGAACGAAACCACCTCGCACCGCAACGTGGGGTTGGTCGTCGAAACCCGGCCGGATGAGATCACCCTGGACGAGATCCGCTGGCTGCGCCATCTCGGCGTGACCAAGCTCCAGATGGGCGCGCAAAGCCTGGATGACCGCGTGCTCTCGCTGAACAAGCGCGGCCACACCCTGGCGGAGACGCGTCGAGCGGTCGCATTGCTGCGCGCGGCGGGCTTCAAGATCGTGCTACACTGGATGCCCAACCTGCTCGGCGCGACGCCCGCCTCCGACCGCGCCGACTTCGCCCGTCTGTGGGAGGGTCTCTGCCCGGACGAAATCAAGATTTATCCCACGCAGTTGCTCGCCAACACCGAACTGTACGAATACTGGCAGCGCGGCGAGTACAGGCCTTACACCACCCGGGAACTGATCGACCTGATCGCCGACATCAAAACGGGCATCCCGCGTTACTGCCGCGTCAACCGCATCATCCGTGACATCCCGTCGACGAATGTGATGGCGGGCAACAAACGCACCAGCCTGCGCCAGGACGTGCACAAAGAGATGGCGCAGCGCGGTGCGCATTGTGCGTGCATCCGCTGCCGCGAAGTGCGGGGCAAATTGCTTGACCTCGAAACCCTGCGTCTCGACGATCTGACCTACAAGACGGATCACGCCGAGGAGCATTTCATCTCCTTCGTCACGCCCGAAGACAACCTGGCCGGCTTCGTCCGGCTCTCGCTGCCCGGCACGGGTGCGCCTGCAACCGGGCTGCGCGACCTCGACGGCGCGGCCATCATCCGCGAGGTGCACGTCTACGGGCAGTCGCTGCCGGTCGGCGCAGCGCAGAGCGGCGCGGCGCAGCACGCGGGGCTGGGCACACGTCTGCTGGCGGAGGCAGAGCGGGCGGCGCGGGCGCAAGGCTTCCGCCGGATGGCGGTCATCTCGGCGGTGGGAACACGACAGTATTACCTTGAGCGCGGTTTTGAGCGCGGGGAATATTACCTCGTCAAAAAAGTTTAGCGTTTCGCAAGGACAAAAGCAACGGTGCAAACCCTCCTGCAACTTTTCTGGCTTTTCATCAAAATCAACCTGCTGAGCACTTCGGGGCCGGCCTCGATTGGCTTGCTGCATGCCGAAGCGGTAGGCTCGCTTTTGACCGAAGCCCAATTCATCGAGGTGGTGGGGTTGTCGAATCTGCTGCCGGGCAGCGAGGCGCTGAAACTGGCCATGTTCGTCGGCTACGGCATGGCCGGGACGCCGGGAGCGTTGGTCTCGCTGTTGGGGTCTATCCTCCCGCCAACGGTGCTGATGTTTGCCGTCGTGGCCGTCTTGAACCGATTGCGCCGCGAGGCCTGGGTGAGCAATTTCGTCAAAGGTTTGACGCCCTCGGTCGCCATTTTGATGTTTTTTGTCGCGATAAAAATCATGGAAGGCAGCGGCGATATTGACTGGCGCACTGCGTTGATCGGAGTCGCCAGCCTGATCGCCATGATCTTGGATGCGCCCGCCCCGCTGGTGCTTTTGTTCGCCGGGCTGGCAGGGGTGGTCCTGTTCTGATGACTAAACGCGTCGAGTTATCCGTCTGGCTGCGCCTTTTCTGGCTGTTCATCAAGATCAATTTGTTGAGCACCTCCGGCCCCGCCTCGATCGTGCTGCTCTACAAGGAGGCTGTCGACTCGATCATGAGCGAGGAGCAATTCATCGAGGCGGTAGGATTCTCCAACGTGCTGCCGGGCAGCGAGGCGCTGAAACTGGCCATGTTCGTCGGCTACGCTGCAGGCGGCATCCCCGGCACAATCGCCGCCTTGCTGGGCTCCATTTTGCCGCCGGCGGTCTTCACGCTCGCGGCAGTGGCCTTGTTGGAACAATTCCAGGACGCGGCCTGGATGCAGGGGTTTGTCAAAGGGCTGAGTCCGGCTGTGGCCATGCTGATGATCGTCGTCGCCTGGAAGATTTTCAAGGGCGGCAATGCAGGAAAAGTCAGCTACCGGGTGTGGCTCATCACTGCCTTGAGTTTTCTCGCCTTCTTTTTGGATGCACCTTCGCCGCTGGTTTTGGTGGGGGCGGGTGTGTTAGGAGTGGTTTTGTTCCGATGAAATCGCAGCTTATTCTTGTGACCAATGGCAATGAAGCTACCTGGCCATCCATCGAATATGGCGTCTGGCTGGCCGAAAAAATGGACGCCCCGCTCACGCTGACCGGCATCATCGAAGTCGCGGATGAACGGCATCCCGTCGAGGCGATATTCAGTCGAGCCGTCACTCTTTTTCGGGAAAAGGCACTGACCTACAAGCTGAACCTGGTCAACGGCCAGACCGAGGAAGTCATCACACAAATGGAGTTTGCGGGCAATGAGCTGCTTTTGCTCGGCCCCCTGGGACGTCCCCCGGTTCGCCGCTGGCTGACAGGGCGCTCATTCTATCAGATCATGGCCGAGGTCAGCGTGCCGATACTGTACGTCCGCACAGCGCGCTTTCCGATAAAAAAGATCCTGGTCTGTTATGGAGGGCTGGGATACGCGCTGGAAGCCCAGCGTCTTGGCATTCAAATCGGACGGCTCGTCAAGGCCCCGCTGACACTCCTGCACGTCGTCCCGCCCGTTGACCTGGATTATCCGCCTGCCAAAAAAATCCAGGAAAACTGGCAACATTTGCTCGAAACCGATACGCTGCCGGCGCGCACCCTGCGCGGGGCGTTGGAAAGCGCCGAGGCATCCGGCATACAGGCCGAAGTCCGCGTGCGGCACGGAAGCGTAGTCTCTGAAATTTTGGACGAGATCCAAACGGGGGAATATGACCTGGTCTGTATGGGGTCGCCACACAGCCCGCACAGCTTGCGGCATCTGTACATGCCCAACGTCGCGGCGGAAGTGGTCAAGACCGCCGATTGTCCCATTCTGATCGCGCGTTACAGTCCGGAGTTCATAGACCAGGGGTAACGCTCTCCTCCCACTCGGCAATCGCTTCACGGATGATGGCCTGGATGGCCGGCTCCATGATTTCACCCACCCCTTCGTAACGCGTCAAACCGACATAAACAAGCACACCACCCGTGGACGATTCCCGCAAACGTATCCCGCGTGAAGAAAGCGGATGCCCGGATAATTTTGCCTGCAGAATACTGTCAATTTGCTCCACCATGCTGGTCGCCGGTTTATCGGGGACGATCTTTTCCGCCTTATCTTTTTTTGCCGGTTCAACCGGCGGCTGAGTCGCCAGGACGGGTGCGCTCGGCGCAGGGGGCTTTTCCAACCAGGGGCGCATCTTGTTGATGAGCGCGAGCAATCGGCGGCGCTGTGCGCCGGTGAGCGTTGCTGTGTCCACGCGCACACCGTCCAGCTCCAAGCCCGTTTTTTGTTCGGGGTCGAGCCACAAACGCAGGACGTTGACCTCGCCAGGCTCGCCCTGATCAGCTTCAGGCGTGCCCTCGGGGGTATCGTCATCCGGCGATGGGGCGCTGGAACTGCTTTGAAGGAGCCCAATCAGATAACCGATAACGAGAACAGCAAGCAAAATTCCAAGAGTAGTGAGGTCCGGGTTCATGTTAATCACCTACCTTTGGTTGACAGGTTGGACAGATATGTGTACCGCGCTGACCGACGAGGATACGTTGGATCGCCGTTCCGCAAACGGGACACGGTTCTCTGCTGCGATCATAAACGCGGAAATGATTTTGAAATT
>JAADGN010000098.1 GCA_013152325.1 Chloroflexota bacterium
TTCTGGGGCAGCGCTTTTGTTGCTCAGCGCGTGGCCGGGCGGGAGGGGAGCGTCTTCCTGTTCAACGGCGCGCGCTTTCTGCTGGCCGCGTTGATTTTGTGGCCTTTCATTCGGCGGCGCGGACACATTGATCGCAGCCAATTCTTCTGGATGTTTTTGGCCGGGGCGGTGTTGTTCGTCGCCAGCATCTTGCAGCAGGCTGGCGTTCAGTACACGACGGCGGGGAACGCCGGCTTCATCACCAGCCTGTACGTGGTCATCGTGCCCCTGGTGTTGTTCGTCGGTTGGAAGGAGCGTCCACATTGGACGGCGTTGGCCGCGGTGGGGCTGGCTGTGGGCGGCGCGTTCCTGCTCAGTACAGGCGGGGAGCTTCGTATTCTGCCAGGTGACGCGCTGGAATTGATCGGCGCGTTGTTTTGGGCGCTGCATGTTGTCCTGCTGGGGAAGTTTGCTTCCCGGTACGATGCGCTTTCGTTCTCGGTGGGACAATTCGCCATCAGCGGGGCGCTTAATTTGGTGATAGGCGTATTTGTGGAATATCCGTTTTCGTTTAATTTGCTGGCTGTAGGCGGCGCGATCGTCTACACGGCAGTATTTTCGGTCGGGATTGGCTACACACTTCAGGCTTGGGCGCAGCACCATACGCCGCCGACGGACGCGGCCCTGATCCTGAGTCTGGAATCGGTCTTTGCCGTGCTTTCGGGCTGGCTGCTGCTTGACGAGAGACTGGCCCCGATCCAAATCCTGGGTTGTGGGTTGATCCTGGCCGCGGTGCTGCTGGCGCAGATGCGGCCAGGAAGACTTGATCCGGAAAAACTACGGTGACCGCTGCTTTGCTTTCTGTGTTAAACTATTTAAGCTTTGTTCAGGAGGCTGTATGACCGCCAAAGTTATTCTTAACCCTTATTCCGCTCGCTGGCAGGCGCGTGAGCGCTGGCCCGAGGCGGAAGGCGCGCTCAAGGCTGTTGGCGTTGATTTCGATCTGGCTGTCTCGGAAGGACGCGGTCATTGCGCCGATCTGGCCGAGCAGGCGGTGAAAGACGGCTTTTCCCCGATCATTGCTGCGGGCGGGGATGGGACGATCGGCGAGGTGGTCAACGGGCTGGCGCGCGCGGCCAGATCCGAAGACGAACCGCTGGGGCCGTTTGGCGTTATGCCGTTGGGTACGGCCAACGACCTGATGGGCAACCTGAACATGTCCACGGAGTTGACCGCGGCGGCTCGGACGATCGCGTCCGGGCATATCCGCCCCGTGGATTTGTGCAAGGTGAACGACCGTTATTTTGTCAACAATTCCGCGTTGGGCCTGGAGCCTTTGGTGACGGTCATCCAGCAGGAGATAGTTTGGGTGAAGGGCATATTTCGTTATTTGCTCGCCGCGCTGACCGCCATCGCCCGCGGGCCGCGCTGGGACGTTGAGATGGAATGGGATGATGGGCAGTATAACGGCCCGATTTCTTTGGTCACGGTGGGGAACGGCGCGCTGACCGGCGGCCTGTTCTACATGACGCCGCATGCAGATCCATTTGACGGAAAGCTGACTTTTACCTACGGCTATCGCCGCAAGCGTCTGGCGATGTTGGGCGTGCTGCCGCGCGCCATGAAACCGGGGGAGGGGAGTTACGTTGAGATGGACGGCATCCACGAGATAAATACGACTCGCCTGCACGTCCGACTGCTTCAGCCTACGCCCGCCCATGCGGATGGAGAGCTTTTCAGTGAAGCGATCCAGGATGTGACATACAGCATTTTCCCCGGAAGATTACAATTTTTGATGCCGGTCTGAGTTGGGAGTGGGCATGGCGTCTTGGCTTTATCTTGCGCTGGCGATCCTGAGTGAAGTGGCCGGTACGGTCAGCATGAAGCTTTCGCAAGGCTTCACGAAGATGCTGCCTTCGGTCTTACTGTTTGTTTTCTATGGCGTCAGCCTGGCGCTGACCAACCTTGCCCTTAAGCGGCTTGATGTCAGTATCGTGTATGCCGTTTGGTCAGGGTTGGGGACGGCGTTGATCGCCGCGATTGGCTTTTTGTGGTTTGACGAGCCGGTGACGGCGGTAAAAATAGCATCGCTCGCCTTGATCATTCTGGGCGTGGTTGGTCTTAATATAACGACTTGAACACCAGGGCGACATCCCTTGCTGCTTTGCAGTTTCATCCCCTTACCCCTGACCGTTGGGCGGATTTCGAGCGGTTATTCGGACCGCGCGGCGCGTGCGGCGGCTGTTGGTGCATGTGGTGGAAATTGCCCAACAAAGACTTTGAACGCATGAAGGGCGAGAGCAACCGCCAGGCACAAAAATCAGTCGTGGATTCGGGACACGCGCCGGGCATTTTGGCATACGCGGGCGATGAGCCGGTTGGATGGTGTGCAGTCGAGCCGCGCGGGGTCTATTCACGGCTGGCGCGCTCACGGATTTTGAAGCCGGTGGATGACGAGATGGTCTGGTCGATCACTTGTTTCTTCGTTGCCAGGGATTATCGTCGCCGCGGCGTGACTGTTGCGTTGCTGCGCGCAGCCGTGGGGCATGTTGCCGGGCGGGGTGGAAAAATCTTGGAAGGGTATCCGACCGAGCCGCGCAAGGAAAAAATGCCGGACGTGTTTGCATATACCGGGCTGGCATCGGCCTTTCGCAAGGTTGGTTTTGTCGAGGTCGCCCGACGCTCGGAAACCCGTCCAATTTTTCGGTTTTACATCGAGTCTTAGGAGTACTCTTGGATCGAAAACGGATAGCTCGTGTTGTTTTTTTTGTCATCATTTTTGCTGCGTTCCTGGGGGGATTGGCGTGGGCAAATATATCATTGGCGCGTCATTTGCCGGGCGGAGATGAGTTCCTGGTTCCCTGGCTGGGCGCGCATAACTTTTTGACTGAACAGGCCAATCCATACTCCGCGGATGCAGCCCGTGAGGCCCAGACCATGATCTATGGGCATCCGGCGCGCGAAGGCGAGTATCCGTACCGGCTGGATATCCCGTTCCATATTTTGTTGTTCTTTTTCCCATTCGGCGTCATTGGCAATTTCACCCTGGCGCGCGGATTGTGGATGCTGGCCTCGGTCGTGGCGTTGCTGGGGGTGGCTTTCATGAGCCTGTGGCTGGCAGAATGGAAGCCGTCGCGGGTGGTCTTTGCGCTTTTCCTGGTCTTCATCCTTTTGGGGCTTTACAGCCTTTATCCGCTGATCGAAGGCAGTACGACGATCTTCCTGGCTTTGTTTTTTATGGGCGCGTTGCTGGCCCTGCGTGCGGGCATGGACGGATTGGCCGGGATGTTGTTGGCGTTGACCACGTACAAATGGGAGGTTGGGGGACTCTTCATGCTCTTTGTGCTCGTTTGGCTGGTTTCACACCGTCGTTGGCGCGCGCCCCTCGTGCTGCTCATGAGCCTGGTCGTATTATCGGCCGTGACAATTATTTTGCTGCCGGGCTGGCTGCTGCCTTTCGCCGGTTCGGTGGTTGCAAACCACCGGGCGGGGTACGGCACTACCCCCGGCGCGATGTTCCGGGTTTGGTGGCCGGAGTATGGCAGCAAATTGGGATGGGCGTTAACGCTCACCTTGCTGGTCGTGCTTTTTCTCGAATGGCGCGCCGCCCGCGGACGGGAGTTCCGCCATTTCTTGTGGGTTGCCTGCCTGACTCTGACGGTCACGCCGTTGCTGGGCATCCCAACCACCATTACTGGTTTCACTGTCCTGTTTCTGCCGCTGGCGCTGGTCTTTGCCGTTGCCGGGGAACGCTGGCCGCGCGCGGGGCGTTGGGGCGCGGGCCTTCTGCTGCTGGCGCTCCTGGGACTCTGGGACATTTTCTGGCGTGGTGCAGACGTGCTGGATGCAGCCCTTTTCTTGCCCTTGCCGGTTTTCCTCCTGATCGCTTTGTATTGGCTGCGCTGGTGGGCGATCCGTCCGCCGCGCACTTGGCTTGACCAGATTGCCGTACACATCGACCGATGACCTGGCGAATGTACGCGCTGCTCTTTTTGCTCGGGCTGGGGGTGGCGCTCGGCGTGGCCCATTTCCAGTCTGCGCCTGGCTATATGGACGCCGATTACTATTATGCTGGCGGCCTGCGGTTGGCGGATGGGCACGGCTTCAGCGAGCCTTTTCTGTGGAATTATTTGGATGACCCGGACGGGCTGCCGCACCCATCCCATGCGTATTGGATGCCCTTGGCCTCTATCCTCGCCGGGGCGGGGATGCGGCTCGCCGGGACGTTGGGGTTTGCTGCCGCTCGATGGCCTTTTCTCCTGCTCTCGGCGAGTGTTCCGTTAATCACCGCCGCCCTGACTTTTTCTCTGACATCCCGCCGAGATCTGTCTCTGTGTGCGGGCTTGCTGGCCGCCTTTGCCGGATACTATGCGCCATTCCTGTCGACGACCGATACTTTTGGCCTGTATATGCTGCTGGGCGGGGCGTTTTTTTTGGCTCTGGGAATGCGTCATCTTTGGCTCAGGGCTTTGGCGTTGGGTGTTTTGACCGGGCTGATGCACCTTGCCCGTGCTGACGGGGTTATGTGGCTGGTCATTGGCGCGTTGGGTGTTCTCTTTGTGCCGCGCTCTTCTGAAAGAACGTCCCGTTCTCCATTCTCTACTTTCTGCTCCCTGTTTCTCTTGCTTGCGGGCTACGCCCTCGTCATGGCTCCCTGGCTGATGCGAAACCTGTCGGCTTTCGGCGCGCCGTTAGCGCCGGGCGGCGGGCAAATGCTTTGGCTGACGCGTTACGATGAGATATTTTCGTATCCGGCAAACCGGCTGAGTTTTGAGACCTGGCTTGCATCGGGATGGGGGGCGATCTTGCAGGCTCGTCTGTGGGCGCTGAAGTGGAACCTTGGGACGATGCTTGGGGTTCAGGGCGGCATTGTTTTGTTCCCGCTGATTCTCGTCGGGGTGTGGCGTCTGCGCGCGGACATGCGTGTGCGATTGGGGGCGTTGGCCTGGGGTCTGACGTTCTTCGTGATGACGGTCATCTTCCCGTTTGCAGGCGCGCGGGGCAGTTTCTATCATTCCGGCGCGGCGTTGCAGCCGTTGTGGTGGGCGCTTGCGCCGGTCGGTCTTGACCGGATCGTTGCTTGGGGCGCGCGTCGCCGCAACTGGCCGCAACGTCAGGCTCGGCGCATTTTCCAGACTGGTCTGGTCGGGATTGCCATCCTGCTGACCGGGGCGATCGTTTTCGGGCGGGTGATTGCCCCCTCGTCTGGGAACCAGGCTTGGGGCTGGGAAGCGAACCGCTATCGATCCGTCGAAGCGTTCATCTCGGAGCGTGGTGCGCCGGCGGATGCGGTGGTCATCGTCGGCAATCCTCCCGGCTATTTTGCCGCGACGGGACGCGCTGCGATTTCCGTCCCGGATGGCGACGTACAGACATTGCTGGCCGTGGCCGAGCGTTATAATGGACGTTACCTGCTTCTGGAGCCTAATGCCACCCCGGGTGGGTTGCTGACGTTGCTCGAAAAACCGGAGCAGCAGTCAGATTTGACGTACCTTGGTCTTGTTGATGGAGCGCGCGTCTTTGTCATCCAAAATCCGTGACTTTCGTATAGATGTTCGCAGCGCCCTGATCCTGGCGGGAGTTTCCCTGCTGGCGGTGGGAGGCTATGTGATGGCCAGCCGGTTCCTCTTTCGGATTGGCTTTCCCCTGGACGATGCCTGGATCCATCAGACGTATGCCCGCAACCTGGCGTTGGGCGGTGAGTGGGCATTTCAGCCGGGGCAGATCTCTGGCGGTTCGACGGCACCGTTGTGGTCGGCATTGCTGGCGGTTGGCTACTGGCTGCGGATGTCGCCCTACGTTTGGGCGTATGCAATGGGCGCTTTGCTCTTGTGGGGATTGTCGCTCTTGGGAGAGACGACGGTGCGGCGGGCGGTGCCATCTTATCGCAGTCGATTTCCCTGGGTGGGGGTTTTCCTGGCGGGGGAATGGCATCTGGTCTGGGCTGCGGCGTCGGGCATGGAGACGCTGCTCTACACATTGCTGGTCACGGGGGTGCTGGCGCTTCTTGCATTTGGCAAGCGGAATTATCTTGGTTTGGGAGCCTTGATCGGCTTGAGTGTGTGGGTACGTCCCGGCGGTGTGACCCTGCTGGGGCCGGTTGTCGTGGCGGCGCTTCTCTCGGAAGGCAATTGGCCGCGGCGGTTGCGTTATCTGTTCAACGTGACGCTGGGCTTCGGTATATTTTTCGCGCTTTATCTGTTGTTCAACCTGACCCTGACCGGGACTCCCTGGCCGAATACGTTTTATGCAAAGCAGGCGGAGTATGCGATTGTGAGGCAGATGCCTATCTGGGTGCGGTTTTTGGCCGAGATAAAACTGCCGCTGATTGGGGCCGGGGCGCTGCTCTTGCCCGGAGCGCTGCTGCACTGGTCAAAGGCTCTGCGGCAACGTGACGTGGGCACGCTGGTTGGCGTGGCCTGGTTCCTGGGATTTGTAATGCTGTATGCCTGGCGCTTGCCGGTCACTTATCAGCACGGACGTTACATGATGCCAGCCATGCCGATTTTTTTCATTTGGGGGTTGAGCGGCGTGATCGCGTTTTTGGGACGGGCGTCCGCAAATCGATGGCGTCGAATGTCGGGCCTGGCGTGGGCATCGTCCCTGCTGTTGGTGTGGCTGGCGTTTTGGGTGATCGGCGCCAAGGCCTATGCGGAAGACGTGGCCTTCATCGAGAGCGAAATGGTCACTACTGCCCGCTGGGTGGCGGATAACGTCCCTGACGATGCGCTGATCGCCGCACATGACATCGGCGCGCTGGGCTATTTTGGAGAACACGACTTGGTCGATCTGGCCGGTCTGGTTTCTCCTGAAGTGATTCCGTTTGTGCGTGATGAAGTTCAGTTGGCGGCGTATCTCGATCAGCGCGGTGTGGATTATTTGATCACATTCCCTATGTGGTATCCAGACCTGACGCATGGGCTGTCTGTTGTGTATAATACAGAGGGCCGCTTCGCCCCGTCAATGGGCGGGGAGAATATGGTTGTTTACCGCTGGGCGGGTTATTGACCAGCTTTGCAATTTTATGTTAATGCTCGCCTGTGCTATACTCAAAATGACGTTTTGCATGCAATAGAGATGGATATGACTGAAGAGATTACACTTGTGATCGTTGATGACCATCCTTTGTTCCGGCAGGGGGTGGTGGATACCTTGTCCCTGGAACCTGACATGCGCGTGATCGGTCAGGCCTCGAGCGGGAACGACGCGCTTGAGATGATCCGGTCGCTTTGCCCGGACGTCGCGGTTCTGGACGTCAACTTGCCAGAGTTAAATGGGCAGCAGGTTACCCATCGTGTGGTGCAGGAAAAATTGCCCACGCGTATTTTGCTTCTGACCGGATATG
>JAADGN010000097.1 GCA_013152325.1 Chloroflexota bacterium
GGCAAATCAAATTGATCCCGCAGAGCCACCACGTCCGGCGTGATCTCGCACAGGTCTTCCGCAATAATGGGCAGCCTGCCGAGCTCATCACGAACCGCATTGAAAAAATCTGCGCCGGGGCCGGGAACCCAACGCCCCTCCTCGGCCGTCGGCGCATCAGCCGGAATTTCCCAGTAGCCCGCGAAGCCGCGGAAATGGTCCAGCCGGACGATGTCCACCATCGACAAAACCGCCCGGAAACGCGCCAGCCACCAAGCGTAGCCGGTCTGCGCGTGGACATCCCACCGGTAGAGCGGATTGCCCCACAACTGCCCAGTCGGAGAAAAGTAGTCCGGCGGGACGCCCGCCACCACGGTCGGCCTGCCAGTCTCGTCGAGGTAGAACAGGTCTGGGTGCGCCCATACGTCGGCGCTATCGTAGGCCACGAAGATGGGAATATCGCCGATGATCCTGACCCCGCGCTGGTGGGCATAGTCGCGCAGCGCGCGCCACTGGCGGTAAAAGATGAACTGGTAAAACGCAAAGCGCTCCACCGCGTCCGCCAACGTTCGCCTTGCTTCTGCCAGAGCTGTCTCCTCACGCCGACGCAGCGAGACAGGCCAGTGCTCCCAGGAACCCCCGCCGTGTGCTTCCTTAATCGCCATGAAGAGCGCGTAATCGTCCAGCCAGGAGGCGTTTTCGGCGCAGAAGATGTCGAGGGCTTCTTGCAGGGCAGGTTGTGGGTCAGATTTGAAACGGAGAAAAGCCCGCTCGAGCAGATTCAATTTCCAGGAGATGACCCGGCCAAAGTCCACGCGGTGAGCGGGAAAATCCGTCTGCTCGATCAGGTCATCCGAGTGCAACAAGCCATCCTGCAAGAGCAGATCGGGGCTGATCAGGTAGGGATTTCCAGCGAAGGCCGAGAAAGATTGGTAGGGCGAATCGCCGTAGCCGGTCGGGCCGAGCGGGAGCATCTGCCAGAGCTTGCAGCCCGCGCCAGAGAGAAAGTCTACAAAGCGGCAGGCCTGCGGACCGAGATCGCCAATGCCGTACGGGCCGGGCAAACTGGTCGGGTGCAGGAGCACGCCGGACCTGCGTTCGAATATCGGTTCAAATTTCATAGGGCTGCCGTTTGGTCTGGATCGTTTCACCCGCCCGCACCACCTCGCAGTCGAAATCCGAGGGGATGACGTCCGTACCGATGACTGCGCCCGGCTCGACGCGCAGTCCCGGCGAAAGGACGCTGTTCTTGCCAACCAACGCCAGGACCGGTTCAGTCCCCGCGGTGGGCGCGCCCACGCTGGCATTTTCCCCCACCCAGACACGCTTATCAAAAATGGCACATTCGACGACCGCGCCAGCCTCGATGACACAGTCTGTCAGAAGCACCGACTGGCGCACCACAGCATTGCTCTTGACGACGACGCCCGGCGAGAGCACACTGTGCTCCACCCGCGCGCCGCCTTCGATTATGCAGCCATCCGAGATCATGCTGTCCGCGATCTGCGCTCCGCCCGCAATGCGCGCCGGTGGACGCTCCTCGGTGCGGGTATGGACTATCCACGAACGGTCGTTCAAACGCAGGGGCGGTTTTTTGCCCAACAGATCCATGTGTGCCTGCCAGTAGGACTGTATTGTGCCCACATCCATCCAGTAGCCGGTGTACGGGAAGGCAAAGAGTCGCTTTTGCTCGGCAACCAAACGCGGCAAAATGTCCTTGCCAAAGTCGTGAGACGAGCTTTCGCGGTCGCGGTCGTCGAGCAGTACACGATCGAGCACATCGCGGTTGAACAGATAAACGCCCATATTTGCCAAATTGGACGGCGGGTTGGCCGGTTTCTCGACAAAGGATGTGATGCGGTAATCACGTCCCATGTCAACAATGCCAAAACGCGAGGCATCTTCGAGGGGCACGCGGATCGTCCCAATCGTCACGTCAGCCTGGTGGTCAAGATGAAAGGTGATCATGGCATCGTAGTCCATCGAATAGATGTGATCGCCAGACAGGATGAGAATCAGGTCGGGCGCGCCTTGTTTGATGAAGGCGAAATTTTGCTGGACAGCATCCGCCGTGCCCACGTACCATTCCGCGCCATCGCGGGCCTGGTACGGCGTGTACATGCGCACACCACCGGTGAAATCGCGGTTCAGGTCCCAGGGACCGCCCGCGCCAATATGCTCGATCAACGAGTGCGGGCGGTACTGCGCCAGTACCATCACGTCGAAGATGCCGGAGTTGACGCAGTTCGAGAGCGTAAAGTCGATGATGCGGTACTTGCCCGCAAAGGGGACGGCAGGCTTGGTTCGTTTGGCCGTCAGGACGGCCAAACGGGAGCCTGCGCCGCCAGCCAGGATAATCGCGCGAGTTTTCATGGGATGATTTGCCAGTTCGTTGGTTTGTTGGTTAACACAGTTGGCGTGTTATGAGGTAAGCTTGGAAAGCAGGGATTGGTAAAGAGCCACGTATTGTTTGGCTGAACGAGTCCAGGAGAAATCCTGGGCCATGCCGTTGCGCTGCAAGGCCTGCCAGCGATCGCGATCGGGGTAGACCGTCAGCGCCTGGCGAATGGCTTTCGCCAACGCGGCCGGAGTCGCCTTCTCGAACAGGAAACCTGTCTCGTCCGGCTTGACGGTATCCTTCAAGCCGCCCGTAGCATGCACAACCGGCACGCAGCCATAACGCATGGCAATCATCTGCGAAAGCCCGCAAGGCTCGTAGCGGGAAGGCATCAGGAAGATATCCGCGCCGCCGTATACCTGGCGCGCCAACTGGCCGTCAAAGCGTATCTCGGCCCGGACACGCTCCGGCATTTGCGCCTGCAAGCGGCGGGCTGCCAATTCGAGCTTGCGGTCACCAGTCCCCAAAATAACGGCCTGCCAAGGCTCATCCCTTATTTTGCGCAAAGCCTTCAGAGCAAGGTCAACGCCTTTCTGGGGTTCCATGCGTGAGACTATGCCCAAAAGCGGGATGTCGGGGTCTTCCTCCAGCCCCAAATATCCCTGCAACGCAGCCTTGTTGCGGGCGCGGGCAGCCAACGTTTCGGCGGTGAAATTGACCGTCAGCGCCTCGTCCGTTTCGGGGTTATAAGTATCCATGTCGATTCCATTGAGAATGCCGGTCAGCGTATCGGCGCGTTGTCGCAAAAACATTTCCAGGCCAACGCCATATTCCGGGGTCAACATCTCCTGGGCATAGGTCGGGGAGACGGTCCCGATCCCGTCCGCGGCCCACAATCCCAGCGGCAGGGGAAGTGTATGCGCCCAGTCTGGCAAATCCGTCTGCGCCAGCGGCAAGCCATAAGCCGCCAGGTTGCCTGTCACGTCCGGGCCGGCAAACGGCAGGTTGTGCACCGTCAGCACGGAAGCCGTGCCAGCAAAGTCGCCGTCCCACCGCTTGAGCAGCAAGGCATATACAGCCAGCGCCGCATGCCAGTCGTTGGCGTGGATCACATCCGGCTGCCAGCCCAACTGTTTTGTCAATTCCAATGCCGCCAGGGAAAAGAAGGTGTATTTCTCCCCGTCCAACTCCGGCCTGGATGAATAGACCGAGCCGCTGGCATTGACCGGCCCGCCGCCAATAAAATAGACCGGCAGATCTTCCGAGCGGGCTTCAAACACCTGGACGTCCACATCGCCATCGGAACGAGGAAGCGAGTAACTCGTCACCGAGCGCAGCGCCGTGGCCTCGGCGCGGATGACCGCATGTAACGGAATCGCCACCCGGACATCCAGATTGACCCCATCGACGCTTTCCGCCGGAAGGGAACGCAAGGCGCGCGGCAAAGAGCCGGCCACATCAGCCAGCCCACCGATCTTGACAAACGGGGATGCTTCTGCAGCGAGAAAAAGAACATTCATTGTCTTCGGCATAATAGCCCTATTTTACAACGAAACTCAGCCATCAGGGTTCTAGTCTTTAAATCCAAGCAGATTCCAGCAGACCACGTTTTCCCTGTAGCGACGGCTTCACAAGAAAGTCGCCACTGCGAGGCGTGCAGCTTAATTCAACAAGAACGACCTCCACAAGGAGACCATTATAAGACCGCAAGTGTGTTTCCCGCTGGCTTTGCCACGCCAAGACAA
>JAADGN010000100.1 GCA_013152325.1 Chloroflexota bacterium
TAGCCACCGGACACCTTTGGGTAATTAGCCCTACTTGGATAGCGCACAATGCATTTTGGCGGACTAAAGTCTGGCCTCAGTTCGTAAAAGTCGGCTTCAGCCGACTCCCTGGTCAGCACGCACGATGGTCTTGAAACCGGGTATCTACCGACAAACTGTCCGGTGATTAGCGGAAACTGATTTTCCTTTCATCCCATCCATCTCCTGCTGCGGGAGAGGTAAACTGTTTGGCAGTGACCAGATTTCCTGGCGCCGGCGCGGCAAAAAACATGCTGAAGTTCTTGTGCGCAACCGGGGTTTACCGGGGTTTTACAGAAAAACATCCACCTTGCCTTGCAACAAACTCTTATACACTTCGATGATCTGGACAGCGATCTTGTCCCAGGCATAGCTCTGCGCGTGGGCAGCGGCCTGCCGGCCCATCGTCTCGCGCAGATGCGGGTCGCCAAGCAAGGCGGCCAGCTTTTCGCTCAGCACATCCGGCGAGTCGCTGGGGACGTGATAGCCCGTCACGCCATCCTGCACAAGGTAGGCCAATCCGCCCACTTGTGACGCGATGACCGGCGTCCCGCAAGCCATCGCCTCCAGCGCGACCATGCCAAACGACTCATAATACGAGGGCATGACCAACGCATCGGCAGCAGAGTAATAGTACAGGAGCGTATCCTGGCTGCGCTTGCCCAAAAAGACGACCGTCTTGCCCAAACACAGATCGTCGCACAGACGCTGCAAGCGGGTCATTTCAACCGTCATCTCCGCCGGGCTGACATACGGATCGCCGCCGATGATCGCCAGGTAAACCGGCCGGCCGCCATCATTCAGGTCCAGGCCGGACATGGCCCGGATCAGAATGTCTATGCCTTTGAGCGGCTCGATACGGCCCACAAAAAGCACCACGCGGTCGTCGGGCGGGATACCGATGAACTCCCTGGCCTCGTCCGCAGGGACGGGATAGAAATGTCCCACGTCCACGCCGGGCGGAATAGTGACCATTTTGCGCGCGTCGGCCTTGTACAGGAACTCCAATTGGGAACGTTCGGCCAGGGTCGCGACGATGATGCGGTCCGCGCGTGAGATGACCTGCTTCTCCCCGTCCATCCGGTACGCCCCTTCGCGCTCATCCTCGCTGCGGGCAATACGATTCTTCATCGCCCCCAGGGTGTGGAACATGTGGACAATCGGCGCGCCCCAGGTTTCCTGCAAATTCCCCGCCGCCAGGCCGGACATCCAGTAATGGCTGTGGATCAGGTCATAACGGATGCCCTTGGCCTGGGCAAAACGTTTGACCCCAGCGGCAAATTCGGGGATGTAGGCGGACAATTCCTTCTTCGGCAGCGGGGTTTCCGGTCCGGCCGGGATGTGGACGACGCGGTTGCCATACCCCAGATCGTGCAGGACGTGCGGGACGTGTTCATCCTGCGAGCGGGTGAAGACGTCCACGTGGATGCCCATGCGGCCCAACTGGCAGGCCAGCTCACGGACGTAGACGTTCATCCCGCCGGTGTCCTTGCCGCCCAGCGTCGCCAGAGGGCAAGTGTGATAGGAGAGCATGGCTATTCGGAGCATTGTTTTTCCCGTTTTATGCCTCTGCAAGGGAGTGCGGCCCGACGAAGCAATCCCGTCATTATCAGATCGCTTACCCTGCGGGGATGCTGCGCCCCTCGCAACTGTATCTCAGAATATCTCTTGGAGCATTTTGCTTGGCAGTTGCAAATTGTGCTGGTATAATCTGCGCCGCCATCAAATCGCCACCGTAGCTCAGTTGGTAGAGCAGACGATTCGTAATCGTCAGGTCATGGGTTCGACTCCCATCGGTGGCTCTGATAGTATAACGCAGAGACGAGCAATGACAAATATGGGAGGACATCTGTAAAACGCAGGTAGCAACTCGCCCGTCTCCTTTTCTTTCCAAACCTGATACAATCAAGCCATGGACGGAACCAAACGCAGCAACATCAAACCCGGCCTGAAGGTCGCCATCGTGCTGAAGAAAGACCAGCGCACGGGCAAGCTGACCGAGGGCATCGTCAAGGATATTTTGACCAACTCCGCCACGCACCCGCACGGCATCAAAGTCCGCCTGACGGATGGGCAGGTGGGGCGGGTCAAAGTCATCGGCGATGCGTCGTGAGCAATGAGTAATCCGCCCTGCCCGAATAAAAAACGACATCGGGAAAATCCGACGGCCAGAGTCGCCGGACTCCCAGAAAAGAGAAAGATTTGAACACCACAACACCCGAACAGAACGAAACCCCTCCCGCAACCCTCCCCGAAATCACCTTCTCCGAATTGCCCGAAAAAATGCGCATCGCCGCTGGCAACGCCGGCTGGGACTCGCTGATGCCCGTCCAGCGGCGCGCCATCCCCTATCTCTCCGCCAAACACGACGTGATGATCCAGGCGCGCACGGGCAGCGGCAAAACGGGCGCGTTCCTGCTCCCCATGCTCGAGCGGCTCAACCCGAACAAGAAAACCTGTCAGGCGCTGATCCTTGTCCCCACACGGGAACTGGCGCGGCAGGTGGAGAAGGAGGCGGAAATCATTTGCCGGGAGAGCGGCCTGAAAACGGTGGCAGTTTACGGCGGAGTCGGATACGGCCCTCAGATCAAAGCCTTCGAGCAGGGCGCGCAGATCGTCGTCGGCACGCCGGGGCGCGTCCTCGATCATCTCCTCAAGCGCAGTTTCTCCCTCAAAAATCTGGAGATGCTCATCTTCGACGAAGCCGACCGGATGCTCTCGATGGGCTTCTATCCCGACATGAAAGCGGTGCAGCGATACCTGCCGCAGCGCGCTGTGAATACCTGCATGTTCTCTGCCACCTTCCCCGTGCATGTGATGCGCGCCGCCAACGAGTTCATGCACGAGCCGGAATTCATCAGCCTGAGCAGCGACCATGTCCACGTCACCGATACCGAACATATCGTCTACAACGTGCCGAGCATGGAGAAGGACCGCACGCTGATCCGCCTGATCGAGTTGGAGAACCCCGTTTCGGCGATCATTTTCTGCAACACCAAACGGCGCGTGAGCTACGTGACGACTGTCCTGCAGCGCTACGGATACGACGCCGATGAGCTGAGTTCCGACCTTTCACAGTCGCGGCGGGAGCGCGTGTTGGGACGCGTGCGCGAGGGGACCCTGCGTTTTCTCGTGGCGACAGACGTCGCCGCGCGCGGCATCGACATCGTCACGCTTTCCCACGTCATCCAGTACGAACCGCCCGATGAGATGGAGGCCTATATCCACCGCGCCGGGCGGACGGGGCGCGCCGGAGCGACGGGCATCGCCATTTCGCTGGTTTACCCCATCGAGCAGCGCGCCATAAAGCATATCGCCGCGCGCTACGAGATCGAATTCGACGAGCGCCCCATCCCCACCGACGAAGAGGTCGCCAAGGTAGTCGCCGAACGCGCGCTGGTCTTCCTCGAGGCCAGCCTGCGCGAACGGGACAAATTACAAACCGACCGCAGCCTGCGTTTCCGGACGCTGGCGCGCAAACTCGCCGAAAGCGAGGACGAGCTGCCGATCATCACCATGCTGCTCGATGATTATTACCAGAAGATGCAGCACAAGTTCGTCCCGCGGGTGGAGGAAAAGCCGAAGCGGGAAGAAAAGCCGCGGGCGAAAAAGTCGAATCGCGGGCGGAGACGGAGATCAAGGCAAAGGTAGTTTTTAAACACAAAGAACACGAAAGGACACAAAGAAAAACTTGGAGATCGTTGTGTCCTTCGTGTTTAAGTCGAAGAACAATGTCCACGAAATCTTTCATAGACGTTTTAAAGAAAGCCATCGCCGCACGCGCGGAACTCTTCGACGAAAAGCATCGCTCCGCTTTTCGGCTGCTCAACGGTTTTCTGGAGGGCAGTCCTGACGTCGCCATCGACCTCTACGCGCGGACAGTGGTCATCCACAATTACGCCGATCCTCCGTCCGCGGGCGAGGCGGCAGTCCGCGCGGCGGGTGAGTTTCTGCTGGAAGAATTTCCCTGGCTGAAAACGGTCGTCGTCAAGACTCGTAAAGGGGTCGATGCCGCAGCAAGGAACGGCATCCTGCTCCACGGCGGGAAGCCGGACGACCGCATCCGCGAGCACGGAGTT
>JAADGN010000147.1:0-3877 GCA_013152325.1 Chloroflexota bacterium
GAAGCCCTCGCCAAACTGCGCCCGGCCTTCCAGAAGGATGGCAAAGTGACCGCCGGCAACGCGCCTGGCCTGAACGACGGCGCATCAGCGGTCGTCGTCGCCAGCCGCGCCTATGCGGAAGAAAAAGGGTTGCAGCCGATGGCGCGCATTGTCGGTTACGCGCAGGCTGCGGAGGAGCCAAAATATCTCTTCCGCGCCCCCGCCAAGGCGCTGCCCATCCTGCTCGAAAAGGTCGGCTGGACCTTCGACGACGTGGACTTGATCGAACTCAACGAAGCCTTCGCCGCGCAAGTCCTGGCCGACGGCTACATCCTGGCCGACATGGGCTGGGACTGGGACAAGGTCAACGTCAACGGCGGCGCGATCGCGCTCGGTCATCCCATCGGCGCATCCGGGGCGCGCATCCTGGTCACGCTGATCCATGCGCTCAAGCAGCGCGGCCTGAAGCGCGGCATCGCGGCCTTGTGCCTGGGCGGCGCGGAAGCCGTCAGCATGGCTATCGAACTGGAAGACTAGCAACCACCATGTAGGGAGCAGGCCAACGAGGCCGCTCTCTATTTTTTCTATCACCCGGAGGAACTATGAGCATCAAACACATTTTCATCATCGGCGCGGGGACGATGGGCAATGGCATCGCCCAAACCGCAGCCGTTTCCGGCTACACCGTCACCTGCATGGACATCGCGCCGGAGCAGATCGAACGCGCCAGGAAGACCATCGCCAAATCGGTGGAAAAACTGTTCGGCAAGGAGCGCATCACCGAGGAACAGAAGAACGCCGCGCTGAACATCAATTTTGTCAACGACATGGAGGGGATCGGCGAGGCAGACCTGGTCATCGAGGCCGCGACGGAGAACCCCGACCTGAAGCTGAAGATATTCCGCGAAATGGACGCAGGCGCGCGTCCGGGCGTGATCCTGGCGACGAACACCTCCTCGATCAGCATCACCAAAATCGCGGCCGTCACCAGCCGCCCGGACAAAGTCATCGGGATGCACTTCATGAACCCCGTCCCGCTGATGAAACTGGTCGAGGTCATCCGCGGCCTGGCGACCACGGACGAAACGACCGAGACCATCCTGGAGGTCTGCCGCACGATGGGCAAGGAGCCGGTCGAAGCCAACGATTCGCCGGGCTTCATCTCCAACCGCATCCTGTGCCCGATGATCAACGAGGCCATCTTCGCCCTGCAAGAGGGAGTCGGCACGCCGGAGGCGATTGACCAGGTGATGAAACTGGGCATGAACCACCCGATGGGGCCGCTCTTCCTCGCCGACCTGATCGGCCTGGACGTGGTGCTCTTCGTCATGGAAGTCTTGCAGCGCGACCTGGGCGAGGACAAGTACCGTCCCGCGTATTTGCTGCGCAAGATGGTGGATGCAGGCTATCTGGGGAGGAAGACGGGGAGAGGGTTTTACGAGTATTAGACTTCGGACATCAGTTTTCAGACGTCAGCATTCAGACATCAGGCTTGTGTGTGTCCAAAGCCTGATGTCTGAAGTTTTTTCTAGCCGCCGGACACTCTTGGGCGATAGATAGCGCACAGGGCCATTCGGTGGGCTGGTCAGTCAGACGAGAGGCGCGACTTATCCTCGGGCCTCACCCCCAACGCATCATAAATCTTCAACGTCGGCTTGGAGCGATTGAGGGTATAGAAATGGATTCCTGTCACGCTGCGGTCGAACAGGTCGAAAACTTGCTGCGTTGCCCATTGAATGCCAACCTTTTCAACGGACTCGTCATTTCCGGCGCGCATGATGGCGCGCAGCAGCTTGGCGGGAATGCGCGCGCCGAGTGCAAGCTCCGAAATACGCTCCATGCCGCGCCGCGAGGTGATCGGCATGATGCCGGCGATGATGGGCACTTTGATGCCTGCCAATTCGCAGCGGTCACGGAAATCGTAAAAATCGCCGTTTTTGAAAAAGAGCTGCGTGCAAATATAATCCGCGCCCGCGTCCACCTTTGCTTTCAGATAATCCATCTCTTTCAACCGGTTGGGCGTTTCGGGATGTCCCTCGGGAAACCCGGCCACGCCGATGCCTAAGTGGGGAAAATGTTTCTTGATAAAACCGACCAACTCGGCAGCATACTTGAATCCGTCTTTGGGCGGCTCATAACCAGCCTGCCCCTTAGGCGGGTCGCCGCGCAGGGCCATCACATTTTCAATCCCGTTTTCGACATACGTTTCCAGCAGACGCCTGATCTCGTCCCGGGTCGCGCCGACGGTGGTCATGTGCGCCACAACCGTCAAATGTGTTTCGCGCTGCAGGCGCATCACCAAGTCGCGGGTCAGTTCGCGCGTCGAGCCGCCCGCCCCATAGGTGATGCTGACATACGACGGATTGATCGTCGCAAGTTCCTTGATCGACTGGAAAAGCGCGTTCGAGGCCGCTTCCGTTTTCGGGGGGAAAAACTCAAAGCTAAAGTGCGTACCAGGTTTTTTCAGGACTTTTGCAATATGCATTTCAACCTCTATTTTTTCGGTTTCGAAGCAAGCTTGCTGCTTAATCTTGATGGGCTTTATCCTGCACGGCAAGTAATTTGCCCGGAGACGTAATCACATCATTGATCACATACGCATAACTGACAATCCACAACGGCAGCGCAGTGATGATCAGGCGGTCGCCCTGGTTGGATGAAATTCCCGAAGAAAATATCTGAATAAGAAAAGTAGCATACATGATCCAGAGTGCTTCGCGATGGCGTCCCTGATAAAACAGCAAGAAATATAGCATCAGCGGGAGCATGAGAAGATGCAGATATAAATAGCCCGCATTCAACGAGGCGATAACTTCGTTCATGGGGTTGGACTCGCCCATCACAAAATAGGAGTCGGCTAACAGGCCGCGCGGCACCAGGTTGTCCAGATACGTAACCACCGCCATTCTCTTGTTGTTCATCAAATAGTCGATCTGCTGGCGGGAATCCCATTGCGAGACAACCTGCGCGGCCTCCCTGCCGTCAATGCCATTCGCATGGGCATACGTCCAGGCGACGAAAAAATCCCGCAAGGTCGTTTCGGAGACTTCCGATATCATCACCCGGCCAGTCATCCGATACGACAGCGTCAACTGAAGCCATAGCGGAACCAAAACCAGAACGACCATGCCCCACTGACGAAGCCGCCAACGTTTGCGATTCTTGATCAAAAAATAGCCGAGAAGCAGCACGAGTTGAATCTGATACGTCGGCCTCGTCACCACCAACAGACCCATCAACAACAACACCCAATAATCCTTATGCTTCGCTTCCCCGACCAGCAACCAACAAAGAACGGCCAGCATCAGGGTAGTCAACGTCTCGGTCAGGCCGTGGAAGGTCAACGCGATCGGCGAGGGATGCGACCAGAAGATCCCCGTCCCCAAAAGCATCAACCAGATTTTGCCAGTGGAACGATAGATCGCCAACCCAATGAACCAACTAGTAAACAACCAGGCCAGCAATTGCAAAACCCACAGATAAATTTCGCCCTGTTCGGGGAAAACCGCCCGCAGAAAACCAACGATCAGAGGGTACACCCAGGGACGCCTGCCAATCCAATTTTCCGACGAGTTCCCAAATATCCAATCTCCGGCCCCGCGATACTCTCTCGAATCGTTAGCCCACCACATATTCTTTTCTATTCGTTCCAGCCCAATATGCGTATTGGGCACGTAAGTTTGCGAGAGCGCCCAATAAAAGTAGTACGCGCCAGCGACCACCATGACCAGGAGCAATGCCGCAACCACACGTTGGTTGGCTCGCAGCCAGCGCCGGAATTCTTTCGATGCTCCCGCTATCTTGCCCATACAAAGACCTCGTCAAAAAAGATAACAACCGTACAAGTCCGATTTTAGTGCATCGAAGGGATTCTCACAAGTTGCCAAACAAAACGGGT
>JAADGN010000147.1:3930-5846 GCA_013152325.1 Chloroflexota bacterium
TTTTTTCACCATCGCCCCCTAAAATCCCGGGGGACTATGAAAGAACAGAAATAACAACGTATAATCAAGGAAAGATTGCCAAAGGAGCGCACGTGAACACACAAACCTACGACTACGTCATCATCGGCTCTGGCTTCGGCGGGAGCGTCTCGGCCATGCGGTTGAGCGAAAAAGGCTACTCTGTGCTGGTGCTCGAAAAGGGCAAACGCTACGAGGATGCCGACTTCCCCAAGACCAACTGGGCTTACTGGAAGTACCTGTGGATGCCGGCCCTGCGCGCCTTTGGCATTTTGCAAATCAGCATTCTCAAGGGCGTGATGGTGCTGCACGGCGCAGGCGTTGGCGGCGGGAGCCTGGGATACGCCAACGTGCTGGAAATCCCCTCCGAGGCGACCTTCGCCACTCCGGCCTGGAACACGCCCCTCCGCTGGGGCGAGGTGCTGGCCCCGCACTACGAGACCGCCAAACGCATGCTGGGCGTGGTGCGCAACCCCAAACTGTGGAAGGCCGACGAAGTCCTGCGCGATATCGCCCGCCAGCGCGGCACCGAAGCCACCTTCCGGGCCACCGAGGTGGGCGTCTTCTTCGGCCCGGAGGGCGAGACTGTCCCGGACCCGTATTTTGACGGCGAGGGGCCGCAGCGCGTTGGCTGCACCCATTGCGGGGGATGCATGGTCGGCTGCCGCTACAACGCCAAGAACACCCTGCCCAAGAATTATCTCTATTTCGCGGAGAAGAACGGCGCGAAGATCATCGCCGAGGCAAAAGTGACCGATGTCCAACCGTTGACCGCAGACGCTGGACGGTCGACGTTGGACGGTCGATCGTCCGACGCGCGTTATCGGGTGACCTATCAGCCCTCGACCGCGCTTTTCAAGCGGGAACCAGCCCACGTCCACGCGCGGAACGTGATCCTGTCCGCCGGCGTTCTGGGCACGGTCAGGCTGCTGCTCCAATTGCGGGACGTATCGAAGTCGCTTCCCCATCTTTCGCCCCGTCTGGGCGATATGGTGCGCACCAATTCCGAGGCCCTGCTGGGCGCGATCGCCCGCACGGACGAGGTGGACTACTCGGAGGGCATCGCCATCACGTCCATCTTCAACGCCGACGAGGTGACGCGCGTCGAGCCGGTGCGCTATCCTGCCGGCTCCGACCTGATGCGCTACATCAGCGCGCCGCTCATCTCCCAGGGCGACAGCGTACCGGTGCGGATGCTCAAATCGCTCCGGTGGATGCTCCGTCACCCAGTCGATTTTCTGCGGACGCACGTGCTGCCCGGCTGGGCGCGCCATGCCACCATCCTGCTGATCATGCAGCACGTGGACAACCGCATGAAATTCCGCATCGGGCGCAGTATTTACACATTCTTCCGGCGCGGGCTGGTGGCCGAGCCGGACGTTGAACACACCGTGGCCGCGCGGGTGGACGTCGGCCACAACGTGACGCGCGACTTCGCCCGTCAGACGAACAGCGTCCCGATGGGGTCGCTGGGCGAGAATCTGCTCAACCTGCCAACCACGGCGCACATCCTGGGCGGATGCCCCATCGGCACGAACGCGGACGAAGGCGTGGTCGGCGCGGATTTTCAGGTGCATAATTACCCCGGCCTGTACGTGGTGGATGGCTCGATCATGCCGGCCAACCCGGGCGTGAATCCGAGTTTGACGATCACCGCGCTGGCAGAGTACGCGATGAGTCAGGTGGAGAGGAAGCGGTAGCCAAAAGCAAGACACCGAATTTTTGGAAAACCCGGAGTCTTTGTCTTTTTTAAATGCCCAGCAATGCCTGCTGGAGATCGGCGATCAGATCGCCGGCGTCCTCGATCCCCAAGGCATAGCGGACGAGGTTGTCCTTTAGCCCCGAGGTGAGTCTTATGTCAGGGTCGGTGGAGAAAAGCGCGGCCGGCTGCTCGACAA
>JAADGN010000137.1 GCA_013152325.1 Chloroflexota bacterium
CCTCTGCGCGCGAAACCGCCGCCCGCGTGGCCACTGGAGCGGTCTGCCAGCATCTGTTGGCGCAGTTTGGTATCACCATCGGCGGTTACGTCACCGCCATCGGCGCGGTCGAGGCCGATCTGCACGCCATTCCCGCAGCAGAGCGCCCGCTCCGCGCCGAGGAGAGCGACGTGCGCTGCCCTGATCCGCAGGCCGCAACTGCCATGCGCGCCGCCATCGAGGCGGCCATTCAGCAGCGTGACACGCTGGGCGGGATCATCGAAGTCGCCGCGCTGGGATTGCCGGTCGGCCTGGGGTCGCACGTCCATTGGGAACGCCGCCTCGAAGCCCGCCTGGGCGCGGCGGTTCTCAGCGTGCAGGCCATCAAGGGCGTAGAAATCGGCCCGGCCTTCGAAAACGCCCGTCTGCACGGCACACAGGTTCACGACCCTGTTCGGCTGGAAGGCGAACGCCTGGCGCGTCCCAGCAACCGCGCCGGAGGGCTGGAGGGCGGCATAACGACCGGGCAGCCGCTGGTACTGCGCGCCGCCATGAAGCCCATCGCCACCACGCTCACCCCCCAACCCACCGTCGACCTGGCCGCCGGAAAGGAAGGCGCCACCACCTACGAACGCTCCGACTTCTGCCCGGTGCCGCGCGCCGTGGTCGTGCTGGAAGCCGTCGTTGCCCACGTACTGGCCGAGGCGCTGCTCGAAAAACTGGGCGGCGACTCGCTGGACGAAATGCGCCCGCGCTTTACCGCCCTGCACCAGGCGCGTCTTTCCGATTTGCCGATGGATAACACCCCCCACACTTTTTGGCCCGATGACTGAACCGACACCCCCCTCCCCACAATCCGCCGTCTTTCTGTACGGCCCTTCCGGCACCGGAAAATCCGTCGCGGGCCGCCTCCTGGCGCAGGCGCTTGACCTGCCCTTCCTGGATTTGGATGTGGAAATCGAACGCCGCGCGGGAATGTCCATCCCGCAGATATTCGACGCCCAGGGAGAATCCCGTTTTCGGGCGTTGGAGCGGGACGCCCTCCTGGATGCGGCCAGCTCCCCCGCAGGACAGGTCATCGCCCTGGGCGGCGGCGCGTTGCTCGATCCACGCAACCGCGAACTGGCCGAAACGCGCGGCCAAATCCTGTCCCTGCAAGCCGCGCCGGAGACGTTGTTCGCCCGTCTGCAAGCGGACTCCACGCCCAGGCCCTTGTTGAGCCAAGGGAAATCATCCCTGCGCGCGTACCTGCAGCGCCGCGCCGCGCACTACGCATCCTTTGGGCCTGCGCTGGACACCACCCACCTCACACCGGAGCAGGCCGTCCAGGAAGCGCAAATTCGTCTGGGACGTTTTCATGTGCGCGGCATGGGCGCAGGCTACGATGTCCGCGTGCGTTCCGGCGGGTTGAAGGCACTTGGAGAGCTGCTGCGCGCACAAGGCACGCGCGGCCTGCTGGCCCTGGTCAGCGACGAGAACGTCGGCGCACTGTACGCCCAACGGGTACAGAAGTCGCTCGAACGCGCCGGCTACCGCGTAAACGTCATCACGCTCCCGGCAGGGGAAGAGCACAAAACGCTGGCCACGGTCGCCCATCTGTGGACAGCTTTCCTCGAAAGCGAACTGGAGCGCGGCAGCATGGTGGTGGCATTGGGCGGCGGCGTGGTAAACGACCTGGCTGGTTTCGCCGCGGCAACGTACCTGCGCGGCATCCCCTGGGCAACTGTGCCCACCTCGCTGCTGGCCATGGTGGACGCCAGCCTGGGCGGCAAGACCGGCGCCGACCTGCCCCAGGGCAAGAATCTGATCGGCGCTTTCCACGCCCCCCGGCTGGTGCTGGCCGACCCGGAAACGCTGACGACCCTGCCCGAGGCTGAGCTGCGCTCCGGAACGGCGGAGGCGGTCAAGCACGGGATCATCGGCGACCCGGCGTTATTCCAGGACCTGACCGACGTGAAGAAGCTGCCCAAACTGATCGCGCGCACGATGGCGGTCAAAATCCGCATCATCCAGGCCGACCCCTACGAGGGCGCGCAGAGGGCGGCGCTTAACCTGGGACATACAATCGGACACGCCGTGGAGTCCGTCTCCGGTTATCGACTGCGGCATGGGGAAGCCGTGGCGATTGGCATGGTCGCCGAGGCGCGCTTGAGCGAATCCCTGGGGCTGGCGGATAGCGGACTGGCGGAGCATATTGCGGCGAAACTGCGCGGACTGGGGCTGCCAACCGAGATTCCCCCGGAGATGTCGCGTCCAGCCATTTTGAAAACCATGCGGCACGACAAGAAAAAACGAGGCGGCGCGATACGCTTCGCGCTGCCAGTAGAGATTGGACGCGTAAAAGTGAATGTACGCGCAGAAGACCGGAGCATTCTATCCGTTCTGGACTGAAAACACGTCTGCAAGGAGACCTGATGACAGCTATTCTCGTTCTACACGGCCCCAACTTGAACCTGCTCGGATCGCGCGAACCGGAGGTCTACGGCTCCATTACGCTGGAGGAGATCGACCGGCGCGTTATACAAGCCGGGCAAGAAATGGGCGCAGAGGTGCGCACCTTCCAGTCGAACAGCGAAGGGGCGTTGATCGATGCGCTCCATGCGGCCCGCGAATGGGCGGACGGCGTGGTCTTCAATCCGGGAGGCTACACCCACACATCGGTGGCATTGCGGGACGCGGTGGCTGCCATCGGGCTGCCCGTCGTGGAGGTGCATCTCTCCAACGTGTACGCCCGCGAGGAATTCCGCCATCGCTCGTTGATCGCCCCCGTCTGCGCGGGGAGCATTGCCGGTTTTGGCTGGCGCTCATACCTGTTGGCCCTGCAGGCGTTGGTCGCTTAGCGAGCATAAAAACTCGGTAGTGGTAAAACCGAAGTGATGGTAAGGTAGATGTATGGTGACTGAAACAATCGCTTACATATGTCGAGCCTGCGGCAGCAGCAACATTGTCAAGAATGGGCACAATGCCAGTGGCAGTCAGCAATTCTGGTGCAAAGACTGCGGCAAACGCGGTGTCCTTAATCCTCGTCGTGGATATACGGAAGAGCAAAAAGAACAGATCATCGCTGCTTATTATGCGGGGCATCGAGCGCACCTTTGGAGTAAGCCGCCAGACGTTAGCTTCCTGGTTGAAAAAAAAGCCCAAACAGCGCCTCCTATAGAAGAGACTTTAAGAAATGCATGAAAGTGTTGGGAAGGCAAGCGGACAGGCAGATCACATGGAACGCTGGTACAACCGTCTGCGACAGTCGAATGCGCGTTTTGTTCGGAAGACTATATCCTTCTCTAAATCAGAGATCATGCACGAAGTGGTGACAAGGCTTTTCATCATCAGGTACAACCTATCACTTGTTACTTGACCACTACCGAAAATTAAAATATGAACTCAAATATTAACGTAACAGTTGTGCAATCAGAAGCGCCTCCATGAAAAACTACGTTCCTATGCCGAAGTATTGGACTCCTTAGACTTTATCTGGAGAGAGTCGGTGAATACATTGTTATGGCTTATAGCGACGGGGTTGTGCTTGCTAGGTCTGTGTCTCATGCGAGATGGGAGGCTTCGATTACGGTTACGAAAGGTGCAACCCCCTTTCCCTGATCAGATAGGAGTTGTGCTGATACAAAGGTTCCAGGGTGAGGACGCTGCAAGGAAAAGGTTGGCGCTTTTGTCCAGACCAGAGTATATCAAGCGCCAAGGATACTATGCCTTGATTGGGGGAGGGAGTATGCTCATAATGGCTATATCCATTGTGCTGGATATCTTGAACTGAACCGGGCGCAAGAGTAGAGACAAGGTAAAAACTACTGCGAACCGGCTACTGTTCGTACAGCGCGCCGCTCCTGCCACCTCCAACCCCGCGCCGTGACCTCGGTCACCCGCGACGACAGGACGCACA
>JAADGN010000094.1 GCA_013152325.1 Chloroflexota bacterium
CCGCGCCGCAATGCAACGATGATCTGCGCTTCATCGAAGACCTGACCGTGCCAGACGGGAGCATCGTCCCGCCCGCGGCGAAGGTGGACAAACGCTGGCTGGTCGAAAACGCCGGAACCTGCAACTGGGACGGGCGCTACCGCCTGCGCCTCGTCGCCGGGCCAGACCTGGGCGCGCCCGCCGAACAGGCGCTGTATCCCGCCCGCGCCGGGACGCAAGCCATGCTGCGCGTTGTCTTCACCGCCCCGTCTGAGCCAGGGACGTATCGATCGGCGTGGCAGGCCTATGGTCCAGCCGGTGAACCGTTTGGCGATGCGGTCTTTGTCGAGATTGTCGTACAGGAACCGTAGCCTTACGCCGTTTGGCTTTCTGCGTCCGCAGGCAATATGAGAATTCCGGGGATTGCCAGCAGCGAAAGCATCGCGCTCCAGAAAAACGCTGCCTGCAAACCCACCGCATCTCCCGCCATGCCCACCAGCAGCATCGCCAGGGAACGCAGCAGGAAAGACATCGAAAGGAAAAGCCCGTTGCCGACCGCCCGATTGTTTGGAAAATGATCCTGGATCAAAGCCAGAAAGACCGGGCCGGTCGAGAGGCTTGTAAAGCCGAGCAGCATCAAAATGGGGATCCGCAGCCAACCAAGCGTATTCAGGAAAGCGAACATCAACAACGGGGCGATAACGGTCACAAAAAGCAGGACCGACTTGCGCCCCAGGCGGTCGCTGAGCGTGCCGCTCAACAAGACGCCGCCCACACCGGCGAACTCCAAAATGGACAGGGATGCCCCGGCCAGAAAAAGCGTAGCGCCATTGCCCTTCATGAAGGTTGGCAGATAGGTCGTCAGGCTGACGGCCATGAACATGCGAAAGAAAACAATGATGAGCAGGGGCAGGAACAGCGTGCGCAGTTTCGGCAAGATGCTCTGCATGCTGCCAAGTTTGCGTGTGCTGATGGGGATATTCTTCAAACGCCAGAGCAAAATCAGGGAGGTGCCCCAGCCGATGACCGCGACGCGGTACATCCCCTCCAGCGTCCAGAGCGAGGCCGCCCAAACCGCGAACAGCGGACCCACCGTCCGGCCCAACTCGCCGCCCGCCATGAACCAACTCATGCCCTTGCCCACGCGTCTCCCCGCGATGCGCCCCACCATCGCCGGCGCAGGCGCGTGGAAGGTCGCCACGCTGACGCCAGTCACAAAAAGGACGATGGCCAGGGTGGCATAATTGGACGACAGCCCCATGACGCTCATCAGGGTCGCCGTGATCGCCGGAGCCAGAATAACGAAATAACGCAGGTTGAATTTGTCCGCCAGGTGGCCGATAAACGGATTTAGAATGGCCGGAAGCTGCATGAAAGCGGTCAGCGACCCGGCCATCGTCAGGGTCAAGGATAATTTGTCGATCAACAAAGGCAGCAAAGGCGCCACGAAGGCCGAATAAACATCGTGGACAAAATGCCCGCCCGTAATGGTCAGCACTTGCTCGGCTTGGAACTCCCCATCCGCCTGCTGCTGGGATACTGTCGGCGTTTGTACTGTCATACCCTGTCCTTTCTCTCAAAGCACCCACTATACCACGTTCCAGGCAGCCCATGCATCTTTTTCCCATCCCCACCCGCAGCCATCTTTCAACCGCGCGGAAGAATGACCAACCGATGCCGGAAGCTTTGCGTCTCGCTTTTCCGGGAACTCCCTTCGTTCCGTCTTTTGTCTCCGCTCAAACCGATCAGGCGCCCGAGTGGTTACGTTTTTTTGTTTGCTTGCGCAGGGTAGACGAACGTGCTATAATGCGGTTACTTCCCCTGTCATTTTACATCCCTATTTGCTCCCCCCCACTCTCGGCTTTCAGCCAGCCTGGGTAATGAGCGCCAATCTCACCTTGAAAGATAGCCCTTTTTCGCATCACAATTAAATCAATAAATGCCCAGTTTGTGGGGGCATCGTTTTGTCTTTCATCCCAAATCCCATTTCAGAATTGAGCACCCAACATGAAAATCCTTGAACTCGAAAATAAAACCCTGGCCGACCTGCGTAAAATGGCCCAGGAGCTCGACATCCCGCGTGCCAACCGGATGAAGAAAGAGAGCCTCATCCTGAACATTCGGCAGGCCGAGGCTGAAAAAGAAGGTCTTGAGATACGCGGCGGCATTCTCGAGATTATGAGCGAGGGCATTGGCTTCTTGCGAGCCAACAACTATCGCACCAGCAATCGTGACATCTATGTCTCACAAGCACAATTACGCCGCTACAGCCTGCGCAATGGCGACCTGGTGATCGGGCACGTCCGCCCGCCGCGCGAATCCGAACGTCACTACGGCCTGCAAAAAGTCGAGAGCATCAACGGGCTGGATCCCGAAGAGGCCCGCCACCGCCCAACCTTCGAGAGCCTGACTCCGATCTTCCCCGACACACGCTTTGACCTGGAAGCCGACCCCCACCAGATCGCACCCCGCCTGATCAACCTGATCGCCCCAATCGGACGCGGCCAGCGCGGTCTGATCGTTTCGCCGCCCAAGGCTGGCAAAACCACCATTCTCAAACAGATCACCAACGCGATTTCCAAGAAAAATCCCGATGTCCACCTGATGGTCGCCCTGATCGGCGAACGGCCGGAGGAAGTGACCGACATGGATCGCTCGGTGGATGCCGAAGTGATCGCTTCGACCTTCGACGAGCCGGTCACCTCCCACGTCCGCACGGCGGAGATCGCCCTCGAGCGGGCCAAACGCCTGGTCGAAGTGGGACGCCACGTCGTCATCCTGATGGACTCGATCACCCGCCTGGCGCGCGCCTACAACCTGGTCGTCAACCCGTCCGGGCGCACGCTCTCCGGCGGTATGGATCCCTCCGCCCTGTATCCGCCCAAACGCTTCTTCGGCGCGGCGCGCAACATCGAAGAGGGCGGCTCGCTGACCATCATCGCCACCTGTCTGGTGGATACCGGCTCCCGGCTGGACGATGTGGTCTACGAAGAGTTCAAGGGCACCGGCAACATGGAACTGCATCTCTCGCGCCGCCTGCAAGAGCGCCGCATCTTCCCGGCCGTGGACATTGACCGTTCATCCACCCGCCGCGAGGAATTGCTGCTCGGCCCAGACCTGCTGCGACAGGTCTGGTTGATGCGCCGCATGTACATCCAAATGATCACGCCCAAACCCCAGGGGGCAGGCATGGGCCAGGGCGTAGCCACCGAGGCGCTCATCCAGCGCATACGCAAGACAAAGAACAACCAGGAATTTCTGGAAACATTGACCAAAGAACAATAAAACGATGAGAACTTTTCTGGATTTTTTAAAGGTACACCGGTTTTCGATCGTCAGTTGGATAGTTACGCTCGTCATTGCAGGCGGCATGCTCGGCATAGCCCTGTGGCAGACTCAATCCGCGGCCAGCGCGCCGGCCACCATCCCCGAGCCGACCGCCAAAGCGGATGAAACCAACGCCCCGGCAGCATTGCCCGAGAAGACAACGAGCACAACACTGCACGCGATCAACCGCCAGGTCACGCTCAAGACGAATATCCCTCCCGACCGTCCGCGTTATGGCGTGACGCGCTATACCGTGGCGCGCGGCGACTCGATCTTCAGCATATCCACCGAATACAACGTCGAGCCCGAGACCCTGCTGTGGGCCAATTACGACACCCTGGAAGACAGCCCAGACAGCCTGCGCGTGGGACAGGAACTCAACGTCCCGCCGATAGACGGCATTTATTATCAATGGCAGGAAGGCGATACCATCGAATCCGTCGCCAACAACTTCGATGCCGACCCGGACGAAATTTTGAACTGGCCCGGCAACAACATCGACCTGACCGACCCGAAAATCCAGCCCGGCGATTGGATCATGGTCCCCGGCGGCGAACGCGAATTCATCCAGTGGGTCATCCCGGTCGTCGCACGCGGCGATTCGGGGACGGCGGCCATCTCCGGCGGCGGCTGCGGCGCTGGCGGCGCGGTCGGCACCGGCTTCTTCCAGTGGCCTGCCTCGAACCACTACCTTTCGGGCAACGACTTCTGGTCTGGCCACCTGGGAATTGACATCGCGGACGGCCAGGGCGGCGCGGTCTACGCGGCCGACAGCGGCGTGGTGACGATGGCCCAGGGCGGCTGGAATTACGGCTACGGCAACGTCATCATGATCGACCACGGCAACGGATTTACGACCGTTTACGCCCACCTTAGTCAGATCAACGTGAGCCGCTGCCAGAGCGTATACCAGGGCCAGATGATCGGCTTGGCTGGCAACACCGGCAATTCGTTCGGAGCGCACCTGCACTTCGAGATCCGTGAAAACGGCGCCTTTGCCAACCCCTGGCGCTGGCTGCCGCCCCCCTAAAATGAACGAGGTAACTCTCAAGGCCGCCCTGCAAGATCTCCCCTTGGGCGGCCTGCGCTTTTTTGAGCACATTGGCTCGACCAACGATCTGGCGTTGGCCTGGGCAAGCGAGGGCGCGGACGACCTTTCTCTCGTCGTCGCGGACGAGCAGACGGCCGGACGCGGCCGCGCCGGACGCCGCTGGTACACGCCGCCCGGTTCGGCCCTGGCATTCAGCCTGATCCTGCACCCAAACCGCCGCGAGCAGGATGCCCTTTCCCGCTTTACCGGACTGGGCGCGCTGGCGCTGGTCACGGCCATACAAAACAAATATCATCCCCACGCACAGATCAAATGGCCGAACGACGTTTTGATCGAGGGGCGCAAAATGGCCGGCATCCTGGTCGAATCGACCTGGACAGGCGAGCAGATCGAGCGTGCAGTGCTCGGCATCGGCGTGAACGTTCGTTCCGCGGCCGTCCCGCCGCCCGGACAATTGGCGTTCCCCGCCACCAGCCTGGAGGATACGCTCGGCAGACCCGTGGATCGGGTATCCCTGCTGCACGACATCCTGGCCGCGCTGATCGTATGGCGGACGCGCCTGGGCACGGAGGATTTTATCCGCGCCTGGGATGAGAAACTGTCCTTTCGCGGCGAGCAGGTTCAGGTCCAGGCAGGAAACGCCGCCCCACTAAACGGTGAACTGCTTGGGCTGGGCGCAGACGGCAGTCTGCAATTGCGCACGCCGGACGGCGAGACGGTCAACGTCCATTTTGGGGATATCCATTTGCGTCCAACCGGCGTATGATATACTTAAAATCTCGAACGCTTCTACGACCACGAGGTGCCCCATGCTCGACAATCTACGTGATGACGCTTCAGCTTCACCTTTCTTCGAGGAAGAAGAGATCCCCGATTTTCTCGAGGAGGAAGAGGCGCCAGCCCAAAAAACAGACCTGTTTGGCTGGCTTGCGCCTGTTCGGGCGTTGACCCCCATGCAGCGTTTCATCATCTCGATGATGCTGTTGACCACCGTTTGTCTGCTGGGCACGATGTTCCTGTTGGTCACCGAACGGTTCATGCTGTTTTAGAGCAGATACGGGTTTTCATAAAAGCAGGCTCCCACAGGATTTAGATCTTGTGGGAGCCTTTTTCGTGCGAACAGGTTTCGTGTTTGTTACAACAAAGCTTGTTGTCCTTCTTCCCCATTCTCTCCATTTCCATTGTCCGTGTCGATCTCAGCGCCCACCCGTTTCAGGTCTTCGGCCGCGATGCGGGCTACCGCAGCCACACTATCGCCGGACTGCAATCTCATCAAATGCACGCCGCGCGTGGCGCGCCCGGCCACTTTCACCTCGTTGACCTTCAAGCGGATCACCACCCCGCCCGTGGAGATCAGCGTCAGATGATCAGCCGGCTGGACAACGCGCGCCGCGACAATCCTGCCGACAATATCCAGCGCTTTTTTGTCAATCGTGGCGATGCCGCTTGTGGCGCGTCCCTTTGGCGAGTATTTCTCCAGCGGCGTCTGCTTGCCGTATCCGTGAGTGGTGACGACCAGCAGCGAGCCGTTTGGCTGGACCACGTCCATCGTGGTCAGCGCGTCGCCTTGAGCAAGGCGGATGCCGATCACGCCGGCCGCGGGACGTCCCATCGAGCGGACTTTCTGCTCCGAGAAACGCAGTGCGCTGCCCTGCTCCGTAACCAGGATGATCTCGTCCTGGCCGCTGGTCAAGCGCGCCCAGCCCAATTTGTCGTCATCAGCCAGCCCCATCGCGATCAGGCCGGAGGGGCGAACGGAGGCAAACTCGGACAATTTGACGCGTTTGATGCGTCCCTTGACGGTCGCCAGCGTGCAGTAGGCCGCATCGTTGAAATCCGGGACAGCGATCGCGGCAGTGATGTGTTCGTTCGGCCCCAGCGTCAGCACGTTGACGATGGGGATGCCCTTGCCTGTGCGCCGGGCTTCGGGGATTTGGTAGGCTTTCTCGGAATAGACTTTGCCCTTGTCGGAGAAGAACAAGATCGTGTGCAGCGTGCGCGCCGGGAGCATGATGAGCACCTCGTCCTCGTCGCGGGTACGATGTCCCGTCACGCCGCGCCCGCCGCGTCCCTGCGTGCGGAAGGCCTTGGCCGGGATGCGCTTGACGTAGCCGCGCTCAGTGATGCTGATCAGCACCGATTCGTCCTGCACCAGGTCTTCCTCGCTCAGGTCGCCGCTGGCGTTGGCAGCGATGCGCGTGCGCCGTTCGTCGCCGTATTTTTCGGAGAGTTCTTGCAAGTCTTCCTTGATCAACGCCAAGATTTTCTTGGGGTGCGCCAACAGGTCTTCGTAGTATTCGATGCGCGCCATAAGCTGCTTGTGCTCTTCTTCGATCTTCCAGCGTTCGAGGGCTGCCAGACGCCGCAACTGCATGTCAAGGATGGCCTGCGCCTGGATCTCGGTCAGTTTGAAGCGCGTCATCAAATTTTCTTTGGCGGCATCCACGTCCTTCGATTCGCGGATGGTCTTGATGACCGCGTCGATGTTGTCCAGTGCGATCAGCAGCCCGTCCAGGATATGGGCGCGGGCGCGGGCTTTGCCCAATTCGTAGGTCGTGCGCCGGACAATGACCGTCTGGCGGTGCTCGATGAAAATGTGCAGGGACCGCTTGAGCGGCAGCAAACGCGGCTCGCCGTCCACCAGCGCCAGCATCTGCACGCCGAAGGTGGTTTGCAGGGTAGTGTATTTGTACAGTTGATTGAGCACCTTGCGGGGCTGCGCGCCGCGCTTGAGCTCGATCACAATGCTCATGCCGCGCCGGTCAGATTCATCGCGCATATCAGAGATGGAGTCGATCTTGCCGGTACGCACGAGTTGGGCGATCCGTTCGATCAATCCTGTTTTGTTGACCTGATAAGGGATCTCGGTGATGACGATTTGGTAGCGCCCGGGACGCATCTCTTCGATGTGCGCAGTACCGCGCATCACCACACGGCCCTTGCCTGTGCTGTAGGCCTGGACGATACCCTCGCGCCCGACGATCACACCGCCGGTCGGAAAATCCGGGCCGGGGATGAATTCGAGCAGTTTGTCGACAGCGACCTCGTCAACCCGGTCGTAATTGTCGATCAGGAAGATCAACGCATCGGTCAGTTCACGCAGGTTGTGCGGCGGGATATTGGTCGCCATGCCGACCGCGATGCCCGAAGAACCATTCAGCAACAGATTTGGCAGCCGGGAGGGTAAAACGGACGGTTCTTGAAGCGAATCGTCAAAGTTGGGCGAGAAGTCCACCGTATCTTTGTCGATGTCGGCCAGCATCTCCTCGGCCATTTTGGCCATGCGGGCTTCGGTGTAACGCATGGCAGCCGGGGAGTCGCCATCGATGGAACCAAAGTTGCCCTGTCCATCCACCAGCATGTAACGCATGGAGAAATCCTGCGCCATGCGGGCCATACTCTCGTACACGGCCGCGTCGCCGTGCGGGTGATATTTACCCAACACTTCGCCGACGATGCGGGCAGATTTTTTATAGGAACCGCTGGCGCGTATACCCATGTCATGCATGGCATACAGGATGCGCCGGTGGACGGGTTTCAACCCGTCGCGGGCATCTGGCAGAGCACGCGCAACGATCACGCTCATAGCGTAATCGAGATAAGCGGAGCGCATTTGAGCGTCGATGTCAACCTGTTGAACAGTACCGATTTCCATGAAATATCCTTCGCAAGAATTTAGCTAATTATACCGCGAACGCTCCCGTCCCACCTCTCCCAGTCTTCGGCCAGGGCCTCTATCCCTCTATCAAGGACAAGCAGGGATAAGCCCTAGAAAAACAAAAACCCGCTTCTCAGCGGGTCGAGTGCCGAAGGAGGGATTTGAACCCTCACTCCCTAATGGGAACTACGCCCTGAACGTAGCGCGTCTGCCTGTTCCGCCACTTCGGCAAGCTCAATACAAGCACTTTGGCTTGCGGGTTGTATTGTATCCGAAATACAGATTTTGTCAACCGAGGAGGCCCAAATTTTAAATTTCACCCTACCGACCGGTTGGTAGTTTTTTCAATTCTACGATATAATTGGCGCAACCTTCACAACGGAGATTTTCAATGGATTTTGCGCTGACAGAAGAACATCGTATGGTCGAAAAAATGGTGCGCAACTTCGCCCAAAAAGAAGTTGCACCCGTTATCAAGGAATTTGACCGCAAGCAGGAAATGGCGCCCTTTGTGCTCGAACGCATGGGCGAATTGGGCATTCTGGGCATTTGTTTCCCCGTCCGCTACGGCGGCCAGGGCATGGACTACATCTCGCTCGGCCTGGCCTGCGAAGAACTGGAGGTCGTGGACACTACCCTGCGCGTGATCATGTCCGTTCACGTCGGGCTGGCCGGAACGACGCTTTTGCAATGGGGCACAGAAGAGCAAAAGCAGAAATTCCTCGTCCCGCTGGCGCGCGGCGAAAAGATCGGCTGCGGCGCGTTCACGGAACCCGGCGCGGGGTCGGACGTCTCCAATCTGCGCACGCACGCCAAACGCGAGGGCGATTCGTATGTCCTGAACGGCGAGAAAATGTGGATCTCGCTGGCGACCAAAGCCGACTACGCGGTCGTGACCGTCGTAACCGATCCCAACGCCGAAAAACCATCCCGGCGTCTCTCGACCTTCATCGTCGACCTGCACTCTCCCGGCGTGACGCGCGGCGACATCCACGGCAAACTGGGCGTGCGCGCCGGTTCGACCGGCTGGATCAACTTCCAGGACGTGCGCGTTCCGGCGGAAAACATGATCGGCGAGGAGGGCGAAGGCTTCAAGGTGACCATGACGGCTTTTGACCGCGGACGCTACACCGTCGGCGCGGGCGCGACCGGCATCATCCGCGCCGCGCTGGAGGCCAGCGTGCGCTACGCCAACGAACGGACGTCCTTCGGCCAGCCCATCTCCCAGCATCAACTCATCCAGCAGAAGATCGCCCGCATGGCGCAAGATTACGAGATCGCCCGCCTGCTGAATCTCAAAGTCGGCTGGATGCTCAACCAGGGGCTGCGCAACACACTTGAGACGTCCTACGCCAAGAAATTTGCCACCGAGGCTTCTTTCAAGGCCGCCGATGATGCGATCCAAATTCACGGCGCGTACGGCTTCAGCGACGAGTACGACGTGGAACGCTACCTGCGCAATGCGCGCGGCGCGATCATCTACGAAGGCAGTTCCGAAATCCAGACCCTGATCCAGGCTGGCTACGCACTCGGCGAGCGCAAAGACAAGCCCCTGCGCTGCGAGTTGCCCGCCTACGACGCGGATTATTGGCAGGCGGAGTAAGGGAAGTAACGAGTCTGCGATTCAACGATTCAACGATTCGGCGAGTCAACGATTTGGAAAACCAACCAATTAACTAATCGACAAACCAAACGTAAGGAGGAGCACCTTGAAAATCGTAGTATGCGTCAAACAAGTGCCCGACTCGGCGGCGACCGTCGTCGCAGAAAATGGGCAGGTCTCATGGGGCGATGCGCCGCTGGTCATCAACCCCTGGGACGAGTACGCCGTCGAGGCCGCGCTGAAGACAAAAGAAGCGCACGACGGCACGGTGACCGTGGTCAGCATGGGCGGGGAAAACGCGAAAGAAGCGCTCAAACATGCCCTGGCCATGGGCTGCAACGATGCCATCCTGATCTCCGATCCGGCCCTGGAGGCCGTGGACACGCAAGGCACCGCCCAGGTGCTGGCCGCGGCCATCAAGAAGATCGGCGAGGTGGACATGGCCTTCTTCGGACGCCAGGCCATCGACGGCGACGCGGGCATCACCCCCGTCCAGACCGCGCGTGTGCTCGGCTGGCCGGCCCTGACCCTGGCCGCGACCATCGACGTCGAGGGCGATACCGTCAAGGTGGAGCGCTCCATCGAGGAAGGCCGTCAAACCGTCAGCGCCAAACTGCCCGCCGTCTTCAGCCTGGTCAAAGACTACGGCGAGCCGCGCTACCCATCCTTCATGGGCATCCGCAAAGCCTCGCGGGCCGAGATACCGGTCTGGTCGCTGGCCGACCTGGGCATCGAAGCCCCGGCCGCGGTCGTCGAATGGCCGCAGATCATCAACCCGCCCAAAAAAGACGTCACTTGCGAGATCGTCGAGGGCGGCAGCCCCAAAGAGATCGCCGAGGCGCTGGTCGACAAGATTCTGGCGGAGAAGGTACTATGAACACCTGGGTTTACATTGACAACTTCAAAGGCGAGGCCCTGCCCGCCTCCTGGGAAGCCATCAGCGCAGCCAAGTCGCTGGGCGGCTCGGTAACAGCCCTGGTATTCGGATCCGGCGTCGAAGCGCTGGCAAAGACCGCCTTCGAGTATGGCGCGGACGAAGTCCTGTTGGCGGATGACGCCTCTTTGGCAGATTACCGCGTCGAAGCCTTTGCCTCCACCCTGTCCAAACTCGCTGCGGAACGCGCCCCGGACGTGATCCTGCTTCCGACAACCACCCGCGGGCGTGAGCTGGCCGGGATGGCCGCCATCGACCTGAAGACCGGCGTGTTGGTGGACGTGGTCGCCCTCGAACTGGACGGCGACAAAGTCGTCGCCACGCGGCCGATCTACGCGGGCAAATTGCTCCAGAAGACCGTTTGCAATGCCACGCCACAGATCATCACCCTGCGCGGACGCGTCTTCCCCAAGCCCGAAGCGGTCGCCGGTCGCTCCGGCACGCTGACGAAGGTCGAGGCCGCGGCAGGCGACGTCCCCACCACGGTGGAAGGCTACGCCGAAACCGAAGGCGGCGTCAGCCTGACCGACGCGGGCGTGATCGTCTCCGGCGGGCGCGGCGTCTCGAACAACCCCGACCTGACCCCGCCCGACGGCATGAGCGACGAAGAGGCCGAAGTCTGGCGCGCCCAGCAGGGCTTTGCGCTGGTTGGAGACCTGGCAGGTGTGCTCGGCGCAGCCGTCGGCGCATCACGCGCCGCGGTGGACGCGGGCTACATCCCCTATTCCCACCAGGTCGGGCAGACCGGCAAAGTCGTCTCGCCCGATCTGTACATTGCGGCGGGCATCTCCGGCGCCATTCAACACCTGGCCGGGATGCGCAACAGCAAGATCATCGTCGCCATCAACAAAGACCCGGATGCCCCCATCTTCAAAGTCGCCCGCTTCGGCGTCGTCGGAGACTTGTTCCAAATCGTCCCCGCATTGACCGAGGCCTTCAAGGCCAAATTGGGCAAGTAAGTTTTTCCACGCAGTGCAGTTGGGCCTCCGAGGGCTCCAAGCCCTCGGAGGCGCTTTGCCCAATTCGCGGGTAGTTTCCTTCGCGCCGGGCATGCAGTCTTGCCTGCCCTTCTCGTCCTTTTCCTCATTCACGGGCTCCCCCTTAAAGATAACCCATTCGCACAATTTATCTTGCCCCCTCCGGAAACCGTCCAGCGATTCGTCCCAGGCTCCAATTGGCGCGTCCCATTTTCAGCAAGGCATAAATCTGGTATCTTTGTTCCTGGCAAGTTGTGTGCAGTTCATGCGCCGGCCTACCTCCCTTGACTGCTTTTTGTCGCACCTACGAGTTGAACCCAAGTTTCATAATGTCTTCCAATTTTATTACCCAAAAAACCTTTTCCAAGCACCTTGCAATTACCATTATTGTCTTGGGGTTTTTGCTGCGAATTTACCGGCTGGGAAACAATGTATTTTGGATCGATGAACTTGGGGTTGCGCAGGCCGCATTCCAAAATTCGATTCAAGATGCCCTGGAAATTGCCCGTTCACACGTTATGGCAATGCCGCTGGATTATGTTGTCGCATGGGTTGTCGCCAAAATATCCCACGAAGAGGGCTGGCTGCGCTTGCCTGAAGCTATTTGGGGGACTCTCACCCTGCCCGCAAGCTATCTCTTGTTCAAAGAATTAAGTGATCACAAAAAAACTGTCTTACTGGCAACCTTTCTTTTGGCAATTTCCCCCATTCACATTCAATATTCACAAGAGTTGCGTTTCTACGCCCCCTTGACGTTCTTTTATATCTTTTCCACCTGGTTGGGCATCAAAGCAACAAAAACACCCACCTTCAAGAACTGGGCCTTTTTTACGCTTTCTGCAGTCTTAGGGCTGTTTTTTCATTTTTATGTGCTATTAGCCTTGGTCAATATTGGGTTAATAATCGCTGTTCCATACAAAAGCAAATGGCAAGAAAACCACAGGATCGCCTATTTCACAATCAGCGCGTTAATCATCTTACTTTTTTTCATGGTGGGCTTATTTTTCTTCGGCTCAACATTTGGCGACAAGATACCACTCTTTCTTTACGAAACTTTTTTTTCATTCCTGTTCACGGGCCTCGGGTGGCTGCCTCCAATACCCGCAACGCCATTGACAATGATCTGGGGAATCCTGTGTATGGGCTTCGCCATCACAGGGATAGCTTTTACATTAAAAAGGGACCTGCATCAAATCACGGCGACTTTGTTCTATAGCATGGTCATACAGATATCACTGATCGTTTTTTTGGATCTGTTGAAGAATTACTTTGTCACTTCGCGTCAGTTGTTAATATTTGTTCCTATCATGTTGTATTTTACAGCACAGGGCGTCCATTCGAGTATTGAAAAAATCCTAAAAAACAACAAACGGCTGCAAAATCCTGCCTGGATATTTTTCGTGATAATTTTCGCGCTCTCGGACATCCCCATATTAAACAGTTACTATTCCACAGAGGAAGTTTCCGCCAAAAACACAACTTCCTTACTGGCTTCACCATGGCAACCCGAGGAAACCACAGATACAACCCTTTCATACCCAGGGCATTTTCCCCCGCGGCAGGGAAAGCGCCCTGAGTGCACCGCCTGGAGTACGTTTCCCGGATAAGTTCACAGGTGTACGTTTACAAAAATCAACCTCCCGCAGGATTTGAAACCCGCGGGAGGTTTCGTTTTTTCGACAAACACCTTTAGTATTTCAAAAATCATCTTCCTGTATTTTAAGGTGTACATTGACAAACGAAAAGATATGCGTATAATATCAAAGAAATTTCAATTAGCGCTTCAATTTTAACAAGCATTGACAAAATCATGAGGTCTCATGGACGACACAACCCGCCAGCCCCCCATTCCGGAAAACTGGGCGCCCCGGTTCTTCACCATCTGGGGTGGACAGGCCTTCTCCCTCTTCGGCAGCGCGCTGGTGCAATTCGCGCTGGTCTGGTATCTGACGCAAGAGAGCGGCTCGGCCACCGTCCTGGCAACCGCGACGCTGGTCGCCATGCTGCCGCAAATTTTCATCGGCCCATTCGCCGGGGCGTTGGTTGACCGCTGGAACCGTCGCATCGTAATGATCGCTGCCGACAGCAGCATTGCGCTGGCCACACTTGGCCTGATCTACCTGTTCGCCACAGATCAGATCCAAATCTGGCATATTTACACCCTGCTGTTCCTGCGCGGGCTGGGCGGCGCCTTCCACTGGCCAGCCATGCAGGCTTCGACCTCACTCATGGTTCCCGAAAAACAGCTTGCCCGCATCGCCGGAGTGAACCAGACTTTGCAAGGCGCGATCAACATTGTCGCGCCGCCGACCGGCGCAATCCTGATCGAGACCATCACCACCCAAAACGTCCTGCTCATTGATGTCACCACCGCTCTGCTGGCTGTCCTGCCGCTGCTCTTTATCCCCATCCCTCAGCCGGTGCGTGCGGACGGACACAAGGTCAGCCAAACCCACTTCTTGCATGACTTGAAAGAAGGCTTCACTTATGTGGCCTCTTGGCCCGGTTTGCTGGGAATTTTGGTCTTGGCGACCGCGATCAACTTCCTGCTGACTCCCGCCGGCTCACTGATGCCATTGCTGATCACCAAACATTTTGGATTGGGCGCGCTGCAATTCGGCTTGATGGACTCGTTCTGGGGCGGCGGTGTTATTTTAGGCGGCCTTATCCTGAGCGTTTGGGGCGGATTCAAGCGCAAGATCACAACCTCGCTGAGCGGTATCATCGGCATCGGGCTGGGCATCACCCTGGTCGGGTTGGCTCCGGCCAATGCCTTTATGCTTGCGTTGGGCGGAATGGCCCTGAGCGGGTTGATGATTCCGATGGCCAACGGCCCATTGATGGCCATCGTTCAGTCGGCTGTGCGGCCGGATATGCAGGGACGCGTCATGTCGTTGATCGCCAGCGCAGCCACGGCCATGTCCCCGCTCGGACTGATGATCGCTGGCCCGGTCTCGGACCAATGGGGCATCCGCACCTGGTTTTGGATCGGCGGATGTCTCAGCCTGCTGATGGGCATCGGCGCGTTCTTCGTCCCTGCCATCATGAACGTGGAGAGTAACCGGAACGGCGGGGAACACGCAGCCGCGCCGGAAACGATATAGACTCTGGTCGCCGTACCCACGAAGCACGTTTCCCAAACGGGTTCATACAAAAATCAACCTCCCGCAGGCTTTGAAATCTGCGGGAGGTTTTGTCTGTTACTTACTCACCATCACTTGGCGGATTGCGGCGAAGAGCGACGTAGCCGACAAAAATGAGCAACGTCGCCACGCCAACCCCGCTGAAGACCAGAACAAGCACCCGCTGATCCAGCGTCTCCCACCAGGCGGGCTGCACTTGCTCCTGCGCCCAGGGCGGGACTTCCCCGGCTGTGTGCTCACCCCCGGCAGCGACGCCGCCTCCGCCGTAGCCGTCGGGAGGCCCGCCAGCACCACTACCCTCCCGATGGTCGGTTGCGCCTGCCTGCGGGTCAGCCGCCTGACCCGCAGCGCCATCTGTCTGCTGTCCGGGCGGAACAAAAACATCCGCGGGAGCGTCGGAACGCAGCCAGGGCGGGCCGCCGCCACCGCCACGCGCGGGCGTCGCGACTTCCGGTGCAGTCGCTTCCCACTGACGGATGAAGCCGACAATGGCCTGAATATCAGCCTCCGTCATGCGGTCGCCCCAGGCTGGCATGGCAGTGCCCGGCACACCCTGTGTGACGATCTGCTGAATGGCCAGATCGGATGTCTCGGTCAGGAAGCTCTTCACATTGAGCGCGGGCGCACGCGGCGTACCCTGCCCTTCCGGGCCGTGACAACGCGAGCAGTTGGCGGCAAAGAGTTCCTCGCCGAGGGCCAACGACTCGGCGGTGGTCGGCACGGGCACATCCGGCGCGGGGATGGCGCCCAACGGCACCTCGTCCCAGCGAGTGACCAGCGTAACCAGCGCAGCTATCTCCTCTTCGGCCAACGTGCTGCTCCAGCCGGCCATCAACGTCCCCGGCGTGCCAAGCGTGATAATGCGGGTCAACTCGTCGGCAGCTTTCTCGCGCACCAGCGGATCGTTCAAGGCCGGCGCGAGGGACGTCCCCAGCCCGTCCGCGCCGTGGCAGGCCACACATTCCGTCGCAAAAAGCGTCACGGCCTGCTGCAACACCGCGCCATCCGTCAGGGCTCCGATCTGCTCAAAGATAACGGGGTCGGGTTCGGTCTCGAACGGGACGAGCGGGGCCAGGCCCAAATTGACGACTCTGTCCCGGGTCGCGTTCCAATCTCCAGATTGAATGAGCGCCGCCAATTCCCCAATCTGATAATCGCTCAAGGGGCCGCCGTCGGTTTTATTCCAGGCGGGCATAGCCGTCTCGTAACGGCCGCGGGCAATGATCTTGACCAGTTCGTCGTAGTCCATCGTGCGCAGACCATCGTTGTCCAACGATGGCGTAGCGCCAATGCCCTCCCCGGCCAAGCCATGACAGACGGCACAGTTTTCGGCGTAGAGCGTCATGGCATCATCCACTTGTGTTTGCAAAATTTCGTTCTGCGCGGAAACCAGACGCGTCGGCTCCTCAAAGGCATAAAACAGGATGGCAAAAACGATCGCTTCGGTCGCCAAAATGCCAAATAAAAACTCGATCAGACGGGTTATCTTTTGTTTCGTGTTCATGCGTACACCACCTGCGAGGGATCAGAATGCTGGCGGGTAACAGGCCGACCGGTATCCACGCTGATCTGGCCGTTTTCAATTGTTATCGGGAAAATATCCAGCGGGCGCGGCGCGGGCGGGTTGAGCACTTCGCCATCGACTTCGAACTGTGAATTGTGACAGGGGCAGACGAACCTGCCTTCGGCCTGGTCCCACGGAACCGTACAGCCCAGGTGCGTACAGCGGTGGTAGAGCGCCAGGAATCCGCCGTCTGGCAGGCGGGCCAGGTGAAAGCGTCCATTGGTGATATGCGTCACCGAGCCGGGCGGAAAATCGTCCACCGCACCAACGCTGATGATGCTGCCAAATTCGCCCTCCGCCAATCTCGGCTGGAGGTAGGCCAGGAAGACGCCGCCCACTTCGAGCAGGGCCGCGCCGCCCAAGCCGGCCCAAATAACTTTCAGAAAATCACGGCGGGAAACGTTTTCTGATTCGGGTATAGGTGTTTGACTCATTGTTTATTCCTCGAAAGAAAGATGATAGAGCACAGCTTTCAACGCACGATTCTCGACTCGCAACGCATGTCTAATGGCTAACCACCGGCATCGCCCACGGCCAGTAGAGGCTCATGCCTGGTCCGCGGAAGAAAATGCCAATTATGGTCAGAATAAAAATGGCAACGAACAGGAAGGTAAAGAGGAAGAGCACGCGCTCCTCGACAGTCGCCTTGAAGGAGTCTTTGACCCATTCATCCATCAGGATCAGCCCCAAGGCGACGACAGCCAGTGGCACAAGTCCATTGGAGACCAGACTCGGCCAAGCAGGCAACCAGTCCGCCCAGTGAAGTACGAATTCGTCCAGCGCAACCCACAGCGGCGTACTGACCAGCGAGAGACCAGTTGCCAGAACAGTCAGTGAGCGCCCGCGATGCGAGCGGAAATACACGCCCACATTTTCGGCGGCCACATCGTAGAAAGGCAGCAGCGCCAAACCGATGAAGAACGCCGCGGGGATAATGATCGCGCCCACCAGCGGATGGAAATGCAACAGGAGTTCTTGCAAGCCGAGGAAATACCAGGGCGCTTTGGCCGGATTGGGGCTGAGATCGGGATTGGCAATCCCTTCCAGCGGCGCGGGGACGAGCATGGCCCAGACCAAAATCGCGGCCAACCAGACCAGCGCGTAGACCAACTCACGGCGCACCAGATGCGGGATAGTGGTGACACGCTCAAGTTTGACCTTTTCGGTCTCATCCACACCGCGCGGGTTGGTCAATCCGCCGTCCTTGCGAATGCGCCAGAAGTGAAAAGACATCAACCCAAAAATTGCCAGGGGGATGAAGGAAATATGCAGCGAATAGAAATTGAGCAGCGTCGCGCCACTCACCTCCGGACCGCCAAGCAGCAGGCGGCCGAGCGCGTCGCCGATGAGCGGCACGTACGTCAGCACGCTCGTGCCCACCGTGATGGCCCAGAAGGCCAGTTGGTCCCATGGCAGCAGGTAACCGGTGAAGTTCCCGCCCAGGACGAGCAGGAGCATCCCGACGCCGATCAACCAGTTGGTCTCACGCGGCGGACGGTATGCACCGGTGAAAAAGACACGCAGCAGATGCAGCACCGTGACCACAACGAGCAAATTGGCCGACCAGTGATGCACGTTGCGGATCAACTCACCAAACCAGACGTTGGAACGCAGTTCCAGAATGTTCAGGTAAGCTTGCGGCGCGCTGGGCGTATAGTTGATCTCCAGCAAGATGCCAGTGGACCCCAGCAAAACCAGCAACATCGCTGCCAGTCCGCCCAGCCCCCAGGTATAAGTCCAGCGCATGGCACGCATTGACACTTTGGCCGGATGAATGTGAAGGATGAGATTGTTCACCACCAGACGCATCCGGCCGCGGTCGTCGCGGGGGAGTCCATTGGGCCACAATCGGGCACGCATCCGCTGGATGATATTGTCGGAGGGCGTTTCGTTCATGCAGTTCTCCTCTCAAAAGGGCAATATATTCGATCAAACGCTTTTGTTATAGCAACCCAGTTTTATGAACGCGTAAAGCGGATACAAAGAATATGTAAAGTTTATGGGACTTGCAAAGATGATCGCCTTTTTCACGTCACTCTTTTTTACACAAATATCAGCGCTTCTTTAAATTTTCTTTGCATTCGTTCGCTATGATGGTGCCAAAGCAAAGCAATCTGTCACAACAAGGAGACATAAAATGTTCAAGAAACTACTGATTGGCGCCTTATCCACGGTTGTCATCGGGGCGGTCGGCGCAAGCGCCTACAACACCGCCGTCACACAGACTGCGACCACCGCCGCACAGAATACCGCCCAAGTCGAATATCGGGCTGAGCAGGGGTTCGGTCAGGGTCAGGAAGTCGTCCAGGGGCAGGGCGCGCAAGGCGCAAATGGATATCACGGCGGGCAGGAAGACTGGGCTCCCGGCAACACCGACGCAGGCACACCCAATCCGCAGGCAAGCGTCGGCGAGTTGCTCACCATGCAGGGGATCGTTACGCAATTTGACACGACCACATTGGTCATCGACACTCCGGACGGCCCCCTGTCCATTCAACTGGGCAACGCTTACTATGTCGAAAGTCTCGGGCTGGATCCGGAAATCGGCGAAAGCGTAACCGTGACCGGCTTCTGGGAAACCGCCGACCAGTTCACTGCACAACAGATCACGCTCGACGCCAGCGGCGAAACTTTCCTCCTGCGCGAACCCACCGGACGTCCCGCCTGGGCCGGCGGCAACGGCAAAGGAAAGGGGCGCTGACCCCAACGATCATCCACAAAAAAAGATGTCCGACAGTCTAAACTGTCGGACATCTTTTCATTTGTATTGTCTGCACCCTAATCATCATCCCCGTCCCCGCCGCCGTCATCGTCTTTGGGGTTATTGCTGTCATGGCACGCCAGACAAGTATAGGCGTTCAACGTCGACGGATGGCAAGTACTGCAATTCCCGCCCGCGCCTTCATGGTAGATATTAAAGCTGTGCGAACCGTTGTAGACCGCGCCGCCCCACGAGGACGTGTTGTGGCAAGATGCACAGTTGCTCCCGAACAAACCGGCGTGATAACTCGGCTGTCCATGACAGGCAACACAGGAAGTCGAGACGTTCTGGAAATTCCCGCTGCTGTGACACTGGGTGCACGAAGTACGCGCATGCGCGCCTGTCAATGGAAATCCGGAAAGATCATGATCGAAAGTAGCCGGTTTCCAGCCGTTGGTCGTATGGCAAGAAGAGCACTGTGTCCCAAAACTGCCATTGTGATTGTCATCCCCACT
>JAADGN010000075.1 GCA_013152325.1 Chloroflexota bacterium
AACAAATAACCCAGTCTCCGAGCGGAGACGAAGCGATAGCGTCGTCGCAGTCGAGGAGCGGCGATTGTATCACCCGTCCTTCCCCCTGCGGGGACGATGCGACTGCGCTCCCGTTGGTCGCTGCCCGCAAAGGTGTCACGGGGCCACAGACAAATCCGCCTTTTCGTCGATCAAACCCAGCTGCGCGCCGAGGATGCGGGCGATGGTGTGCGAGGCTTCGGGCCGGGCTGCCCGCTTGCAGGCGGCGGTCACTTTTTCGCGCTCTTCCGGATTCTGCACCCATTTCGTCAGGGTCTCGACGACCTGCTGCGGCGAGGGCGCCCAAACACCCGCGCCCACTTCGGTCACGTAGGTGACGTTGCCGTCTTCCTGTCCCGGCAGCCGCGCGTACAAGATCAGCGGCAGGTGGGCCGTCAGCGCTTCGGCAATCGTCCCCGGCCCGGCTTTGGTGACCAGCACGTCCGCGGCGCGCATGAAATCGGGCAGTTCATGGGTGAAACCATAAATGAACGTCGGTATCGGCCAGGTTTCGGATTCCAGCTTCTTTTTCAGGGCGGCGTTGCGTCCGGTGACGATGACCTGGGCAATGTCCAGCCCGGAATCGGCGATCGCGCGGGCGGTCTTGCCCAGCGGTCCCATTCCGTCGCCGCCGCCGACCACGACGACGATGAACTTGTCTTGCGGCCAGCCCAGTTTCTCGCGCAAGGCGGATTTGTCCCCGGCAGGCGCAATGCAGCGCTCCGGGATCGGCTGCCCGACCACGCGCAGTTTTTCCGGCGGCATGTCGTACCCCAAAGCGCGCTGGCGGGCTATCTCGGTCGGGACCAGGATCAGGTCGGCGCGTGTGTCGTACCACAGCGCGTGGGTGGTGACCATGTCGGTGACGACGGTGATGAATGGCGGCCGCTTCTCCCCCAGCGCTTTCAGGAACACGGTGGTCGCCAGCGGGTGGACGGTGACCACCATGTCGCAGGGGTGACGCGCCACGAGTTCACGCGCCGCGCGCCCAACGTACGGCCACATGCTGGCGGTGATGGCCCGCGCCCGCAGGCGTCCGTCGCTGATCTTGAAGCTTAGCCCCCACAACTGCGGCGCTTTGACCATGTCGGGATACCAGTCCGGCATCTTGTTGAAGGGCAGGGGGGCGTATCCTTTGAAGAAGTCCACCATTTCGGCGGTCAGGGCGTCGCCAAATTCCAATTCCAGGGCTTCGATGATGGCTTCCGCCGCGCTGCGATGCCCGCCGCCGGTGTCCGAGAAGAGGAACAGGATGTGCGGCTTTTTCGATTGTTTAGTCATCAGCACCCTTGGGGAGAATCGTTTTCAGGCGGCGGGACAGTTCGCGGCGGGTCAGCATTACGCGCCGGCCGCAGCCGCGGCATTCCAGGCCGATGTCCGCGCCCAAGCGCGTCACAGTCCATTCGTAGGAGCCGCAGGGATGCGGCTTGCGCAATCGAACGACGGCGTCCACTTGCAGGTCGGGAAGCATGGCCAGATTATACCGCGTGGAATACTGCGAATCTGCGCCCCCGCTTTTGTTTGCCGCCCTGCGCGGGGTTAACTTGAAGTCCGTGTTCCGGAATCCAAAACGGGCGCACTCCGCGCATCGTTTTTATGATAAACTAAGCCCGCACAAAATCTTTTCTGGAGTGTCTCTATGTCCGCTTACGAAACGTATGCGCTTGAAATTGCCGGACTGAAACGCCAGTTGCCGTTGTTTGAGATCAAGCCTGGCCTGCGCATTGCCATCCTTAACATTTTGGGCGATACCGAACTTGTCCAGGCCTGCGCCAAGGCCCTGAGCGAGAAACTGGACGGCCTGAAATTCGACGTGCTGGTCACGGCGGAGGCCAAGTCCATCCCGCTGGCGTATGCGCTTTCGGTGGTCACCGGCAAGCCTTACGTCATCCTGCGCAAGAGCTACAAGCCCTATATGGGCGAGGCCCTGACCGCGGAGACTTTGTCCATCACGACGGGTGAACCGCAGGTCTTGATTTTGGACGAAAAAGACCGCGACATGCTTCGCGGTAAAAGGGTGGTCATCGTGGACGATGTGATCAGCACCGGTTCGACCCTGCAGGGGATGCGGATGCTGATGGAGAAAGCCGGCGCGACAGTCGCGGCCGAGGCGGCCATCCTGACGGAGGGCGAACGCGCCAAATGGGCGCATATCCTCTCGCTGGGGCACATTCCCCTTTTCACCGATTAAAATGCAGGGACGAAGCCATGCTTCGTCCCTACTCGAACAGATCTTTTTTGCGTTGACGGGAGAGCCTTTTGATGGCTCTCTCTCTTTTCATTGCCGCGCTTTTGTCCGGCAGTTCCTCTATGTAGACCATTTTCACCGGGCGGCGGGAACGGGTATAACGCGCCCCGCGTCCGGCGTTGTGCTGACGCGCGCGGCGGGCGGGGTCGGTCGTCCAGCCGGTGTAGTACGTCCCATCGGCGCATTCCACGATATAGCAGTAAAAAGGCATGACTTAAAAAATATGGCTGACGGTCGCTTTGTCCCCTGCGGGGGGCTTCGTAAAAGCGACCCTCAGCCATTGCGCGGTTATTCGTCCTTGCGGCCGGGGTGGGGTCTTTGGCGGATGCCGAACATCTGCCTGAGCAGACCGGATGATTCCGGGACCGGGCCTCTGTCTTCCGCCATCCAGTCGGCGGCCAGACGTTGGTCCCACCAGCGGTCGCGTCCCTGGCGCGCCTGCTCCAGGTATGCCCCGAGGGCTTGTCCGTCTTCGCCGGCAATGTTCTGGCGCAGGTTTTGCAGGGAGGCGATCATCCCGTCCAACACGCGGGTGACGTTCTCGTGGTTGAGCAGCACGGTCTCCCGCAGGGCGTTGCTGTCGTCGTGGTAAATAATTGGGGTTGTCGCCTCCGCGTACGCGCGGCCGGCCAATTTGCGGGCTTCGTGCCAGCCGGGATGATCCACGGTGGCGTTGAGCAGCGCCGCCGCGACCAGTTGCGGCAGCACGTGCGTGGTGGCCATAAAGCCGTCCACTTCGGCCAGGTCGGCGAAGAACGGCGTCGCGCCCAGCAGGCGGGTCAGGTCGGCGGCCAGTTTGACGGCCTTGCCGGGCGTGCCGGGGGCGGCCGCGATCACCATCAGGTTGTCCTTGAAGAGGTCGTCGCGCGCTGCGTCCAGCCCCACCATCGTGTCGTGCAGGTAAGCCGGGTTGATGATGGGCACCAGGCCGACGTAGGCGCGTCCAGGCGGGAGCAGGTTTTTCGTCCAGTCCGTTACCGCCCCCTTGACCGGCGAGGTGTCCATCACGACGGCGTCCTCTTTCAGGTCCGGCGCGATCACTTCCAGCGTCTCATAAATCTGGTCGCTGGGCAGACACAAGAGCACAATGTCCGCTTTGCTTACCGCCATGGACAGGTTGATCTTTACGTCGTCCAGCGCGCCCTGTTTCCTGGCTGCCTTTGCGACGCCGATCCGGCGGTCGAGCCCGACGCGGCGAATGACCTGCTTGTGTTCCGCTAATGCCAGGCCGATGGATGCCCCGATTTGTCCCAGCCCGATGATCGTAATTTGAACGCTCATGATCGTCCTTTCGACAGTAACCGACAAACGTGCTGCCAGAATTATAATGCCGATTGTCGCCTTTCCCCGCTGGGACGTGTGCCAGAATCGTGAGAGCCAGGGACGCCGACCCTGGCTCTCGTTTGAAAGGAGGAGAAGAGAAATCACCTTACGACCCTATCCTATCACGGGCCTCCCAAACGTACTTGACGCTTAACCTACGATTACCCTACGATTGTCCGATAACTTGCGAATTTGTAATTAAAACTAGCCACCTGACAGTTTGCCGG
>JAADGN010000066.1:0-36171 GCA_013152325.1 Chloroflexota bacterium
CGTGTACATGCTCTGGAGCAAAATCGTCTTTGGCGCCACGTCGCCGGTCAGCGGACAGATCAAACGTTGGTGGGGCTCATTGCCGGGGAACGCCTACGGCGGCCCGGCGCGCCGCATATACACTTTTTTTGGCGTGGATACCACCCCTTCCGATTTCAACGCCTGGCAATTGGCGACCGCGTTCGTCCAATCGCTCCAGGAAGCCTTCTCGCAATGGCTCGCCCGTCTCAACGCCAACACGGCCTTTGGGGCCGTATCCATGCTGGTGCTGCTCACCTGCCTGCTCATCCTGGTGAGCAACCGCAAGCGGACGATCCGAGCGAGCGCACAACTCGGCCTGCTGCCGCTTCTGGTCGGCGCGGAACTCCAGGTCATCTACTACAACAGCCTGGGCTACTCCGCCGCAAAGGAATGGTACTGGGTCAGCCAGATGATCTTCGTTATCCTGCTGGGCAGTTTACTGCTCGACATTTTGCTGCAAGCCATCCGTCGGCGCGCACCGGCAGCCCGGGTTCTCATCTGGGCGGCGACTGCGCTGGCTGTCATTTACCTGGCACAAAACTTCACCAAGTCCATCGTGCAACGGATGCCCTACGGAACGGAAAAAGCCGGCCAACCTTACATGGACGTCCTGCCACTTCTCGAAGAAAACACCGAACCCGGCTCACTGATCGGCATGACCGGCGGAGGGAACGTGGGCTACTTCATTCACGAACGCACCATTGTCAACATGGACGGACTGATCAACAGCAAGGACTATTTCCAGGCTCTGCAAAACGGATATGCCGACGATTACCTGGAAGAGATCGGCCTGGATTACGTTTTCGCCAACCCAGCCATCCTGGACGGCGGCCCCTACCGCGGCCAGTTCGTTGACCGTCTGGGAACTGCGATTGCCACCTATGGCAAAAAAGGGCTTATGCCCTTTTTGCCAGTCAGCGCGGCATCGCGTTGACCGCCCATTCAGGCAGAAAGCGAGACACGATGCAGAAAAAAACCATTGGCCTTCTTTTGGCCGCCATGCTGGCCATCTCCCTGGCCGCCTGTACAATGCCCTCCGGCACACCGACCCCGCTGCCCACAAACACTGCTGCGCCAACCGGCCTCCCCGCCGCAACTGCAACCACCGTGCCGCCCACCCCGACCGCAGCTGCCCTGGACGTCCCTCCCCCTGAGCCAGGCACGGTTGCGCTGGATTTTGTCTCCCTGGTATGCAGCGCCCAATGGTCGAACAACGCTTACTACCTGCCCTGTCCCGGCGATCTGAGCGAACTCCAGGGCGGTTATGTGGCATACAGCGACCACACCGTTGCCGAGGGGATGGTGTCCGTCGAAGCGCCGCTCCTGATCGCCCATCCCGGCGAGGGCTATCCGGAAGGGGTGGGGCTGTTTGGGCGCTACCCGGCCTTCACCATCTTCCCGGGCGACACCTTCCACGCCACCCTCGCCTGTCAGGGCGATTCGCCCTGTGACGTGGAATATGCCCTCGAATATTTCGACGCCGACGGGACCTATCACGCCAGCCAATGGAAATGGCATCACCGCGCCGCCGACGGCCCGACCGAAGTCTCCGCCGACTTGAGCGCTTTGGCCGGACAAACTGTCGAGTTGATGCTCGTGATACGCGAGAAAAACGCGCCGCAGGACAGTTGGGTTTTGTGGATCCAGCCCTACGTAGCGCGCGACCCGAATGCCCAGCCTGCCCCGACAGCCATTGTTGTGTCAACGCCGACCGCGTCCGACAAGACGCCCGGCGTGATTTCGGGTATGGTGGACATGCGTTCTGCGCCGCCTTATCTGATCGACGACCCCTATGGGGCCGGCGGCAGGCCGGTGGTGGTTACCTTCTTCAACCTGGACGATAAAACGTATTGGTATATCCAGACCTCGCTGACCGGCCATCCCTACTATCAAATGACCGTCACACCGGGGCGTTACCAGGTCGTAGCCTACGCCCGCGGCGTGGGAGACGTGCCCTACGTCACCGCCGGATATACGGGACAAAACCCGTCCTGCGGACAGCCATTGAAAATCGTAAACGTTAGCCCCAATGCCACCGTCGAGAACATCATCATCGCCGACTGGAACTGGTCATGCAGCGGCACAGCCTATCGCCCCAGCAAACCCGCAAAAGTACCGGTTCCCTAAATTTTCCAGAGGTGAAGAATGCCACCAACACTCAACCACCGCAAACTTTCCCGACAACTTGTAATTTTTCTGTTCGTGCTGGCCTTATCGCTGCTCGCCTGCCAGGCAGTGACCGGCATCCCGAACACACCGGTTTCCGAATCGCCCCCGGCAACGCAGGCGCCGGCAGACACAGCCACGGATACTCCCGTCAATCCGGAGCCAGAACAAAATCCGGACCAGGTCGAGGAGTGTCTGCCCGGCGAAATCTACCATGCGGAAGAAGATCTCTGCTACACCGAGGATGGAAGCGCCATCCAGCCATTCCTTGACATGATGGCCCAACAAACGACAACAGAAATCCCGGCAGATGACGACGAAGGACTCGACGATGAATACACGCTGGTCACCTACCAGATCAACGGCAGCCAGATCGCTGACCCCAGTTTTGGCAGTGTCAGCGACGATCTGCGCGCTTACCAGCAGGATGAGCAAAGCCAGCGAAAAGTCTGGGCTTATTTTGCCGCCATCATTCCCCCGGATCGACGCGACGAACTGGTTCAATTCGTCGTCATCACCGACGGCCCCGGGGGATCTCTGGCCGCTGTTGAGCAATCCCCGGACGATCCCTACGCCTGGAGACTCAACATAGACATCGCCGACACCAGCGACATCCCGGAGTTGACCTTCACGCTGATCCACGAATACGGCCACCTGCTGACCCTGAACGCGTCCCAGGTGCCGCCCAATTTGGAAATTTTCCAAAACCCGGATAGCATGGATTTGTACGATCAGGCCGAAGCCGCCTGTCCGACCTATTTTCCCGGCGAAGGGTGCGCCGCCGACTCGGCCTATCTCTACCAATTCTTCAACCAATTCTGGGCAGGCATGTATGACGAATGGCTCAACATAAGCGCCATCGAGGATGACGACGAATATTACACCGCGCTGGATGATTTCTACTACGCCCGTGAAGACGAGTTCGTCACCGACTACGCGGTCACCAACCCCGAAGAAGACATCGCCGAGACGTGGAGCTACTTCATACTCAAACCCAAACCGACCGGCAATACGATCGCCGAGCAAAAAGTGTTATTCTTCTATCAGTTCCCCGAACTGGTGCAATTGCGCGAAGAGATCATCGCCCGCACATATTCCCGCCTGATAAGAATGCAGCCGTGACATCATCCTTCCCCTGGAAACCCTTTGGCCTGACCCTGCGCGGCGGGATCGTGGGCGGCCTGATCCTCGCCGTCCTGGGGGCGCTGGTCGGCCTGACGTTGAGCAAGCTCCTGGCGCCTCCCGGCTGGGGCGGACTGCTCTACACGCTGCAAGGGCTTATCTACGGCTATGGCATCGGAGCCGGAACCGGCGCCTACGCCATCCACAAACGGCTGGGCGGCCAACGCACATTTACACGCGCGTTTTTCAGCGCACTGACGGGACTGTTCGCCATCATCTTCCTGGCCGAGCCGCTGCACCTGGATACTTTCCAGCCGCTCGTGTGGGGTCTGCTCTTCATCCTGCCGCCCCTGACCGCCGCGCTGATGCTGCTCGAACCGATCACCGACAACTGATGCCCAACCATCCCAGCCGCCCCTTCTCCGTAACCCTGCTTGCTCTCGGCGTGTTAAGCCTTACGACGCTCAATGGCGTACGATTCGGCGCAGCGCTCATCGACTGGAAGCTGTTGGACAGCATCATGCCGCGCCCCGGGCCGCTGTACATCGCCGCGACGGGTCTCATCTGGACCCTGGGCGGGTTGACCGTTTACACAGGTCTCTGGCTCGGACGAAAATGGTCGCGCCCTGCCGCCCTGATCGCATCCGTCCTGTATGCGGCCTACTACTGGTTCGACCGGCTGACCTTTCGAAGCAGCGTACCATCTGCCAACCAGCCATTCGCGCTGGCCGCCACCATCGTCTGCCTGCTATTTGTCATCACCGCGCTGTCGCTGCCCGGCAGCCGAAAATTCTTTAGACAGAGAGAACAACATGACCGACAACCCAAAGATCAAACGTCTCCGTGAACTGAAAGCCCAATCCCGTTTGGGCGGCGGCGAGACCCGCATCGAAGCCCAACACAAAAAGGGACGCCTGACCGCCCGCGAACGGCTCGACCTGCTGCTCGACAAAGGCTCCTTCCGCGAACTCGACCCATTCGTCGCCCACCGCACCAACGACTTCGGCCTGGGCGACAAGAAATTCCTGGCCGATAGCGTCGTCACCGGCTGGGGCACGATCGAGGCCCGGCTGGTGTACGTCTTCTCACAGGATTTCACCGTCTTCGGCGGCAGCCTGGGTGAAGTCCACGCGGAGAAGATCGTCAAACTGATGGAGATGGCGCTGAAAAACGGCGCGCCGGTCATCGGCTTGAACGATTCGGGCGGCGCGCGCATCCAGGAGGGCGTCGTCTCCCTGGGCGGCTACGCCGACATCTTCCTGCGCAACACGCTCGCCTCCGGCGTCATCCCGCAGATCAGCGCCATCATGGGGCCTTGCGCGGGCGGCGCGGTGTACTCTCCCGCGCTGACCGATTTCATCTTCATGGTGCGCAACTCATCCTACATGTTCGTCACCGGCCCAGACGTGGTCAAGACCGTCACGCACGAGGAGGTCTCGTTCGAAGACCTGGGCGGCGCCAGCGTGCACTCGGAGAAATCCGGCGTCTGCCACGTGGCCGCCGACAGCGAGGCCGATACGCTCTACCTCATCCGCAAATTGCTGGGCTACCTGCCGCAGAACAACATGGAAGACCCGCCCTTTGTGGATACCGGCGACGACCCGCTGCGCCGCGAAGACGAACTGGACACCATCATCCCCGACGACCCCGGCAAGCCCTACGACATCAAGGACGTCATCCGCCTGATCATGGACAACGGGCAGTTCTTCGAAATCCACGAGAACTATGCCATGAACATCGTGGTCGGATTCGCCCGCCTGGGCGGACACTCGGTCGGCATCGTGGCGAATCAACCCGCCGTTCTGGCCGGCGTGCTGGACATTGACGCGTCGGAAAAGGCCGGACGTTTCATCCGCTTCTGCGACGCCTTCAACATCCCCATCATCACCTTCGAGGACGTGCCCGGATTTTTGCCCGGCACGGTGCAGGAACATGGCGGCATCATCCGCTCCGGCGCGAAACTGCTCTACGCCTACTGCGAGACAACCGTGCCCAAACTGACCGTTATCACCCGCAAAGCCTACGGCGGCGCATACGACGTGATGAGCAGCAAGCACATCCGCGGCGACATCAACCTGGCCTGGCCAACGGCTGAGATCGCCGTCATGGGACCGGATGGCGCGGTCAACATCATCTTCCGGCATGAGCTGGCCGAAGCCAAAGACCCGGTCAAACGCAAGGCCGAACTGGTAGCCGAATACCGCGAGAAATTTGCCAATCCCTACGTCGCGGCCGGACGCGGCTACATCGACGATGTCATCGAGCCGCGCGAGACGCGCCCGCGCCTGATCAACGCGCTGGAAATGCTGAGCAACAAGCGCGACTCGAATCCGGCCAAGAAGCACGGGAATATTCCGCTGTAGGTTTTTACGTTTTTGCGTGTTCCTGTGTCAGGTGTCACAGTGTCACGCAACACGGGAACACGTGACACAGAAACACGTGACACGGAAACACGTGACACGGAAACACACAACACGGGAGTACCGGATATATGTTCAACAAAGTATTAATCGCTAACCGTGGAGAGATTGCCGTCCGCATTTTGCGCGCCTGCCGCGAGCTGGGCATCGAGACGGTCGCCGTCTACTCCGAGGCCGACCGGCAAGCCCTGCACGTGCGTTACGCCGACGAGGCCTACCTGCTCGGTCCGGCGCCCTCGAGCGAGTCCTACCTGCGCGGCGACAAGATCATCGAAATCGCCAAAAAGTGTGGCGCAGGCGCCATCCATCCCGGCTACGGCTTCCTGGCCGAACGCGCCGATTTCGCCGAAGCCGTCATCGCTGCCGAACTGGAATTCATCGGGCCAAAGCCTTCCGCCATCGCCGCCATGGGTGACAAAGCCATCGCCCGCGCGACGGTCACGAAAGCCGGTGTGCCTGTCGTCCCTGGCACAGAAGGCGTCGGCAACCTGAGCGACGAGGAACTGCTCGCCATCGCGCCCAAGATCAGCTTTCCGCTGCTCATCAAGGCGACCGCGGGCGGCGGCGGTAAAGGGATGCGGGAAGTTCGCACCCTCGAAGAAATGCCGGGGCTGATCACATCCGCACGACGCGAGGCCAAAGCCGCGTTCGGCGATGACAACGTCTACCTGGAAAAGCTCATCGAAGGCGCGCACCACATCGAAATCCAGATTCTGGCCGACCGGCACGGGAACGTCCTGCACCTGAACGAACGCGAATGCTCTCTCCAGCGTCGCCACCAGAAATTGCTCGAAGAGTCCCCCTCCCCGTTTGCGGACGACGATCTGCGTCGACGAATGGGCGCGGTGGCCGTCAAGGCCGCGCAGGCTGTCGATTACGTCAACGCGGGCACCATCGAATTCCTGGTCGACAAGGACAAGAATTTCTACTTCCTGGAGATGAACACCCGTTTGCAGGTGGAACACCCGGTCACCGAACTGGTCACCGGCGTGGACATCGTCAAGGAACAGATCCGCATCACCCGCGGACGTCCGCTTGGTTATACGCAGGACGACATCCACATGACCGGCGCGGCCATCGAGTGCCGCATCAACGCCGAAGACCCGTACAACGGGTTCATGCCCTCGACCGGAAAAATCTCCCACATCATCATGCCCTCCGGCCCCGGCGTGCGCGTGGATACGGGCGTCTATCCCGGCTTCACCATCACCCCCTACTACGATCCGATGATCGCCAAATTGCTCGTCTGGGGCGAGACGCGCGGCCAGGCTATCCTGCGCATGCGGCGCGCCCTGGAAGAATACCGCATCGTCGGCGTGCGCACCAATATTCCCTTCCACCAAACCATGATGGACTCGCATCGCTTCATGGGCGGGCAATACGATACCCGTTTCGTGGAAGAGCGTTTCTCGATGGAGGCCATCGAGGAAGGCAAGGAGATACACCCGGACATTGCCGCCATCATGGCCACCCTGGTCGCTCACCAACAAACCCAGCGCGCGGCGCATGTTGTCCGGCGCGGCGAACGCGATACCAGCAACTGGAAATGGGTCGGACGCTGGGAACGGATGCACCGGTAGTCTGAACAGCCTGGTGGGCCAACTGGGCGCGATCGTCCACGGTCAGACCAGCGAGACGAGAGAACTCATCATGAAATATGTAACCACAATCAACGGACACGAATTCATCATCGAAGTCATTGACGACCGCCACGTTTCTGTGGACGGCAAGGTTCTGGAAGTGGATTTCGAATCCGTCAGCGGAGAACCGGTTTACTCGCTGATCGTGGACGGAAAATCCCACGAGGCCTACATCTACCCCGGCGAGGAGAACTGGGAGGTCCTGCTTCAGGGGCGGCTGTACCCGGTCATCGTCGAGGACGAGCGGGAAAAACGCCTGCGGGCCGCTTCCGGCAGCGGGGTCGCCGAATCGGGCGAGTTCCATCTCAAAGCGCCCATGCCCGGGCTGATCGTCGCCATCCCGGTCAGCGAGGGACAGGAAGTCGAAAAGGGAGACGTGCTGCTCATCCTCGAGTCGATGAAGATGCAAAACGAACTCAAGTCGCCGCGCGCCGGGGTCATCGAGCGCATCCGCGTCAAGCCCGGCGACAGCGTTGAACAGAGACAAAAACTGCTCAGCGTAGCGTAAGCCATAAAAGCAGGGGCGGTTGACGGCCGCCCCTGCACGATATGATGAACACCTGCGAAACTGAAGTTAAATTCCATATTGCGCACCCAAAAATTCTACGAGCGCGCCTGCGTGAACTGGGTGCACGTCTGCTCCAGCCCCGCACCCACGAACACAATCTGCGCTTCGACGCGCCAGACGGCAGCCTGCGTCGTGCACACCGCGTGCTGCGCCTGCGCCGGGACGACAAGGTCACACTGACGTACAAAGGGCCTAGCGAGCACACACAAGGCGTGTTGAGCCGCAGCGAGATCGAGTTCACGACCAGCAGCTACGAAAACGCCCGCCGTTTTTTGGAAGCACTTGGCTACCGTGTTTTCGCTGTCTACGAGAAATACCGTACGGTCTATGCCCTCGGCGAGACGCACATCATGCTCGACGAACTGCCTTATGGGGATTTTGTCGAAATCGAAGGGCCGGACGTGGAAACCATCCAGCAAGCCGCGCGTGAACTTGGCCTGGACTGGGACGCCGCCATCCCGGCCGGTTACCTGGCGCTGTTCGAACGTCTCTGCGCCGGACGCGACCTGGATCCGTCAAAACTGACCTTTGACGCGCTGAATGAGGGGAAACCATCACCGGACGCGCTGTTCGTGCGGCCGGCAGATACCCAGGGTCCATCCAAAAAAACGTAGTAACAGCTCCGCGCAACACACCCTGCAAGGGTCAGCTGTTCGGATCGCGACTGCCCAGCCCTGACAATCTGGGGTGGGAAACCCGCCACCAGGTTCCCAATCAAAACCCGCTTGTTTTGGGAACCGAATTACTGTACAATCTAAAAAGGTAAATTCGTACTCCCCCGCTGCCATGCGGCGTTACGCTAAAAGCCAAGCTCGCCGGACAATAAAAATCCCATGTCAAAAACCACCCCCTTGCTTCTCGGCCCCATTATTGGCGGCCTGACAGACACCCACGTCAACCTGTGGGGGCGCGCTTCCGGCCCGGCCACCCTGCACGCCTGGCTCAGTCGAAAAGCAGATTTCAGCGACGCCAAACTGGCCGGCAGGTCCCTGCCCCTGAGCGCAGACGACGGCTTCGCAGGCGTCGTCCCGCTCGACGAATTAAACCCCGAAGCCACGTATTTTTATGCGCTGACCCTCGGAAACGAAAAACCGGCCAAACCGGACGGACGGTTCACGACCTTTCCAGCCCCCGCCCAGCCGCGCACGTTCTCCTTCGCGCTCGGCTCCTGCTTCCGCCCGGAAGAGAAGGACAGCGGAGAGGTGTTTGACGTCATCGAAACGCGCCGCCAAGCGGAAAACCTGCGCTTCATCCTGATGATCGGCGACCAAATCTATGCCGACGCCCGGAAAAACAACGGCCTGATGAACCGGATCGCCGTTTCCAAAGACGATTATCGCAAAGTCTACGAACACACCTGGTCCAAGCGCCCCCTCCGCGGGCTGCTGAAGAACCTGCCCGCCTTCATGATCCTGGACGACCACGAAGTGGACGATGACTGGCGCTGGCGGGACGCCGAGCGCCGTTGGGCAACAATCCCGCCCTGGGACACGTTCGCCCGTTGGTTGGGAGGCTGTTCATGGCAGGAACGGCATTTGCCCGTTGAGCGCGTCCGCAACGCGCTGCAAGCCTACTGGGAACACCAGGCCATGCACGCGCCGCCGCCAATCCAAACCCTCGGCCTGGACGAAAACAGACAATATCACCTGCGCCGCGAAGACAAGGGGTCGCTGGCCTACACTTTCGAATACGGCGCGGCAGCCTTCTTTGTCATGGACACACGCACCATGCGCGTTCGGGGTACGCACCCAAGTGAAAAAACCATGTTGGGCGAGGGCCAATGGCAGGCCTTCGAAGCGTGGCTGCTGGACGTCAAGGACAAATACCCGGTCAAATTCATTGTCACGTCAGCCTCCCTGCTCCATCCGCTTTGGCTGGATATCGCCCGCGACCGCTGGTCCGGCTTCCAGGAAGAACGCACCCGATTGCTCAGCATGCTGGCCCTGCACGGCATCGAAGGCGTGTATTTCCTGGCCGGCGACCTGCACGCCGCGCACGTCGTCTCCGCCGAACTCTATGGGCCGCAAGGAAAACGCATTCCCGTCTGGGAATTTTGTTCCAGCCCCTTCGAACAAAAACCCAATTGGGTTTCGAAGCTCACATACACGCGCCTCCATTCCGGACCGATCACAAACCAGAAAAGGCGCTTCTGTGTGGCCGCGCACAACTTCGGCGTCGTGCACGTGGACTTCAGCAACCCGCAGCAGCCACAAGTCCGCTTTGTCGTGCATTACAAGGGAAAGAAGGGCTGGAAAACAAAACCGCCGGTCTAAAACGGCCACCCGGAAGCACGGCGCTTATCCAGGCGGTTCAAACCCGCCTCGCGCGCCAAACGGACGGCTGTTCGGTATTCATCGCCAGTCGTTGCGCGGTCAAGTTCCGCAAAACGAGACGCCCGATAAGCCGGATAGTATTGGTTCATCAAGTTCAAGTAAGTGCGCGGGGAGATCTCTTCCGCCAGGAAACGCACAATCTCCGCTGTTCCCGCCAGACCGTGAGGGAGGACAAGATGCCGCACCAGCAAACCACGTCGTGCCAACCCATCCGCGCCAATTTGCAAGTCCCCAACCTGACGGTGCATCTCCCGCACCGCATCATGATTGACCTGGGGGTAATCGCGAACGCGCGAGTAACGGTGCGCCGGGCTGCTTTCAGAATATTTCATGTCCGGCATATAAATGTCCACCACACCATCCAGCAACTCCAGCGCAGTTTGCGAATCGTATCCACCCGTGTTATAAACCAGCGGCAAGTGCAGCCCCTTCTCTGCTGCGATGACCAGCGCAGCCAAAACCTGTGAAACGACATGACTGGGAGAAACAAAATTGATATTGTGGCAGCCGCGCGCTTGTAGTTCCAGCATCATCCTGGCTAGGTCTTCCGAGGAGACATCCTGTCCCATCCGTTGTTGGCTGATCGTGTAATTTTGGCAAAATTGGCATCGCAGATTACAACCCGCAAAGAAAATCGTCCCGGAGCCGCGCCAGCCACGCAGCGGAGCCTCTTCCCCCATGTGCGCGCCGTAACTGCTCACTCTGGCTCGTTTGCCGGTACGACAAACACCCTTTCCTTCCACCCGGCGATCCACGCCGCAATTCCGGGCGCACAGGTCACACGCTTCCAAGTGCTGATATGCCAGAGACGCCCGCCGCGACAATTCATCCAGGGGCAGTTGCAAGTAAGCCGGAACAAAGTACGTTTGGGGCATGCACTTTCTCCATGATCACATATACAATATAACCCCCAGGCATACAAAAAACTTTCATCACATCTCAGGAGGATACCATGAAAAGAATCTTTCCCGCCATCGCCGTTTTGCTCTCCGCCGTTCTGCTGCTGACAGCTTGCGGCGGCGCAGCCGCGCCATCTCCGACACCGGCGATCAGCGTGGACGATCAAGTGCAGACCGCCGTCGCTGCGACGGCCACCGCGCAGGCCGCGATGGACGAAACGATCGAGAACGCCGTGCAGGCCACCATCACCGCCCTGCCGCCCACGCCCACACCCGGCCCAACCGTCGAATACTATTCGCTCAGCGAGGAAGAACTGGCCGCCCTGATCGACGAATCCGTCGACGAGGCCCTGACCGCCAGCGAGCAAGCCTCCACAGCCACCACACAGGCCACCGCCGACGGCACAGTGACCTACGACGAGGTCTACGCCGCCACGGCCTACGCCTACGATGCAGAAGCCGCCATCTACTACGCCGAAGAGCTGATGGAAGCCTATTTCGAACTCTACGGCGCTTACGCAGACGAGGCCATTGCCGTATTGACAGCCACCGAGCAAGACCTGAACAGCATCGCCACCAGCCTTGAAGCGATGGTCGTCATCCTCGAGCAGGGAGCCGAAGTCGCCTCTGCGGCGCTGGAGCAGCTCAACGCCGCCGCCGAGGAACTCGCCCCCGTCATCGAACAGGCCCAGACCAACGCACAAGACTGGATGGACGAAGTCCACGCCAGCATGCAGGCCCGCGAGGAAAAGATGCTCTCCCTGGCCCCCACCGAGGTCGCATCCGACCGGGCCGGCGCCATCCAACAAATGTACGACTACCTGGACACGGTCAAGGCCGCGCTGGGCGACCGTCAAATCACGCCCGATGAACTCAACCGGATCGCACAGTTGGGCGCGAACGCGCAGGCCAGCATTCGGGCAGGCGGCGGTCCGCAATTGCAAAACATCGGCCCGTCCATCGACGGCCTCACCCGTCAGCTCTCGCGCGGCGAGTGGCCGCAGGCAGGCCGCAGCCTGGGCGGATTCGAAGCCTCGCTGCCGTCACGGCCCACACGTCGTTAGCCAAAAAAGCGTAGGCCAGGCATCGTGCCTGTCCTACGCTTTTTCCAGGGCCAGGTTTCCCCGCCAGTGCACCGCCCGCACGAGGCCGCCCTCCCCCAACAGCTTTGGTAAAAGGGACTGCATCGCAGCCGGTTCTCCCGATGTGTAGAATCGGATCTCGCCGCGTTTTCCTGCGGGACGTCCCAACCCGTTCGCGTCGAGCAGGCGTTTGACCTGCCGCGCCACCGCCGGAGCGGGGTCAATCACCCGAACATCTTCCCCCGCAATCTCCTCGATCAACGGGATCACGAACGGATAGTGGGTGCAGCCCAAAACAACGGTATCAATCCCCTCGTCCAGCATGGGGCGCAGCGCGTCATCCAGGATAGCGCGCGTCGCCGGAGCGTCCAGGTCGCCTTGCTCGATCCGCGCCACCAGTCCAGGACAGGTGCTTTGGAGCAGCTTCACGCCATTGGCAAAGCGCTCCACCACCGAGGCATACAGCGCGCCCTGGAACGTGGCCGGGGTTGCCAACACGCCCACCACGCCAGATTGCGTCCGCTCCGCAGCCGGTTTGACCGCCGGTTCCATCCCGACCATAGGCACGTCTGGAAATGTCTCGCGCAGGTAACGCAGCGCAGCAGCCGAGGCCGTATTGCAAGCCACCACAATCAATTTTGCACCCTGCGCCAGCAGGAAGCGCGTAATACCTTCCGAGAAGGCGCGTATTTCTTCCAGCGTACGCGACCCGTAAGGGACGTGCCCCTGGTCGGCAAGGTACAGCAGGTCTTCGGCCGGCATCTGCCGGCGGATGGCGCGCAGCACCGAAAGTCCGCCAACGCCAGAGTCGAAGACACCGATGGGAGCATTCAAATGTTGGGGTTGCATGGGATGAATTATACTGCCTGTGATAGCCGGGCGGCAGGGAGCCTTAAACACGAAAAACGGGCGCGATGTGCTCAGCCCATTTTTCGTCCCGTTGTCCTTGTTGCTTTCTATGCGCCCGCCGCCTCCACAAAGGAGCGGAACAAAGCCCGCATGGGAGCATACTCCTGCAGCCACTCAGGATGCCATTGCACCGCGATGCCAAAGGGGTGATCCGGCAATTCCAACCCTTCCGCCAAACCGTCCGGCGCATATGCCGTCACCTTGAGCGTCGCAGGGATATCTTTCAGCCCCTGGTGGTGCAGGCTGTTGACCTGCAGGATCGGCTCGCCCAGGATCTCCGCCAGATGGCTGCCTTCCTCCACACGAACGGGATGAGCAAGTTTGTCGCGCGGATAATCTGGATAATAATCATGCCTGAGGGCGTTGGGATATTGATCCGTGATGTGCGTGTACAGCGTGCCGCCCAACGCAACGTTGACCACCTGAATGCCGCGGCAGATGCCGAGAAACGGCTTCCCGTCCTGGACGGCAGTTTGCAGCAGGGGGATCTCGAGGCCGTCCCGCTCCGGGTCCAGGTTGTCGACCCGGGGGTGGGAGGCCCCGTTGAAGCGCTCAGGAACGATGTCGCCCCCACCGGAGAAGAGGATCCCGTCCAGGTGCGCATACAGCGTCCGCCACCCGTCCTCCGGCAACGCCGACGGGATGATGACCGGCGCGCCGCCAGCCCTGATCACAGCATCCGTGTAAGTTCGCAGCAGCACTACGGCCGGACGGCCATATCTATTCTCGCCATTGTTCGCGGTAATTCCAATTAACGGCTTTGCCATAACATCTCCAAAAACAGAGAAAGGGCGCAGCAAATCGCGGGCTGCACCCTTGGTTCTCGATCTCGTGAGGGTTAGTCGAATTTCTGTTTAAGGCGAGCGCTTTTACCCGTACGATCGCGCAAGAAGTACAGTTGTGCGCGGCGAACTTTCGAATGGCGCTCCACAACGACTTTTTCAAGACGCGGCGAACGCAAAAGGAAGGTGCGCTCAACCCCAATACCATTGCTGGCTATGCGCCGCACGGTAAAATTGGCATTGTTGCCACGGTTGCGCAAACGGATGATCGTGCCTTTAAATTCCTGAACACGCTCGCGGTCGCCTTCCTTGATGCGCACATGTACACTGACAATGTCGCCGGAGCGCAATTGAGGGATGTTCTCATTAACGGGAGACTCAACGGCTTTTAACATATCCATATTCTTCTTCCTTACCGGTTTCTATGATTTCTAACGCAACGGCGGATTATATCATGTCCACACCGGGGCGTAAAGGCCATACGTGAAGCGATTTTCGGGGGCAGATGTTTACGTATATTCCCGGACCACCAGCACCGCGTTGTGACCGCCAAAACCAAAAGCGTTGCTGACCGCCACGCGGACATCGTGGTCACGCGCCTGGTTGGGAACGTAATCCAGATCACACTCTGGGTCGGGCGTTTGGTAGTGGATGGTCGGCGGAACGACGTTCTCGCGGATGGCCTGCACGCAGAAGATCGCCTCCAACGCGCCGGTAGCGCCCATCATATGCCCCGTCATGGATTTGGTCGATGAGACGGGGATATTGTACGCCGCATCACCAAAAGCGGCCTTGATGGCCTTTGTCTCGGAGGTGTCGTTCAATTGCGTGGCCGTCCCGTGGGCGCTGATATAGCCCACTTCGTCCGGGTTGACGCCGGCGGCATTCATCGCCAGCCGAATCGCGCCAGCGCCTCCCACCCCGTCCGACGAGGGCGCGGTGACGTGATGCGCGTCCGCAGTCGCGCCATACCCGGCCAACTCCGCCAGGATATTCGCGCCGCGCGCGACAGCATGACTCTCGCGCTCCAACACCAGAACCGCCGCGCCTTCCCCCATCACCAGGCCATCCCGGTTTTTATCAAAAGGAGCGGGCGTCATCCAATAGTCATCGTTGCGGCGGGAGAGCGCCCCCAGACGGTCGAACGCGCCGATGCCCGTCGCGGTAACCGTGGCCTCAGACGCCCCGGTCAGGGCGGCGTCGATCATGCCGGCGCGCAGCATCAGCCAGGCCAGGCCGATCCCGTCCGCCCCCGAAGCACAAGCGGACGCCACGGACATGGCCGGCCCCTTGATGCCGTGGTCTATGCCGACCAGCCCCGCCGCGCCATTCGACATCAGCATGGGGATCAGGAACGGGCTGACCTTGCGCGGGCCGTAATCCTTGAGGGTAAAGATCGCATCCTGCAAAGATTTCAGGCCGCCGATCGCGGAAGAAAGGATCACCCCAATCCGTCCGGCGTTGGCCTCGGTGATCTCCAAGCCGGAGCCGGCCAGCGCTTCCTGCGCCGCGACAGTCGCCAATTGCTCGAAGCGGTCACGGCGACGCGCATCCCTGGCGCTCATGTAGTTTGTCGGGTCAAATCCCTTGACCTCGCAGGCTATTTTCACCAGCCATTCCGACGAATCGAACAAGGTGATCGGCGCAACGCCCGACACACCGTTGACAATATTTCCCCACGTCTCAGTAACATTCAACCCCAACGGGTTGACCGTCCCCATGCCTGTGATGACAATACGTTCCATCCTGCCTCCGTGTTTCAGTGATCAACCCAGCGCGGCCAGCGAACGGCAGCACTGACTGTAGATACTAACCCCCAATGAGCACGTTGGTCACGCCGTCACTCTCCCGGCTTTGGAATGTAATCTCCCTCGACCCACTCACCCCCATCCGGGCCGATTTCTTTCTTCCAGACAGGGACGATCTCTTTCAGGCGGTCGATGCCGTAGCGCGCCGCGTCGAAGACGCCCGTATTGCGATGGGCTGCCGTGCAGGCGATCAGCACGGTCGGCGTGCGCGGATAGAGCCGCCCCACGCGCTGGACGATGGCGATCCCCTCCACGCTCGGCCAGCGGGAGCGGATCTCGTCCGCGACCTGCGCCATCTTGGCTTCGGCCATCGGCCGGTAGGCTTCGTATTCAAGATAAACGGTCTCGTGTTCGCCGCCGCGCACGGTCTGGCCGCGCACCATGCCGGTGAAGATCGCCGCCGCGCCCGTGGACGCAAGCGTGATCCGGTCGAGCAGAGCATTCAAATCGAGTTCGTCTTCGGTGACGGCAAAGACGGTCGGCAGGTTCAAAGGTTCCATGTTGAAAAATCACCCGCCGCTGACCGGAGGAAACAAGGCTATTTCCGCGCCGTCAGGGATCGCGTCCTCGTCGAAGGCGAACTCGCGGTTGACGGAAACCAATGCCGAGGGCATCGCCGGCTCCAGTCCGGGGAATTTCTCCGCCAGCAAGGTTTTCACGTCGGCAACCGTTGCCCCCAAGGGCAGGTCAAGTTCAGCGTCTTTGCAGCCAGCCCCGTCACGCAGGGTGGCGAAAAAAAGGATTTTTACGCGGTTCATCGAAACATTCCTGTCACAACGCCGCTGCAAGGGCGAAGCCCCGGCCGTACGGCGCACAAGTTATTCATTCACCACATCCCCGCTCCGGCCGCCATGTTTCTCGACCAGGCGGATGTTCTGGATGCGCATGGTCTTCTCAGCGGCTTTGGCCATGTCGTAAATCGTCAAGGCGGCGACGGAGACTGCGGTCAGGGCTTCCATCTCGACGCCCGTTTTACCGGTCGTCCTGACAGCGGCAGTGACCTGCACGCCGGGCAGGGACTCGTCCAGATCGAGCTCAACCGAGATGTGCGTGAGCGCCAGCGGATGACACAACGGGATCAGGTCTGACGTCCGTTTGGCTGCGCTGATGCCCGCGATCTGGGCCACGGTCAGCACGTCGCCTTTTTTCATGTTCCCGGCGCGGATCAGGGCCAACGTCTCCGCCTTCATCAACACTTCGCCGCGCGCCACCGCAACGCGTTCGGTGTCCGGCTTGGCGCCCACGTCCACCATGTGCGCCCGGCCAGAGTCATCTAAATGGGTCAGATTGGTCATGCCGACATTATACCGTAGTGATATAATTCGCCCGTCATGGAACCCAATGTCGCCAGCCATCAAACCAGCGGATACACCGTCAGCATCCCCGTTTACGAGGGGCCGCTCGACTTGCTGCTCAGCCTGATCGAGCGCGCCGAACTGGACATCACCAGTGTGTCGCTGGCGCTGGTCACCGACCAGTATCTGGCGCATATCCGTTCGCTGCAAGAGGCGAATGCGGAGGAGATCTCCGCCTTCCTGGTGATCGCGGCCAAGCTGATCCAGATCAAATCGGAGGCGCTGCTGCCGAGGCCGCCCGTCCGCGAACCCGGCGAGGAAGACCCGGGCGAGGCGCTGGCGCGTCAGCTGCAGATCTATAAACGCTTCAAGGAAATCGCCAACCTGCTCCAGGAACGCGAAAAGAAGGGCCTGCGGACGTATCTGCGGGTCGCGCCGCCGCCGAAAATCGAATCCCGTTTGGACATGAGCGACGTCACCCTGGCAGACCTGCTGGCTGCGGCGGAGGCGATTTTTGCCAAAGAGCAGGAGAAACGGGCGCTGGGGACGGTCATCACCGCGCCGAAGGTGACCATCCGCGAGAAGATCCGCTATATCGCCCGGTTGTTGAGCAAAACCGAGCGGACGACGTTCCAGGAGATGGTGAGCAGCGCCAAGAGCCGTCTGGAAATCGTGGTCACGTTTTTGGCATTGCTGGAGCTGGTCAAGCGTTACCGTGTGGCCGCGCAGCAAGAGGGGTTGTTCAGCAATATCGAGATCGAGGTGATGGGGGAATTCCGCGAGGACGAGGATTTCGAGTTAGAGTTCGAGTAGCGGCAGGTTACAGGTCAACCCGCTGGACTAAGCCTCCCGGACGTCAGGGATGAAACACCGCGCCCAAAGCCACAGCGCAATCGCCGCGCCGAGGGAGTCGATGACCACGTCCGCGCCGCTGGCGTGACGTCCCGGCACGAAGGACTGGTGGAGTTCGTCCGTCACGGCGTAGAGGGCGGCCAGGAGCCAGGCGAGGAAAAGAGATTTTTTTGCCACGAAGGGTATCAGGCACACAAAGTCTTTCCTCCCCTTCCCTTCGCGGTTAATTCCTGTCAGTCCCCACACAAACGTCAGCGCCAGCAAACCGTAGCCCAGCATGTGCCCGCCCTTTTTGACGAGCAGGTCCGCCCAATCGAAATACGGCATCTCGTCGGAGGGGACGGAGGAGAAGGCAAAGATGACGGCCATCATCAAGGTGGCGGGGAGCCAGCGGAAGAAGCGAGATTTTTTCATGGCACAATTGTACCTGCTTCATCTGGCAAACCGCGGCTTTTCCAAAGTAACTGCCCATGCTCTCTCCGCATGGGGAGCAACCCCAAGCGTATTGCCGCCAACATCGTCACGGGGATCGCTTTCCCAGGCGCGGGCGCGATCATGCGAACGGCTCGAAGATCGCCGGGCTGACGAGCGCCCTGTCATTCCCCCCGCGAAGCGCGCGGTAAAACGAAAGCTCCCTGCCTATTGCAGGGAGTCTGTTTTTTGGGCTGATACAGCACCGTTCGTTCTTTTATTCTTTTTCTTTTTCTTCCGCCGGTGCCTCTTCCTTTTCTTCCTCGTCATCCTTGCCTTCGTTCAGGCCGTCTTTGAAAGCACGGATGCCGCTGCCTAATTCACCGGCAATTTTCCCCAGGCGACCGGGGCCAAAAAGGAGCAGAACGATCACCAGGATGATCAACAACTCTGGAACGCCGAATTTTGTGAACATGTATGTCTCCTGATTTGGTATTCTCTACCGTACGTCACGTTGGAAAACAACGAATGGAACACAGATGATACAGACTTTACCCTGCGGGTGCGATGTCACGAACCATAGTCTTAAAAATCGGCGTCGACCCGCCCAATCTGCGTGAATCCGCGTTCCATTTCTCTCGGCGCGCGGTAACGAAATTTGGTATAAATCAAAGCAATTTACTTTACCACAATCCGGTTAATTTGACCATAGTTTGATCGAATCGTTCACGAATGGCGACCCCACAGGATGCCTTCGATGAGACGCACGACGCGCAGCAGCAGCGAACGGATGCGCGCCCAGAAGCGATACCAGCCAGGATACACCCTGCGTTCCGAAGGCAACGGCCCGGTCCACTCGGCGACGAGCGCCCCCCAGGTCAGTCCGGCCCCAAAGCCGACAAAAACCACTTTGTCCCCCGCGTTCAGGCGGTTGTTTTCAATCGCTTCGACGGTCGCGATCGGAATGGATGCCGTGGACGTGTTGCCGTAACGGTCAAGATTTATCATGAAGCGTTCGATCGGCAGTTTCAGGCCGCGCGCCGCCGCCTCGATAATGCGTTTGTTCGCCTGGTGTGGGATAACCAGGTCGACGTCTTCCAGGGTCAGGCCAGCCGATTCGAGCGTCTCTTTGGTGGCGCGCGCCATCACGCGCGTCGCAAAACGGAACACCTCCCGGCCATCCATGCGGATATAGTGCAGCCCTTCCTCGATGGTCGCCGCGCTGGTCGGATGCTTGCTGCCGCCAGCCGGGATCACGAGCAGGTCGCCGCCGGAACCATCCGAGTGCATGACGGCAGACAGCACGCCGCCCGGCTCCTCGTCAGCCTGCAGCACGAACGCGCCCGCGCCATCGCCAAACAGGATGCAGGTGTTGCGGTCGCCCCAGTCCACGAAGCGCGAGAGGGTCTCGGACCCAATGACCAGCGCGTTCGTGATCGCGCCGCTGCGGATGGACTGGGCGGCCATGTTCACGGCAAAGATAAAGCCCGTGCAAGCTGCCAGCAGATCGAAGGCCCCCGCCTTGGTCGCGCCGATCTGATCCTGCACCAAACAGGCCGTCGCCGGAAAAAGATGTTCCGGCGTGGACGTAGAGACGATGATCAAATCCAGTTCGGTGGGTTTCAGCTTGGCGACCTTCAGCGCCCGCAAAGAGGCTTCCACAGCCAGGCTGGCAGACGTTTCCCCCTCGCCGGCAACGTGCCGCTCGCAAATGCCGGTGCGTGAGCGGATCCACTCGTCGTTGGTCTCGACCATCTGACTCAGGTCGTCATTCGTCAACACCTTCTCGGGGACAACCATCCCCCAGCCAGTGATATGTGCGTAAGGCATGTTAATCCTCGTAACGACTAATGATCAGCGTAGCATTGTGTCCACCGAATCCAAACGAATTAGACATAATGTGCCGGGGCCGCGCCGGGCGCGCCTGGTTGGGAACGTAATCCAGGTCGCACTCGGGATCGGGCGTCTCGTAGTTGATGGTGGGCGGGATGATGCCCTCCTGCAAAATCTTGGTGCAGATCATGGCTTCCAGCGCCCCCGATGCCCCCAGCAGATGTCCGGTCATCGACTTGGTCGAAGAAACCGGGATGTCATAGGCGCGTTCGCCCAAAACAGTCTTGATGGCCTGAGTCTCGCTCCTGTCATTGAGCTTGGTGCTCGTGCCGTGCGCGTTGACGTAGTCAATATCCTCCGGGCGCAGTCCGGCGCTTTCCAGCGCCCACTGCATGCAAAGCGCCGCGCCAGCGCCGCCTTCGGAAGGCGCCGAAATATGATAGGCATCGTCAGACGTGCCGTAGCCGGTCAGTTCGGCCAAGATCCGTGCGCCGCGCGCTTGGGCAGCCTCGAGCGATTCGAGCACCAACACCGCCGAACCCTCCCCCATCACGAACCCGTCGCGATTCCTGTCGAAGGGGCGCGAAGCCCGCTGCGGGTCATCGTTGCGTGTGGACAGCGCGCCCATCACATTCATGCCGGCCATCGTCAGTTTGGTGATCGCCGCTTCCCCGCCGCCCGCCAGCATCACGTCCGCGCTGCCGCGGCGGATGATCTCTGACGCCTCGCCAAGCGCATTCGAACCGGTTGCACAGGCTGTCACGACGGACATGTTGGGGCCGCGCACGCCCAATTTGATAGCGACCATGCCGGGAGCCGTGTCCGCCAGCATCATCGGGATCAGGAACGGACTGATGCGACGCGCGCCGCGCTCCCGCATGACGTCTGCCTGTTCGAGCAAAGTCCCGATCCCGCCGATACCGGTTCCGATCAGGACCCCGATCCGGTCGCGGTTTTCATCCGTGATCTTCAGCCCCGAGTCTTCCAGCGCCTGCAGCGCCGACGCCATCACAAGCTGGGCGTAGCGGTCCATACGGCGGGCATCGCGTCTGTCAAACAGCGCCGCCCCGTCAAAACCTTTCACCTCCGCCGCGAACTGTGTCTTGTGATCGCTGGCGTCAAAGTGTGTGATCGGCGCTGCGCCAGACTTGCCCGCGAGAAGCCCTTCCCAGGTATCTTTTACATTAAGGCCGAGCGGGCTGACACAACCCAAACCGGTAATGACAACACGTTTACGCATAGTTTCTCCTGTTAAAAACTTGTAGGACAAGTGTTTGCTTGTCCTACTGTCTGGCAGTTATAACACAAGGTATCGAAAAGGGATACGAACTGTCATAATAGGGTTCAGCCCGTTATCTGACGCAGCGTTTCGTAAACCTGCCGCACGTGGACCCGGTCATGCTCGGCCATAAAACCGACCTGTTCCTGCAGTGTGATCGGGCCAAAAATGGCATGCCGCGCAGGACGCCTCCAGGCCGCGTCATCCAACTTTTTCAGAATCTCCAGCGTCCGCATACGCGTCGCAACGAAATCGCGCAGGGCAGCCTCGCCATCCTGTTGAGCGTAGCCGCGCTCAGCCGCCCACACATCGGTGTCCTGCCCGGCGATGAAGGGATTGTCCTCATCCAACAAGGTCTGGATGCGCGGCAGGTTGACCTCGCGCTCCACATCCCGCAGGTGGCACAGGATTTCCGTAACGCACCACGTATCCGGCTCCGGGCAGCGCGTCCAGTGCGAGACAGGGACCGGCGACAGCAAACCGCTCAGCGCGGCCGGGGTGGACATGAACGTGGCGACAATCGCGTCCGGCGACTGGTACTGCGGCTGCAAGCGCTCTTCGTCGACCGTCTCCAGCCACGCGCGCAGGTCGGCCAGCGCGCCGCGCCCCGTTGGCCGACGGCCGTCCGGCAGTGCGGCGTCAGGGGCGGAAATCCAAAAGGACGGCAAACCCAGCCGCTGGGCCGGGGAGAGATCCAGTTCCGGGTCGTCGCCGACCAGCACGACCGGCCCATCCGGCCAGCCCAGCCGTCCCAGGACTTCGGCAAAATAGGCCGGATTCGGTTTGGTGAAGTGGAACGTCTCGTAGGACGAGATAACTTCAAACGGATACTGTTCCGGCGGCAGCCCGGCCCAGCGCAGGCGGTGGTAGATCGCCTTGCGCGGGAAGAGCGGATTGGTGGCGATCGCGACGCGGTAGCCCTGCTCGAAAGCCCACTCGACCAATTCCGTCGCGGCCGGTTTTTGGCGCGTCAATTTTTGCAGGGTCGGGAACACTTCGTCGTAAAATTGCTCGATCTTCGGCTGGAGGGCGTCCCGTTCCGCGTCCAGATGCGGGTAAAAGTTAGCGTCGAAGGTTTCCCGCAAAGTGCGGTCCGGCCGGTCATTGGCCATCATCTGGTGCGTGCCATGCATCAAACGTTTCAACAATGTTTCGGCGGGGACGTGTTCGTCCAGCGCGCCGCCCAGCGCCTGGAAATAGGCCGGGATGAACGACTCCATGTGCGTCTCGAGCAAAGTATCGTCCAGATCGAGCAAAAGTGTCAGGGTCATTTTTTCACTTCAAAGATGGGCGGCAGCGGATGACATTCGCCGCAGCCGATTTCGGGCTGGGCCACCTGCCGCAACGTTTTTTCGCAGAAAGCTGTCACCTGCACCCTGCGCTGCAAAAAGTCCCATATGGAGCGCGTGACGCGGGCGTTCAAACGCATGCTCTCGCAAGCATTGGCGCGCACAATCCCCGGCACGGGGCAGGTTTTGCACAGCTCGGGCAGCCAGCGCTGCGACGGGTCCGAAGATGCCAGCAGGCGGCATTCTTCGCGGCTGCGGCCCCGGTAATAATCGCCAAAAAAATATCGACATTCTGTGCCAGCGGGCGTTCGCATTGAACCTCTCCCTACTACTTGCGAAAAAAGTGTCCCCGCGAAGGGGACGTAACAACCAATCGGAGCACCGGTAATCGATGCCCGCGTCCTAAGCGCGGGTGAGATATGCGCCGGTGCGCGTGTCCACGCGGATGACATTGCCCGCTTCGACGAAATTCGGCACCTGGACTTCCAGGCCGGTTTCGCACTTGACTTTCTTGGTCACGCCGGTAGCGGTATCGCCGCGCACCGCGGTGGCGGCCTCGACAACCTTCAAGTCCACCGAAGTGGGCAATTCGATATCCAGCGGCTCACCTTCGTAGAAGGTTATTTTGACATCCAAGCCCTCGACGAGGTAGCCAACGATATCCTTCAGCATCTTGGCGTCAATGGCCGGCTGCTCAAAAGTTTCGTTGTCCATGAAATGGTAAAACTCACCGTCCGAGTACAGGAATTGCACATTGTGGTAGTCCAGGCGAATATCCTGCACGCGGTCGCCGGAGTTGAAAGTCTTTTCAATGTTGGCCCCGGTGCGCAGGTTGCGCGCCTTGATGCGGATGGTCGCGCTGCCGCGGCCAGGTTTATTGTGGTGGTAATCCGTCACCTTGAACAGATTGCCGTCCTGTTCGAAAGTTACACCCTTGCGTAATTCGTTCACGTCAATCATAAAATAGCCTCACTCGTTTAGTTTAAGAACAGCGAAATTATATCATCGGGAACTGGGAATGACGATCAGGAATTAATGCCCCATCTCGGCATCCGGGTCTCCGCTCAACAATTGCACGGCATGCGGCAGGACCGGCAAGATGACCTGCAAATTTTCCACGGCGGCTTTGGGGCTGCCCGGCAAGTTGACGATCAACACCCCGCCGCGTATGCCCGCTGCCGCCCGCGAGAGCATGGCGTGCGGCGTGACTTGCAGGCTGGCGGCGCGCATGGCCTCCGTCAGACCGGGGGCGAGCCGCTCCACGACGGCGCGCGTCGCTTCGGGCGTGACATCGCGCGAGGCGAAGCCGGTCCCGCCGGTGGTCAGGATGACGTCCAGGTCGCCGCGGTCGGCCCAGGCGGAGAGCGTCTCGCGCAGCGCAGCCTCGTCGTCGGGCAGGATGGACGTCCGGACAACCTCCCAGCCCCGGGACCGGATGAGTCCGCCCAGGGCGGGGCCAGAAGCGTCCGCCCGTTCGCCGCGTGACGACCGATCAGAGACGGTCAGAATCCCAAATCGCAACGGCATCTCAGATCAAGTCCTTCCCGTAGACGTACAGGTCCATGCGCTCCCAGCCGCGCTGTTCGTAAAAACGGATCGCCGTGTCATTGTCCGTGGTAACCAGCAAATAATAGCGGATGCAGCCCTTGGCTCGCAGACGACGCTCAAGTTCGTCCATCAACTGTTCGCCGATCCCCCGACCGCGATGCGAGTGCGCCACCGCCAGGTGATACATCATGCCGCGCCGCCCGTCGAAACCGCCCAGCACACTGCCCACGATCCGACCATCCATCTCGGCAACCAGGAACAGGTCGGGGTCGCGCCGGATTTTCTTCTCGATTTCGTCCGGGTCATCGGAGCGGCGCAAGTGAATGCCGTCCCCTGCATCGGCCCATAGCCGGTAAACGGCGTCATAATCATCTGAAAAGCGGAAAGTTCTGATCAGGGGAGACGGGTTGGACTGTGCTGCTGCCATAGTGGAGTTTCGGCGCGGAGAAAACTAAGCCAGTTGTTTGAGTATCTCTATCAGATCATCCGGCATATAGGGCTTGAGCAAAAATTCGTCCGCGCCCTTGCTCAGGCACTCATCCTTCAAGCTCATCCCCGAACTCATCACAACGCGCGTATTCTTGAGCTCATCGTCCTGGCGCAAAGCGCTCACGACGTCCAAACCGTTTTCATACGGCAGGTGGACATCCAGCAAAAGCACGTCAGGCGCTTCGCTGCGCACAGCGGTCAGGACGTCTTGTTCGGCCGCGTCCATGCTCACGACTTGAAATCCCTCCATTGCAAGCAGGGTGCTCAGGAGCGAGACCATCGTCTCATCGTCTTCAGCCAGCATCACTTTTGGCATTTTCTTTTGTTCGCCTCGTCTTGGTAGTTTTTTTGGCCTTTGGTTTGGCCGCCTTCTTTTTTGCAGCAGGCTTTGTTTTTTTCGCAGGCTCCAGCGCCGCATCCAGAACTTCGTCCACCGTCTGCACAAAGATGAACTTCATATCCTTGCGGACTTCCTCGGGCACATCGTCCAGGTCGACTTCATTGCGCTTGGGCAAGATGATCGTTTTCAGACAGAACCGGTGCGCGGCCAGGACTTTTTCCTTGACGCCGCCAATCGGCAGCACCTGTCCCCGCAGCGTGATCTCGCCGGTCATCCCAACCTGCGGACGTACTTTGCGGCCAGAGAGCAAAGAGACCAGGGCAGTCGCCATCGTGACGCCGGCCGAGGGGCCGTCCTTGGGTTGTGCACCAGACGGGACATGCATGTGAATATCCGTCTCGTCGAAGAACCCGGGGTCAAGGCCCAACTCTTCCGCCCTCGAACGGACATACGAAAGCGCGGCGCGGGCGGATTCTTGCATCACGTTGCCGATCGAACCGGTGATCTGGAAGCCCTTCGAACCGGGCATACGCGTGGCCTCGATGAAAAGCACGTCGCCGCCGTAAGGCGTCCAGGCCAGACCGGCCGCCACGCCGGGGATCGAAATACGGGCATTGAGCTCCTCGGGGCCCAGGAAGATGGGATGATCGAGAAACTCTTCCACCGCCTCAGTCGTGATCTTGAAGAACTTGCCCTTCTCTTCGGCAATGCGCGTGCCGACTTTGCGGCATATCGCGCCAATTTTTCGTTCCAGGTTGCGCACGCCAGCCTCGCGGGTGTACTGGTTGATGATCATCCGCAGGCCGTCATCCGTAAATTCAATTTCGTCAGAATGCAGACTGTTCTCGCGGATCTGGCGCGGGATCAGATAACCGCGCGCAATAGCGACCTTCTCGCGTTCCGTATACCCCGAAAGGAAGATGATCTCCATACGGTCCCGCAGCGGGCCGGGGATGGTCTCCAGCGTGTTCGCAGTAGTGATGAACATGACCTGCGACAGGTCAAAAGCCACTTCCAAGTAGTGGTCGCGGAACTCGACATTCTGCTCCGGGTCAAGCACTTCGAGCAAGGCCGAGGCCGGATCGCCGCGGAAATCGAAGACCAGTTTGTCCACCTCGTCGAGCATGAAGACGGGATTATGCGATTCGACGCGCCGCAGCGCCTGCAAGATACGTCCCGGCATGGCGCCGATGTAGGTGCGGCGATGACCGCGGATCTCGGCCTCGTCACGCACGCCGCCCAGCGAAATGCGGACGAACTTGCGCCCCATGGCGCGCGCGATGGAGCGTCCGAGTGAAGTCTTGCCAACGCCGGGCGGGCCGACAAAGCACAAAATCACGCCTTCGCGGTCGCGGTGGATGACGTCGTCCGACGGCTCGTCAAACTCACCCTGACGCACCAACCGCAGCTTGCGGATCGCCAGGAATTCCAAAATACGCTCTTTGACATCTTCCAGGCCATAGTGGTCTTTATCGAGGATCTCGCGGGCATGAAAAATATCCAGGTTATCTTCTGTCTGCTTCGACCAGGGCAGCGAGACCAGCCAATCGAGATACGTGCGGATAACGCCGTACTCGGCAGCGGCCGTCGGCAGACGCGAAAGGCGGTCCAACTCGCGGCGCGCCTGCTTGTCGGCCTCTTCCGACATTTTGGCTTCTTCGATCTTCTTGCGGAATTCCTCGACCTCGACGGCCTGCTCGTCCTTCTCGCCCAATTCTTTTTGAATGGCCTTAAGCTGCTCGCGCAAAAAATATTCGCGCTGCACTTTTTCGATTTCCTCGCGGGCTTCGTTCTGTATCTTTTGCCCCAACTGCAAGACTTCATTTTCGCGCGTCAACAGGTTGATCAGTTTATGCAGCTTCTCGTATGTCGAGTCAAGCTCCAGAATCTGCTGGGCGTCAGCCAAATTGATCCGCTGGAAGTTGGCAATCGTATAAGCCGTCTCCAGGGGACTGTCCAAGACAGAAATGGATGCGACCAACTCCTCCGGAAAAGAGGGGATCATTTCCGCGATCTGCGCAAACTGGTCGCGTGCGTTGCGCGCCAGCGCGTCGATCTCCAGGCCGGTCTCCACGGTCTCAGGAGCAAGGTTGATCTTGGCCTTGAGATACGGCTCCGTCTCGACGAACTCGTCCAAGCGGAAACGCTCCAGCCCCTGCACCAACAAGCGGATGGTCCCGTCCGGGGCGCGCAGCAGGCGGTGGACGGTGGCAATTGTGCCGACTTGATACAGATCGTCCGGGCCGGGCGTCTCCAACTCCGGATTTTTGGCCGCCACCAGCCCGACCAGTTTGTCGCCGGCAACGATGTCGTCTATCAACTTGATCGAGCGCGGCTGCCCCACCGTCAGCGGGACAGCGGTTTGGGGGTAAACGACCACGCCCCTCAGGGGCAAGATCGGCAGGATGTCCGGATACTGAACCGCCTCCACTTCAAGCGGCTCTCCCTGCGGTTCATCCTGTTCTTCTTTCTTCTTCGCCAGGCGCGAGAGCACAGAAGGCATGAACAACTCCATCAACGAAGCATCATTTTCCCATATCCATTCAAACCATTCGGCAACATTGGCATGCCAGCGTGAAGCACTCATAAAAAATTCTTTCTTCCTGTATCATTCATTCCTGAATGGGAATCTGGCTCGGCTTTGCTTTCGGCAGCGTTACCGTGAGAAAGCCGTCCACGTATTCGGCGCTGGCTTGCTCGATATCCACCGGGGCGGGCAGGCCAACCGCGCTGGTGAACTTGCCGCAGCGAATTTCCATCTGATGATAAGCGCGCCGCTCGGTCACATCCGGGCGCACGCCGCTGATGACCAAAAAATTGCCCTCGATGCTGACCACGAAATCTTCCTCCCGCATTCCGGCAACTTCCACCCGGACGACATAGGCGTCCGCCGTCTCGTACATGTCGGTCGGCGGGCTCCAGATATTCGAACGTACCTGCACCTGCCAGCCGACCGCGTGCAAGACATTATGACGGTCGGGATCGGGAGAAGAGGTCGTTCCAGATTTACGGATAATTGTGGACATTCTCGAATCCTCCAATGCTTATCAGAGAACAAGATGGGGGATGCCGCCATCAAACATCGAGGGCCGCGCTGGCAGCATTCGGCGCTTCATTGCAATTCGGCTCATCGCCGCTTGTTCATTCCTGTTTTTCAAGACCAACAAACGTGTTTCCAGGCGCCCCCGGCGGGACTCGAACCCACAACCTCGTGCTTAGAAGGCACTTGCTCTTTCCGATTGAGCTACGGGGGCAAAACGTTCTAGTCGCAACATGGCCGCAAGCCACGATAGACCCGCGGGCCGGCCAATGTTTTCAGAATGGTCGTTCCAGGACGCCTCAGGCGTTCTGCCAATTCGCGTGAACTCATTGGCGAGTTGCCGTTCACCAGGAAAAGGCGAAAGACGGCCTCGACCAGCGCCGTATGCTCGGTCAAGAAGTCCGGCTGGTGAGCGCAATGCGACATCAGGATATGCTGAAGGCCATCTACCGATTTGACTTCTGCCGTGTCGGGATCGATCCAGTCGATCATCTGTCCGTTCTGCCAGTCTCCAAAAGTTTCCCGATGCTCCTCGCAGAGCAACGAGCGCAGATAGACGCGCCAATCACGGTCATTCTGCTGCCACCATGCAAAGTCGATGTGAAAAGGCGTATCCAGGGTCGGTTTGACCAGGCTAAAAGCTTTCATTTCAGGCATCTACGCCTCCTCTCCGTCAGAATCTTCCAAACGAAAATGTAGATCTCCCACATGGACAGCCCAGGGTTTCGTCGCCAACAGGCTGAACAAAGGGGCAGGCGGGCAACGCCGGACAATATTCACCGCGGAATACAATTCCTGAGCATGCACGTGTCCCTGGGGGGTAAGTTTGGTCAGTTCCCGCATTATGTTGTGCACCAACTGCTCAAAAGGCCGACCGCTCACCCGGGTTTGCTCCCACACCTTATCCACCGCGTCGGCATCCGGTACCGCGAGCACCATGCGATCATCGAATTCGGCAGTAACCACCTGCTTGAGCATGGCGAACACCAATCCGCCGTCTGCACCGACGATGACCGTGCGCACCCAGTCACGCTTCCCGCGATGGGTCTGCGCCTCGATGATGACTTCGCCGTGTTGGTCGCCATGACGAATATGGACCAAGCTGCCGGGTATCAATTCCTGCGCCTGGTACCAGTCACGCAAACCATATACGTATCGGTTCTCCCTGACGACCCAACCAGGCATCTTCTGCCCTGTCTTGCCGTCTATCAGTGTAAACCGGATGCGCGGCGACTCGTAAGCCGTTGGGAAAAAAGATCGCACCCGCGCCGAGATCGGCAAAGTGCCCGCCCGCCAGTGCGGATATGTCAGACTGATAACGACCTCTTTCAGGGCTTTGCCGGGTGCGATATCCACTTCGCTCAACTCGTCATCCAGCTCAGCTTCCAGGGCAAGCATATCCTTTGTCAAAGCCGTGCGATCATGCTCGATCGGCGTATACTGCAAAAAGGCAGGGACTTCACGCACGCCATCCGGCTCCAACCGCTCCAGGCACCACAACACTTGTCCGACCGGGCCAACCTCGTCAAAACGCGGGTCTTCCTGCAAGGCATAATTGAGGGAGAATTCGCCCAGATTCTTGTTGACGCCCTGCGGCAACTCGACATCCTTCATCAACGCTTCAGTCGGGAGCGGTTCCCCTTCGGCCATGTCCAGCACCGCCTCGGCCAAGTTCAGGTGTCCGGCGTTGACATCTACGAGCAGGGCGCGCGGGAACCAGCGTCCGGCGATGCGCACCAGTTCGTCCCCGTCTTTCAGCGCGGCATCGAGTTTTTGTTCCAGTTCGGCGCCATAGTCCCGAACGATGGTATCGGGATCGGTCTGCCCATCCGCATCGTCTGGGACCTTCTCTTCGTTCAGACGATGCTCCGCCAAACCGCCCGCAAAAAGACGCTCGCTCCCGTCCTCCATCGTGACCGTCAACACGTCAAAAGATTCGACTTCAGGATTCACGCCCGGACGAACAGCAGTCACTTGCCCTTTTTGCCAATCCAATGCAGGAAAGGCCAACTCGTCGCCGGTCTGATAGTGCTCTTTGGGCAAGTACAACTTTCCCTTGCCCTTTCGCTTCTTCAAGAGCGATTCCTTCTCAGAACGAATGCGCTCTTCAACCAACACAGTCACCAATTCTGTAACAGTCAGGGGGGTTTCCACCTCGAACAGGTGGGTATGCAGAAATTCAATATCGCGTTTCTTGATCGTCAGCGATTGCCAATAGTCGGCGGGGAGGGTAAGAGGGACGTTCATCATGGGCTGCCTTATGCGTACAAATTCACCTTGAAATTTTGTATTAGCCTATCAGAGATAGGCCGCTCAATTATACCCTATTCAAAAAATACGTACTTGACCAACTTCTTTGGCAGTGATATACTCCAATCCTACGAATTATCTGATTAATTGACAATATTCATAAAATGTTACGCGAACGCATCTCCCCCAACTCGATTTCAAAATTTTTGCGCTATCTGGCCTCCCACAAACAGGCTGAGAGCGAAGGGCTGCCTTCATTGACCGACCTTAGCAGCGAATTGGGCATCAGTGTAGCTGCCCTGCGCGAACAACTGCAGGTGGCGCGCGCCCTCGGTCTGGTCGAAGTCCGGCCGCGGAAAGGCACCCGCCGCCTGCCCTACACCTTCACGCCCGCGGTTCGGCAGAGTCTCGGATATGCGCTTGCGCTCGACGATGAGCACTTTCAGTCCTACTCCGACCTGCGCGCCCACCTTGAGTCTGCCTATTTCTACGAAGCCGTCAAAAAGTTGACCGGGGCAGACCACCAAGCAATGAAAGCCTTGCTAACACAAGCCTGGGAGAAATTGCGCGGCAACCCGATCCAAATCCCCCACGACGAGCACCGTGAACTGCACTTGCTCATTTACCGCCGGCTAGACAACATCTTTGTGACCGGCTTGCTGGAGGCCTATTGGGAGGCATACGAAGCAATCGGGCTGAACGTATTCACAGACTATGAATACCTGACAAAAGTATGGCAGTACCACACCGACATGGTGGAAGCAATATACGATGGCAATTACGAGGCTGGGTATCAGGCATTGATGGAACATACCGACCTGATCTACCATCGCCCGGTCTCTTAGTACATTTCTCGAGGAGCTTATGTCAGACAAGATCATTAACGATTTTTCAATCACCGTTGGCACCGCCAACGGTTCGGGCAGCCAGACGTCAAACCTGACCATACTGCGCGCCCTATTCAAGATGGGAATTCCGGTTTCCGGCAAAAACATGTTCCCCTCCAACATCCAGGGACTGCCAACCTGGTACACCGTCCGTGTCAACAAAGATGGCTTTACCGCCCGCCGCGAAGCACACGAAATCGTGATCGCCATGAACCCGAAATCGTTCGAGCGCGACCTGGCCGATGTGCTGCCTGGCGGCGTTTTCTTCTACGACGAGAAGATCAAGGCGTCGATTGACCGCGACGACATCACCGCGTATCCCATGCCGGTGCAGAAAATCGTGCGCGCATCGGAGGCCCCGTCCAACTTGCGCACCATGGTCGCCAACATGGTTTATGTTGGCGTGCTGGCGCAAATGGTGGGCATTGACTTGGACAAAATTCACCAGGCGCTCGATTTCCACTTCAAGGGAAAAGCAAAGCCGGTCAACATCAACTTCGACATCATCAAGGCCAGCGCCGAATGGGCCGCCGCCAACCTGGAAAAGACAGACCCTTACTACCTCGAGCCGATGGACAAGACCGAGGGCCTGATCATGGCCGACGGCAACACCGCGGCTGCGCTCGGCGCGATCTACGGCGGCGTGCAAGTCGTCGGCTGGTATCCTATCACCCCCGCGACCAGCCTGGTCGAGAAGATGAACGCGTATCTGCCCAAACTGCGGAATACGGAAGACGGCAAGCAAACTTACGCCGTCATTCAGGCGGAAGATGAACTGGCGGCAGTCGGCATTACCATTGGCGGAGGCTGGGCCGGGGCGCGCGCGATGACGTCCACGTCCGGCGCGGGGATCAGCCTGATGGGCGAATACGTCGGCCTGGCTTACTACGCTGAAGTCCCCATCGTCATCTGGAACGTCCAGCGCATGGGCCCCAGCACCGGCCTGCCAACCCGCACATCACAGGGCGACTTGAACCAGGCCGTATTCCTGAGCCACGGCGACACCAAACACGTCGTCTTGCTGCCAGGCTCGGTCAAAGAGTGTTTCGAGTTTGGCTGGAAAGCCTTCGACGTGGCCGAACGACTGCAAACCCCCGTCTTCGTCTTGAGCGATTTGGACCTGGGGCAAAACCAGTGGATGAGCGAACCCTTTGAGTATCCCGACCAACCAATGGACCGCGGCAAACTGCTGTGGGAGGGCGATTTCGAAGACTTTGAGAAGAAATTCGGCGAGTGGGGCCGCTACAAGGACGTGGACGGCGACGGCATCCCGTACCGCACGGTGCCGGGCAACCGCCGCGAGCACAGCTCCTATTTCGCGCGCGGCACCGGGCACGACATCTATGCCCGCTACAGCGAAGACCCGGGCGTCTGGACGGAAGGCATGGAACGCCTGCTCGTCAAATACGAGACAGCCCGCCAATACGTTCCCGAACCGATGGTCGAGATAATGGACGGCGCGACCGTCGGCATTATCTCGTACGGTTCCACCCTGCCCGCCATCGAAGAAGCTCGCGCCATGCTCGCAGAAAAAGGGCTCAAGACCGACTTCCTGCGTTTGCGCGCGCTGCCTTTCACCGACCAGGTGAAAGAATTTGTCCGCAACCACGAGAAAATCTACGTCGTTGAAATGAACCGCGACGGGCAACTGCAACAACTGCTGATTCTCGAATACCCCGAAGAAAGCGGAAAAATGATCTCATCCACCCACAATGATGGTTTGTCCCTCACCGCCGAATGGGTACGTGACGACATCCTGGCAAAGGAGGCGAAATAATCATGGCTGCCGTAAACAAAATTGGTCTTTCGAAAGCTGATTACCGCGGCGCACCCAGCACCCTGTGCCAGGGCTGCGGACACAACTCGATTCTCAGTCAAATCATCGCAGCTTGCTATGAGATGGACATCGCCCCGGAGGAGATCGTCAAGTTCAGCGGCATCGGCTGCTCCAGCAAGGCGCCCACCTATATGCTAAGCCGCTCATTCGGATTCAACGGCCTGCACGGACGAATGCCTGCACTGGCGACCGGCGCCATGTTGGGCAACAAAACCCTGCTCGGCGTCGGCATGAGCGGAGACGGCGACTCAGCCAGCATCGGCATGGGACAATTCAAGCATGTCATCCGCCGCAACGTTCCGCTGCTGTACGTCATCGCGAACAACGGCGTCTATGGCTTGACCAAAGGCCAACTCTCAGCGACGTCCGAAGTCGGGTTGACCCTGAAGAAGCAGGGCACCAACCCGTTCGAACCAATCGACATCTGCCTGGAAGCGATGGCCTCCAACGCGACCTTCGTCGCCCGCTCCTTCGCCGGCGACCCAAAGCAGGTCAAAACGCTGATCAAGGCCGCCCTGCGCCACAACGGAACGGCCATCCTGGACATCATCAGCCCCTGCGTCACCTTCAACAACCGGGACACATCCATGCACTCGTACTCGTGGGGCAAGAGCCACGAGACGCCGCTGCACGACCTGACCTTCATCCCGGCGCGCGACGAGATCACCGTCGAGGACTTCGAAGAAGGCAGCACCCGTGACGTGACGATGCACGACGGCTCTGTGATCCGGCTCAAAAAACTGGAGAGGGATTACGATCCGACCAACCGCATGGCCGCCGTCACAATCCTGGAAGAGGCCCGCGAAAAGAACTGGCTGATCACCGGCCTGATTTACATTAACCCCGAGCGGCCCTCCCTGATGGACATCTGCAACCTGGTGGATACGCCGCTCAATCGCCTGACGGAAAAAGACCTGCGTCCGAAGCCGGAGACGATTGACGAAGTCAACGCCCTGATGTTCTAGACAGACCATTACACACAAAGACCCCGCCCATCAACCGGCGGGGTCTTTTTTGTTTCATCTTCTACCTACTTGCCCTGTTAAACCGCCCCACTACGACAACGAGCACAGTATAATCCGCCCCATGACGAAGACCTCACCGCTCACCGGCATCCTGGCCGGACTGACCGCCGCCGCCATCTGGGGCGGGATGTACGTGGTCAGCAAGGCCGTCATGGACGTGATCCCGCCGTTCTCGCTCATCACGCTTCGGCTGCTGCTCGGCATCGTCACCCTGTGGCTTGTCGCCGCCGTGCGCGGCAGACTGCACGTCGCCAGGCGACACTTCTGGCAAATCTTCTGGGTCGGGTTTGTCGGCTACGGCATCTCGATCGGCTTCCAGTTCGTCGGCACGAATCTCTCCACGGCGGCCAACGGCGCATTGGTCACCTCGGCTACGCCCGCCTTCGTGCTGCTCTTCGCGGCCCTGCTGCTCGGCGAAAAGATCACTCCCCGCCGCTTTCTCGCACTGCTGGTCGCATCACTGGGCGTGCTGGCAGTGATCGACCCGCGCAAGGCACAGCTTTCGTCATCGCTTTTTTTGGGGAATCTCAACCTGGTCGCGGCGGCGCTGACCTGGGCGCTGTATTCCGTGCTGATCCGCAAAATCACGCGCGGCGCCGACGTGCTGACCGTCAGCTTGATCGCGTTTATCGGCGGCCTGCCGGTCAGCATTCCGATGGGCGCATGGGAGGTCGCCAGCCAGGGCATCGGCGCGATCACGCCGGGCGTGATTGGCGGCGTGCTCTTCCTGGGCATCATCGCCACCGCGCTGGCAATGTACCTGTGGAATATGGCCTTCGCGACGCTGGACGCGGGCATCGCCTCGCTGACATTCTTTGCCCAGCCGGTCGTCGGGACCATTCTCGGCGCAATTTTCCTGAATGAACAGATCACGCCGCTCTTTGTCCTCGGCGGCGTGTTGATCGGACTCGGCTTGATCATCTCGAGTTTCGAAAAATAGATGCCCGATTCACTCCCCCACCGTATGCAGCAACGCCATATTCGGCGGACGCATTGCCCCCACCGGGAAGCCGCACACCAGCACCACCTGCTGACCGATCTTGAGCATGCCCGTGCGCGTTATCGCCAAGTCGACGGTTGACAGCATGTCCTCCAGCGTGTTGGCAAATGGCACCAATTGCGGACGAACGCCCCACAAAAACGCCAGCCGTGAATAGGTCACCGGGTCGGGCGTAAAGGCCAATATCGGCGTATGCGGCCTGACCTTGGACATCAGCCAGGCTGTCGTGCCGCGCACAGTAAACACCGCCACGGCCTCCACATCGCGGTCGTGCGCCAATTCGTGCGCCGCGTGCGCCATGGAAGCCGCATCGCTGCCGCCCAGCGCTATCTGTCCCTGTTCCAGCCCCCATTCCAGGAAATGCGATTCGGCCTCGCAAACAATGCGCGCCATCATCTTGACCGCCTCGACGGGATATTCGCCCACGGCCGTCTCCGCCGAAAGCATAACCGCATCCGTGCCGTCGAAAACAGCGTTGGCCACGTCCGAGGCCTCCGCCCGCGTCGGCAACGGGTTGTGGATCATCGACTCCAGCATCTGCGTCGCGGTGATCACCAGCTTGGCCTTTGCGTTGGCCGCCTGGATAATCTGTTTTTGCAGCACGGGCACGTGCTCGGGCGGCATCTCCACCCCCAAGTCGCCGCGCGCCACCATCACGCCGTCCACCGCATCCAAAATATTTTCCAGTTCGTCGATGGCCTCAGGCCGTTCCAACTTGGCGATCAGCAGCGGCAAACGTTGATCTTTTTTGACCAGCTGCTTCATCACATGGCGCACCATGAAGACATCATGTACGCTGCGGACGAAAGAAATCGCGACCGCGTCAACGCCGTGTTCCATCCCAAACGCCAGATCGACTTTATCTTTTTCCGTGACCCCCGGAATCCGCAGCCGGACTCCGGGCAAGTTGATCCCCTTGTGGGCGGTCAGTACGCCGCCCACAACGACGCGCGTCAAAATGCTCTTTTTACCGGAAGCCACTACCGAGAGCGTCAAACGCCCATCGTCCAGCAGCAGGCGGTCGTCCGGCTGAACCGATTCGAACA